>NZ_JAUTBL010000001.1:1552500-1895552 GCF_030819275.1 Agrobacterium larrymoorei | reverse complement strand
GGCGAATCTGGAGGGATGCCTAGGCGAGAATGCACGATGATAACCAGCGGAGGTAGACCTTAATAACAATATCATGATATTGTTATTAAGGTCTACCTCCGCTGGTTATCATCGTGCATTCTCGCCTAGGCATCCCTCCAGATTCGCCATAAATTCCACATGCCTAAAACCTATAAAATCAACCGCCTTAACCGTTCACTTATCCGTCCCGCCAACAAGCGCGATCTATATATGCCAAATCCAAACTGCATGCCCTAATGATAAATTTATATAATTATATGTTTTCGCATCCAACAAACCTGTGCCGATCCCAACCCTAAACCAACCTGAACCGCTATTACGGCACACTCAACCCTAAGTCGCTAAAGGGTATATTATCCTAATAACACAGTATAAGCAGAGATGCTCTTTCGGAAGTTACCTAACCGGCTCGCAACAAAGGCGAAGAGCAGACCGCGCGCCAGCTTATGACGATCGTGAATGATCTCATTTAGACAGTCGTTGTTGCCGAAGGCGAGTCTCCATCGCCGACGCTAAGTTGCGTTACAAGCAGGCAAGCATGGGCAAGTCCAGCTTCCGCCTTTTCGCCACCAACCCACCGGGTTATTCAAGTGGCGTGGACGAATAATAAAATTTGCTGCGGGCGCGCCCGGAGACATTCAACGTAAGCGACAAGCTGAGGCCGTTCAGGTCTTGTAGTTCCACGGTATGAGATCGCCGATTTTGCTACTGGGCCATAGAAGCTCACAGTTTAAGACAAGTCTCTATGCAGTAACGGAGCCCGCGCTGCTGACGCCAGATGGGGTCAGCTTTCCGCTTACTTTGCACCACCAATGTGGCGGATATCACTGCGTGCACGTCGCGATGGTCGCGACGACGCTCACACCGAACGCAACGATCAAAAACGGTCTCGACAATATCGGAAAGCAATTCTACTTCGCACAGCACGGACAATTGGAGCCTGGCAACGTGTTGGCGTCCTCAATTTCGGAAGATGTCAAGGTACCTCTTATCACTGGTAGCCTGGCTGGTTAAAGGGAGTGAAACTGAATTGACACCTGAGCGGGCGAGTTTTTTAACACGCAGGTGCGAACTACATTCTGGCAAAACGATTTCCTGCCGAAGCAACGTCAGCTGACCACTGCTCCATTCTCCCCGTCCGAAATGAATGGCGGCATCGACCGGCTCAAGTCTGAAATCGAATGCCGTGATTTTCGTCACTAGATTGATCGCGATACCTGGGTTTGTGCAAGAAAGCTCTGGAGCCCGCAACCGATCGCGTGGGATAAATCCGTACTTGATCCGTCGACGTTTCACTCTGTCAGCTACGGCTGTTTTTCACCCACACGAGACGGCGGACTTACCATCGAACTCATCTCGATTTTGTGGGTGTGCGGATATCACAATCCTCGCACCATGCGGAAAAACTTGAAGTTCCGCCTCATAGTCGATATTGGGCTGACCTCGTGATCAACAGACGAGGACATTATGGCAACCGGTACAGTAAAATTTTTCGCACAGGATAAGGGGTTCGGCTTCATCACCCCAGACAACGGCGGCCCAGACGTCTTCGTTCACATCTCTGGTGTCAGCTTCGGCGGCGCTTTGACCGACGGTCAGAAGGTCAGCTACGATGTCGGCCAGGATCGCAAGACCGGCAAGTCGAAAGCCGAGAACGTTACTGTTCTGTGAAAGCAAAATGGCCCCGTCAACTTTGCCAGGGCCATCCAGGCCTAGTCGATCCGTGCCTAACGCAACCGCCCTACTCGGTTCGTAATCGCGTATATGCCGCTGGAACACGTGACCCCGGCACCAAAAGCCTTTTGTGCTTCTGCGCAGCACACTAATCGCCGTTCCTTGCAAAATTAGACGCCTATTCAGTCATCGACTGCCATCGCTGACCGCTTCGCCAATGGTGTCGGCAACGAACGCGCCCCGCTCTCCCATAGGCTTCGGCGCACCAGTCGTTGAATCCTCGCGCGTTTGATGCTCGAGCTCGGCATTGATTTCAGCGCCGACGATCAAGATGATGACCGAAATCCACACCCAGACCATCAGACCGATCAGAGCCCCGAGAGTCCCGTATGTTGCATTATAGTTCGCGAAATTCTCAAGATAGAAAGAAAACAGGATAGAGGCAACCAACCAAAGCACCGTACTGAAAATGACACCCCAACTCAGCCATTTGATCTTTGCTTCCTCACGGCTCGGTCCATACCGATAGATCATCGATATGCCGCACCCAAACACAAGCATGATGAATGGCCAGCGTGCTAGACGGGCAAGAAGCTCCTGCCAGTCATCAAGCCAAAGATAATGCAAGACTGCGGGCAGGATGCCGATCGCTGAGATCAGGACGATCGCAACAACAAGCGCGCAAAAGGTAAAACCCAGCGATAACAGGTTCAAGCGAACCAGGCTGCGCTTTTCATCTTCGCGATAGGCGACGTTCATTGCATCGAACAAAGCTTTCATGCCGCTATTGGCGCTCCAGATGGCAACGAGCAAACCACCAAAGAACGCCAGACTTCTTGTCGATGTCGCCTGCTGTGTGAGAGATGTCAGCTGGTTCAATATCAAATCAAACGACCCAGGGGGAAAAACACCGGCCAGGAAGCTGATATGGCCCATAATGGCAGTCGGATCCGCGAAAAATCCATAAAGCGCCACCAAGGCACCCATTGCTGGAAACAGCGATAGCAACATGAAGTAGGTGACGCCGGCGGCGATCAAGGTCACACGATCGGCGATGATTGCCTTTGTCACGCGCCAGAAGACATCGCGCAGGCCCTTGGCGGGAATATCCTGTGGTGCCTCGGCGTCCCGGCCGCGATCAGCCTCGGTGTCATTCATCTTCGTTGTCTCCAGCACGCTTACTCCTAAACTCGCATCATACGAGTAAGAGCTAACGATTCTTTTCGATTGATGACTTCCGATCTGACATCTCAACGATAGATGAAGCCGCCACTAAAAACTGTAACCATATTGAAAGTGGCTGAGCAAAGCGGCGAGTTGAACCTGACTTGCGTTCGATCCTTTAACAGAGACTTCCTTCGCCCAGCGCGGCAAACCTCGACCTCGAATGCCGAGAGAACACCTGACCCATCACGGTGACACAATAAATGTGGATGATTGTCGTAGGCTGGTCAAAGCAGAACGAGGGACGCCAGCGACAAAATGAGCGCCGGAAACATCACGACCGCACCGAGCTTCAGAAATTTCCAGCTACTGATATCGAGACCTTCACGACGAAGGGCCGACAGCCACAGGATCGTCGCCAGTGAACCTGTGACAGAGAGGTTGGGGCCGAGATCAACACCGATCAGAATCGCACCTGCGATCTTGTCCGAGACGTGCGCTGCCTGAACCACGCTTCCGGCGAGCAAGCCGGCTGGCAGATTGTTGACGAGATTACAGATGACAGCGACAAACGTCCCGGCCACGCCAACGGCATAACCCTCAGACACCGAAGCCAAAGACACCAATTGGTTGGCCAGAATGGTCGTCACACCCGTCCGGTCAAGCGCTTCGACGATGACGAACAAGCCAGCCACCAACGGCAGGACGCTCCAACTGATACCCTTTATCGTCTCCATGGAACTCTCCCGTGTCAGCAAGAGAACGAGGATAGTCGTGATCGTCCCGGCAACAAAGGTAGGAACGCCGAGGTCAGCATGCAGGGCGGATGCAACAATGAGGATAATCGCGGTGATCACGATGCCCCATCCTGCAAGGCTGGCGCTATGGCTAAGGACCGGTCGGTCTGCACCGGCAGCGAGGCTCTCTTCCGCCAAGGCGTGCCTTTGCGTCCAGTAGAGGCATATGAATGTTACGATGATGGAGACGACCGATGGCAGCAAGAAAGTTGCCAACCAGCGCGACAGAGGTGGCATTTCGCCGCCAGCGAAGATCACGAGATTGGCAGGATTGGAGATCGGCAACACAAAGCTCGCGGCATTGGCGATGAAGGCGCAGATCAAGAGGTAAGGCATCGGATCGCGAACCCGGCTCGCACGGCAGGCTGCATAGACGGCTGGCGTCAGCACAACCGCAGTCGCGTCGTTCGAGAGAAACACCGTCACGACAAGGCCGACCAGATAGACGAGCACAAAAAGGCGCTTGGGCGAACCCTTGGCATAGGACGTCGCAATCGCAGCAACCCAATCGAAAAGGCCCTCTTTGCGAGCCAACTCGGACAAAAGCATCATGCCGATCAGGAAGAGATAGACGTCAACTCCTTTAGCAACACCTGCGAGAGCATCGGCAGGGCCGATCAGTTGGAAACCGAGAAGGAGAGCGGCACCCAGAACCGCCCAAACGGCCTCCGGCCAACGGAACGGCCTGGTGATCACGCCAGCCGCTGTGAGCCCCGCGATACCCCATACGATCGCATTCTGGGTCATTGAGTCCGTCCTTAATGTATGTGAGGCACAACGGCCACAGAGTGCGGAAATCCGGCGCTTCGAGCCGAACTCGATACATCACATCTTTATCATCAGCAACAGGTCCCCCGTCCGCGAGAAGAGCGAAAAGCTTTCATTAGGCTTGCCTTGAAAACGCGACCGGTTCAAAAGCAACCCGTCTTTGCGCCTTCACCGTGATGCCGAACAGGCGCTTTGACCTAAGAGGGAGCCTAAATCCATCCGGCCCATCGGCTCCGAGCCGGGGTGGGAACTGACGATCTCCTCAGAATGCAAATGAGGACTGAAATGACATCCGAGACATTCCGAAACCCTTGCAATCGGATAGCCCCGCTACGTGATCTGACGCACGACGTCGCCCTTAAACTCTTCGCTGAAATTCGATTTCTTCATAATGCTCTTCTTGCGTCAAAATTAGGAAGAAGGCATCTACAAATCTAGGAGCTATCCCGTTAGAGATCGCTCCACACCACAGTCCCATCTTGCTTCCTAATAAGCCGGCAATCCCAGACCTTTAACGCCGCTCTTGCCGCGGGAGAACATGTACACAGCACCTTCCACAAGATGGGCATGCGTGTGCTACTTTCGCATTGGGCGCTTGCGTCTCGAGGTATTTTACAGGCCGGCCAGGATGAAACGCATCCACATATCGGAATGTTGTCGCAATGCACAATACCCCTAATCGATAGTGGCAAAGGCTTCGTCATATTGGACTACGGTCGATCAATCGAAGCGCCTAATCCAACTCAACGTCTCTTCCATGTCGTCATATGGCTCGGGCAAGGCAATCAATCCGAGCTTGTAGTCTTCGAACCGCGCCATTTTCAGCGCTGCCGAAACTCGACGATAGTCGTCGAGGACGATCCTGCGGTTATTGTCTCCCAGTTGCGGTTCGTCTCCCGCCTGGACTATCACACCGCCGTTGAAGTCAAAAACCGGGCACGAGCTTCCCAATTTAGCTTCCAGTACCTGCCTTCCGCCAAGGCGCTCTACTATTTTATCGGACAGAATGGTCAGCCAATTGATCGATTTGATTTGAAGACCATCGCTGCGAGCAGCCTCCACCTGAAATACATTGGGGTCAGAAAAATCCAGGCCGGGAAATCGTTTCAGAGCCGGTAAGGTAGCCACTCCTCCAGAACTCCCGGAAAAGGAGCCGTGTTCGAACAGAACGCTAAAGCCGGCACTGCCGTGAGCGGCATCGACCATAGAGCACCAGCGGCCAACGAGATCGCGAAAATAATGATATCCTTTTTCAACGATGAAGGAGCATGGAAAGTAAGCGCAAATGCTGGAATTTCCGTACGGAAAAAGAGGCTCGGGACCGCTCGCCGTGAATGAAATCGCCAAAGCCTGGGGCTCATCGACAACCTTCTTGTCGGGATAACCGAACACCATCGCGTCCATCGGCTCATCAGGTGAAATAGTGCTGGCCTTCTCATCAAAATAATCAAGATAGCCCTCACCATCGATCATTGTCAGCCGGTTCGCATCGACCTTGAGATAGTGCGATAACTGACCATGGAATAGGGCATGGTACTCCCTCAGTATTTTGCAAAGCGCCAGACGCGTCGTTACCGCCTGGCCATTCGAAAGGTAGAGCTCGAAAGCAAACCCCACTTTCGCGACAATGAAGTCATTGTTAAGCAACTCGACTTCATCAAGCTTTTTTGCATGATCAGGTGTCAACTGTATCTAACTCATCGTTTCATCTCTCAAGGCGCGGCTATCAGGGCGGCCGTGCCGCCGGCGCCAAGAACGCCTAGTGCCGCAGCCCCACATGGTTCCTCGATGGCACAAGCAACAATACCGATGGTCGCCAATGCGCCGCCAATGCCGAGGCCAATTTTCTGACCTGTAGTCAGACCCTCTTCCTGTGGTGCGGTAACTTGCTCGGTCTGTTTTTGTTCATTGCTCGTGCATCGTAATCGTCATGTTGAAGGGATGTTTAGTGTAAGTGGTTAAGGATCGACTGCATCACGAAATCGTAGCCCGTGATGCCGCCAAGCCGGACGAAGAATTGCTCCGTCTCATCGACCTGGGGGGAGTAATGAGTCACCATCAGCACGGAATAGCGGACACCACCAGATGCGAACAGGCTGAGACGGATTTGTGCCTGGCCGCCACCGCCTGCCAGCTTATCAACGATGTAGGCGTAGGAACGCCCTATGCCGCCGCTGCCAAGCCCAGCCAGATCACCCTTCGTGGCAAGAGCCGGATTGGCAAACAGTTTTTCGTTTTGTTTTAGCCAACCGCCAATGAGTTGATCGGCAACGGAATCGACCGCCTCGGCATTAGGTGGCGCAGAGCCTGCAGATGCCGCAATTATGATCACCGACAGAGGATCATCGTCGCTACCCTGCTGGAGTTGCAACGTCCCCGGGAGGTCTCCCTTGAAATCATTGGAGGCAACGGAAAATTCCGACGGATAGTCCAGCGCAATGGACCCTTTTGAGCCCAGCGGAAGATCAACTGCTTCAATCTGGCTTGACGCGAAACCTTCCTCTGGTCCCTCATCGAAGCGGAGTGAATTTGCCACGATCTCCGCATGATTGGCGAACTGATCTCCATATTCAGTATCGCCTTCCATGAAGAAGCAGATCAGCATGTCTTGCCGAACCTGGCAGAGCGAACGCGCCGTCCTCTGCACCTTGCTTTGGTCCAACGTCTGGCCACGAGCATCCGCGGAGGTTAAGGACGCATGATCCGCGTCGGTGATGCCATACCCATTTTCCATCAGCAACTGCTCGCTGACAGAAGGAGCCTCAGCGGCGAACCCAGGCCTCAGCACCGAGACCGTAACCTCGAAATTGTCACGCTCGTCGGGAACAAAAACCTTCGCCAGTTCGGCGCGTCCCGGAGCCTTGACAGCGTCGATTTTGCCCAGGGGCGTCGTGAGCCAATTTTCCTTAGCTAGGAATGAAACCTTGACACCATTGCCCAGATCCAATGGCAGTCTGACATAACCAAGTTGTCTTGCGTCCTGATCGTCCAAGGTCCCTGGCCCGTCCAGTTGCTGCTGCTTTGCTTTTGCCTGCTCGGCGCTGGCGTGTGAAAAAAAGGCAGGGATTGTGAAAAGCGTGATCAGATATCTCGTTAGCACTCGACGCGGCAGCATCACCATCGAAATCTGGCCTTTCTTTTAACACAGCACCGAGACCGGGCACAACTTCGAAGACGTAGAGTTCGCCACGCTCAAACGGTTAGCCTCGTTCAATAACAGGCGGATTGTCGAGCCCATCGGAAACATTCCGCCCTCGCCGAGGCCAAAGAACGATACGGTGCCTGAATAGCCCCGAGATTTGTAGACGCCTTCTTTCCTAAATTGAGTCAAGAAGCATCATTAGCAAATCGAATTTCAGCGAAGAGTTGAAGCGCGACGCGGTGCGCCAGACACCTTTTCTGAGCAGACAATCGCACAGCCTTCCATCAGAAGGCAGTCAAGCTGCGCCTGCAAATCCTGATCAATTGCACTAGGCTCCAGACTCAATTGATCCACCATGTGACGATCGCTGCAATGTAGCACGTTGCCTCGAAGTTTATCATGAGCTTGTCGTATCGCGTCGCGACACGTCTCCAGTCCTTGAGACGGCAGAATGTCCGCTCGATTATATTCCGTCTTCGGTAGGCGACCGGGTCGAACGGTCTGATCCTCTTTCGGGTTGGATTGTTTGGGATGACTGGTTGCGTGCCGCGTGCCCTCAGGAAGCTGCGTAAGGCGTCGCTGTCGTAAGCCGTATCTGCGGCGCACAGACGTGTCGGAGGCAGGGGATCAAGGAGCGGGATGGCAATGGGTGCATCACCACGTTGCCCAGGCGTTATTCGCAACGCGACTGGACGGCCACAACCATCGACAACAGCATGGACTTTTGTCGATCTGCCGCCTCTCGATCGACCAATTGCTTCGGCATCCGCCCCCCTTTTCCACCAGCGGCAGAACGGTGTGCCTTTGCGGTGGTGCTATCGATCATATGGATGTCGCGATCGGTCGTTTGCACCAGAGACTCAAACAGTCGCCGCCATATCCCTTTTGCAGACCAGCGATGGAAGCGATTATAGATCGTTGTCGAAGGCCCGTAGCAGGATGGACAATCCTGCCAGCGGCAACCGGATCGCAAGACGTGGATGATGCCGCTGATAACCCGGCGATCGTCAGTACGATGAGCGCCGGGTTGGTTGGTCGGAAGCAGCGGCGAAATCACTGCCCACTGTTCGTCATCAAGCCAAAATTCGCCCGCCATGGTCAAACACTCCTGCTTCTACAGGTAGTGAATCATAGATAGCCAATTTCATCAACAATTTGATTGGGTTTCGACCCTAAGGCGGGCGTAATCGATGGGGGCCATGTGTAAGTTCGGCTTTAGGCCCTAGGCTACCTTGTCACAAATAGGCGCTGTCAACCCAGATGTTACAGCGCAAAGTGTCACACCATTGGTGTAACACGAGGGTATACCCTCGCGTTATGCTGGCAACCATTCGTATTCCCTACGCACATCAAAATATTGATGCTCTTTTCAAGTTGAACCAATCGACGTCGTTCTCCTCGAATGCCTCCTCTAACTTTTCAGTTGAATTCTCCCGCGCAAACTGAACTTCAGCTGAAGAAACTGGAACGGGAGAAAGCCACGACACTTTCCGTGCACCAAAGCTTTCAGTCGAGAACCCATCGAATCCAAAGGGCGTAGTAAAGTAGAGATGTTGCATATCGCCGAATTTGCCGAAGCGGGAAACCGCATTGCTTAAAAAAGTGCCGGGCGCACAAAACCATTTTTGCTTTATTATTGTTCGAGCAGAGAAGAAAATCATTTGTTCGAATTCGTCGGCTTGATCTGTTTCGCAAGCACCGACAAGCTCAAGGCGAGTATCAGGATACCCACTCCCATCGGAGGCAAACAGTGGATAATTAGAAATGCCGTTAGTGGCTAAAGCCGTAAGTTGATGAGAAGGGCTATCACCGACCCGCCCAATAGCGACATATACAGGATCTGTCGGCTCATCCCTGTGAATAAAGAACTTTGGACGTTTGCCAAGGCTTTTTTCTATAGACTTCGCGATAAGTTTCTCTTCTTGCGAAATTTGTGGCAGATTCAAAGCCTTATTCTCCATAATTTAGGTCATCAGGTGCTTCCACCTATGCGACTGGTTGCTGCTTGCCCTCCTCGGCTCGAATTTGATGGGCCCCATTAACGCGCCGAGTACTTCTAACGCCTTGCTCACCAGTTTCTACCTGCGCCAGCCTCACCCTCAGCGGAAGGAGATGGTCCAATCCAAGCATTGGCTCTATCGGCCACATGCAGGTTGTCGGAGCTGCGCGAGAGCAGCCGCATTCGTAGGTGAAGTAAGGTGAATATGTTTGTGCTCAGAGGACGCGGCGTAGGTGGGGAAAATCGCCTCTACTCAAATTTCAGCCAAGATATCCCTTCGACCAGTTTCCCCCCATGCGCGCAAGAATCGCCCAATCGGGCAATCTTCCTACCCTCGATGGAAGCCACGGACGAACCAGCTGTGATCTTGTCGGACGTCGTGGGAACGCCTGTACAGAGCAAGCTGTCTCCCACTGTGGCAATAGGAACGCCTTCAACCGTGACGAAGCTTTGCTGCGTTGAGATAACCGGTCCGCCGACATGAGGTTTTGGACCCGGATCGACCATCGGGCAGATGTGCCAGTGTGCTTCTAAAGTTACAGGCATTCCAGGCAAAGTATCCTCCTCAATTTCCTACGAAAAAGATGAACGGCCCAAGGGAGTAGGAACCACCGAAATATCGGGATTGATTTCGATAAGTCGCGCGGGTGAGGTAGCGTCGCTACAATCCACGCTCAGATCCAGAAGCAAACTGGGTGATGGACTCGATGGGCAGAGCTCTGCCGCCGTGCTGATTATGCGCTCCTTGATCGAGAAGTCTGGACGCACGCCCTGTGGAACGGACTGCCACCTCGCATCCACCATCTTGCCGTCACGAACCCTGACGCGCAACTCCGCGTGCGAGGCCAGATCGATGGCCGGGAACAAGTGCAGAAATGTAGGTACTCCACCGATCACGAAGGCTTCCAGAATGATAGCCATACGGCTTGTCACAGACGCGAGCATCGCCGGTATCATCGCTGCGGCGTCGGACGACTCCATAATGCTAAAGGTCGGTACTTCCTTCCAACTGACCGGGCCAATCTTTGGGAATACCCGACCCCCGACCAACCTGATGGTTTGCTGGGCGATCTCCGGAATGGATATCGCTTGCTGTTTCCAGCGTGCTCGATCGGAATTCCCGCGTAAAACCATCTCAATATCGTCTGCGCTAAAAGGTAGCGATGCTACAGGACGCGCCAGTGCAAATTCCTTATACAACGGAGGCCAGTTTTCGAACGCGGTCGTGATGATCTCATCAGTGTGTTTTTCAGCGATCGAACTCATGTGTGCATAGGCTTCCTGAAGCATCGCCTATCTCCCTAAATCAGAGATAATCCGGCGTCAGACCAGCCAGGAATTCATCGAAATCTTTTGCGACTGTTCCCACCTGATCCCAGCCGTAACCGGCATCGCCGAAGGTCTTCGCCTTGATCACGATGTAAAGAATACGTCCGTGAGTATCTGCGTTCAGATCGAGTAGGCAGTGGCCATAACCGGCATCGAATGTCAGTGGGTAAAGCCCTGCAGGCAGTCGCTCACCGGAGTTTCCATATAGCGGGTCAATGTAACGTTGGCGCGCCTCGATCATTTTGCCAGGTCCGGCGATTGAATTGACGTCGGCTTTCTTCTTTTTTCCATCAGGAAAAACGACCTTCGTTTTGAAAGCGAAGATTTTCTTGCTGTTAAGGTCGCGGCTTCCGTAACTTAACCAGAAACTCTTAAGCGAATTCGGTAAGGTGACGCCTTCCGAGCGCTCAAATTCTTCGATCTCCGCGTTGACCACCGGCTTCTCCGCACGACCCATTTCATCGGGCTTGTCCAGCATATCCTTCAGAGCTGCATCCATTATTCCAAGAACCTCCGTTTGACTAAACAAGACCACCGGCCGACGCAATGCCGTCGGTGGCGAAACTAGAAGAGCGGTGAGTCGATCATCGATGCGCCACCGACGTGTGCCACCCCGCCGCCTGCAGTATCGTGGACGACTCTGGGAACGTATCCGACGGTGCCATCTTCGAAGTGGTTGAGGACGTAGTCAGAGTGACCTGGATTGGCAACTCCGAGCTCCCTCTGAAGTGTTCTGGCATCGGTCGCCGCATCACCGGTGACAACCGATATGTCCTGCTTCCCGCCCACAACGTACTTGTCGAAGTCTGGAAACCCGTCCTTGTAAGCAATTCCGTCAACCTTGGTTCCGTCGGGCAGGGTTTTCGTCTCGCTGAACTTGAAAAAGCCGTTCCCGTCAGCAGGTTGAGCGATCTTGTTGCCCGCAGCATCGGTCCAGTTGCCGTTCTTTCCATTTGCAGGCATGCGACCGTTCGGCACTTTCTTGCATTCGGCGCAATTTTTCTTTGCGCGCTTCTTCTTCATCGCCTCGCGCACTTTCTCCAAAGCACGTTTCCTAGCCGCGATCGCCGCCTTCGCTCCCTTCATGCCTACGAGGCTTTCTTGTAGCGCTTTCGCGCTTTTTCCGGAAGTAGGAGGCGATCGCCCCACCGAGCTTGGCTCCTTTAGGCCCGTAACGGGCGAGTAGTTTACTTTTACCGATGAGATCGCCGAACGGCACAGCGGACACCGCGGAGAACAGGGCTCCCCACCAATCGCCCTTAACGGCGCGGATGCCGGCGCTCGTCAGGTCGGCTGCGCCCGTTGGGTCGAAAATGCCGGCGACGTCGGTGATGATTGCCGGATCGTCTTTTGCCATCTGCTTGACGTTCGACCAGATACCGTCCTTCAATTCCGCCTTGTAAGTTTCGCTCATTGGAGGAGTTCTCCCTCGGCGTTCAGTTGTCGGGCAATCTCCTGCGGCAGCCATTCGCGGGGGTCATCGAGTGTTTCCGCGTCGTCCCAGGCCCCAGCCATACGATCTTCGGCCATGCGGTTGAATTTCTCGTCAGTGGTGATGTCCGTCCGTCTGAGAATCTGGTTAAGAGTGGGCTCCTTGTGCCAGCCGGGTGCGATCCGAAACATGAAGTCTATAAAGAGTTCGATGTGCTCCACATCGTGGATGGCGTAGGAGAACATCGCCAGCGAAATGCCATGGCTGATCATCTGGTCGAGGACCTGACGATCGACCTGTGCAAGCGCAGGATGGAATTCTTCGTCGAGGTTCTCGACGACATGCGCGACCAAAGCCGGACGATTGTAGAGAAGCGGCGCATCGATCTGCGACTGGGTCAGATGCATCATTGGTCGAATGCGAGCCCCATCCACGGAAATCTGGACCAGATCGGAGGGAATGTCCTTCACATCGGATATCTCGTTATCAGATACGTCGATGCTCTCGTTATTCGCTTCGAGCACATGCGTGGAAAGCCGTCCATCGGCGTTGTCGCGGAACCAGGCGAAGGCATGTTCGCCCATCTCCGTACCGAGGCGCTCTATCCCATTCAGGAAATGCTGCCTCTGCTCGACCGTGAGAAACGGCAATTGGCCGGAGATAATCATAGGATCGTAGAAGCGCCAGAATATGTGGTCTCCGTCGCCATCAACAACTTTTACGAACTTGCGAAAATGGGTGAATATTTGGGCGAACTCCAGATCGCTTTCAACGAAAACACTCCAGCGCCGGCCGAGACCTTCGCTGACAAGATAACGAACAAACTCTCCGCCTTCGTCGCACCGGACTAGCCAAGGCGCATCGTCTTCGAACTCCTGCCGGGCATCCCCGATGAATAGGCATGCTCCTTCGTCGGTCATGCCTTGAGCGATGGTCAGTAGGCCAGGATTGCGAGAGGGATCGATCAGAACGAACAGGTTCGAGCCTGCAGCACGGGGCTGCATGAGCTCATTCTGGATTTGCTTTTTCAATGCTTCGGACATGGTTCAGCTCTTCTTGGAACAATCCTCCGCAAACCCCTTGTCGGTCTTCTTACCGGGGCCGCCGCGGGAAAAGTTTATCTGATTGCCTTTGATATCGACGCGCAGGCCCTTGATGAGTATCCCGCTTTCGTTGATCTCGATCCTGCCACCCGGCGCCGTTAGGACGATCTTCTTGTTGGCATTTATGTACCATGTTTCAGAACGACCGAGGAACTTGTTGTGCGCCCAAAGATCGAAGAGCTCGCCGACCTCCATTCGGATTGTTTTGCCGACAGTCGTACGTTGCTCTTTTCCGATACTGGTCAAATACGTCTGCCCGACATTGGTCACCTTGCTGACGCCAACCTGCTCTGCCTTTGCAATGCCTACGGATGTGGACTGAAACGCGCCGATGATCGTGTTCATGATGCCGGGCATCGGGAATAGACTGGAGGCATCGGACCCAACGCCTGTGCCTGAGCCAGCAAGAGCCGTTCCTGCGTCTGCGCGGGGACTGGAACCAGCGACAACGCCTTCGCGTGATGACAAGCCGCCTGAGCCGAGGAACCCAAGCGCCGATGAAGCGAGCGTGGTGGCAAAGGCTGCAACACCCGGCCCCCCGCCACCAGCGATTTGTGCAGCTTGCGATAACAGGCCTGCCGTCTGCCCGGACAGCGCCTGCACTCCCGCCATAGCCATCATCGCCATCGGGCCGGTACCGCCGACAACGGTGTTTACCGATCCACCGATCTCGTGCTTCTGATTACCGGAGACTTCCACAGCACGGTTGCCGCCAATGGAGGCCACCTCATGCCGGTCGATGCGTTTGGTGCGGTCATTGAGCACGCGCGTCGTCTGGTCCTTCTGGGCATGGAAGAACTGGTTCTCCCTGCCCGCCTCATCCTCGAAGGTGATTTCGTTGAAGCCTTGGCCCTTGTGCGTGTTGGAGCGCAGCACCATGCGCGTCTTGTTGGCGGGCAGGTCGTAAGGCACGGAGTTTGCAGGGTTGTTGACCACGCCCGTGACCAGCGGTCGATCCGGATCGCCATCGACGAAGGCAACCATCACTTCCATGCCGATGCGCGGTATGACCTGAGCACCCCAGGTTCCGCCGCCCCAGGCCTGGCTAACACGCACCCAGCACGTATCTGTCCCATCCTTCTTCGCCTTGCGGTCCCATGGGAACCATAGCTTGATGCGGCCATATTGATCCGGGTGGATTTCCTCTCCCTCCGGGCCTGCAACGATCGCCACCTGCGTGCCCTCGATCCGCGGGCGCTTGGTTGTCCGGTGCGGGGTCAGCGGCACGCGCGACGGGATGGCTTCGAAGCTGTTGCGGTATTCGGGCTCGTTCCCGTTTGTCTCATAGGAGCGATCGACGATGGTGTGGGTCGCCTTGATGATCACATGCTCTTCATACTCATGCTCGGGATGGGCTACCTCGTAAGGCGTAAAGCGCCGTCCGGCTTCGAGGATGCGGGAGGTGGATGCGCCGAAGACGCGGTCGTGGTCGGCTTCGATTGCCTGCGTTCGAAGCTTCTGAGCGCGTTCGGCTTCTGCCACCGTCTTGATGCGTGAAGGATATTCATAAAGCTCGCGCTTGGTCGCGTCTGGCATCTGCACCAGAGATGGCGTCATGGTGCCTGGTACCATCGAGGGTGTCTCGAAGTTCCAGTCGGCCCCTGCCCGCTGGCCCGGCACGTAGGAGAAGCGGCGCGCCCAGTCATTGATGTGGTTGCGATCCGACGAGCCCTGCGCCAGCCTTACCTTGCCTTCACCTTGAGCGGACGGAGATGGTCCAAGCCAACCATTGGCGCTATCGGCCACGTGCAGCTTGTGGAAGCCATCCTCATGGCTGAACCAGTAGAACAGTCCATCCTCCTCGAAACGGCGCAGGAGGTAATCGAGGTCCGTTTCGTTCCATTGAACGCTGTAGTGCTGCGGTGGTGGCGGTGTGATGATGCCGGATGTGTCGGGAGCCGGAATCCCGTGTTCGGAAAAAAGCGTCTCGGCAATCTCAACCACCGTCTTGTCCATCCATATGCGGCAGTCGGAGCGGCGCGAGAGCAGCCACATTTGCGGGCGGATGGTCATGGCGTAGGAGCGAAGGCCGCGAGTGATGGGCGGGCCTTCATGCAGCTCCGTCACCAGACCGTTGAATGGGCGACGCACACCACTTCCTTCTTCGCCATCGCCCTGTTGCACCTCCACAGAGACATCGACCAGACGGCCGATCAGTTCCTCGGGCTTGACTGACTCCTTCTTGGCGCGGACGCTGAGGTTGATCTCGAAGAGTTGCGATACGCCTTCCTGGATCACCATGCGTTCGGGGAGAAGCTGGTCTTCACCCAGCGGGGACTTGACCTTCAGAACGCGGCTCGCCTGGATAAAATCAGACGATGAGGGCTGGTCGGTCATGGTCTCTCTCCGCGATCAATCAAATGAGAAGCGACACGCATGGACTGTGGCTTTCACTATGACCTGTTGTGAAGCAAAGCGGCTCAACCCTGCTTCCAATACTTGGAACTGCCTGTTCGCCATCGAACGAGCTCACACAATTTGCTCAAACACTGCGGTAGCGTCCGTCAACGACGTTCCCCTACGAGATAAGCGTATTTGAATTTCGTCGCGTAGTTTGGAATGGCATCCGCTTTGGGCCCAAACATCACGTCCGAGGTGAGAACGGTACCAATCTCCTTTGTCGTGGGCGCGGTGCCAAGAAGATATATATCCCTCGACAAGAACATCTGATTGCCGAAAGAGTTTGCAACAGCATAGTTTACTTGAAGGGCGAATGCGCTGTGCCCATGCTGAAGGAGAGCCTGGCTAATCTTTGATTCATTGGCCCGTATCCACTTCCGCAACCACACGGAAATCGCACCCTCGTTCAGAGCAGCTGCAGCCTGGCTGAAGACAGCAGCGGCAGCCCCGCCAACTGCGGCTCGCTGATTGAATTGTCTAGGGCCGTCTGGAAGGCTCATATAGGAGAGATCTGGTCCCCTACCCATTTTTTGAGGGGCAAGGACCTCATCTTGCCGAACCGGCCGGACGATAAAATTATCTGTAGAAACGGAAAAATTGGGCATTCAAGACGCCTCCCTTGTGGACGGTACAACCGATTTACGCGGCTCCATCAGCGCTTCAGCGCTATTGGCCCGCAAAGCCCGGATGGGGTGATCCGATGCCCTGTGAAAGGGCACCGGATCAGTTTCCTCAGGCGGCCTTGGTCGTCGCCAGATCGTAAGATGCGATCATTGGAGACTGCGGCGAGTTGTTTTCGTCTGCAGGCGTATACTTCACTTCGATTTTCGTGAAGTTCAGCTTGATCGTCTCGACGGGACGGTCACCACTGGAATCGACCGAATAGCTGGCGATCAGCGTATTGGTAAGGAGATACTGGATATAGGTATTGCCGGGATCTCCAGTCGTTACCAAATGGATGGTAGCAGTTTTACCCTGGCGGCCAGCGCATGCTTCCTGAAACAGCTTGGTGGAGGAGGAGTCGCTGACCTTGGTGAGAATGACTTCCGATATGGTCGGCTCGGATGCTTCACGGTTTGCTGCAGAGCCCGCAGCGGTGTTCATGTTTCGCGTCACATTCCAGTGGATGGCTTCGATGTCCATCCACTTGCGATGTTCCTGATGAGTCGCATCACCCTGAATACCGTCCAACTGCAGATAAATTGGCATGCTGTAAGCTCCTGTTTGAAACGACCTCTTGCTCCGAGGCCCTGTTACCTTTCAACCTGACGCCGCACACGCCGGGTTGCCCCTTTGGATGCGACAACTTCATCCACCCCGGCAGCATCTGCCGAAGCGAAATCGCCCGTTTCCCCAGCCGCTTCGGCATGAACGCCGAACCGCGTACCGTCAAAATCGACAGTGACCATGCCTACCTTTTCACCGGCAACAACCCTCTCAAGGAAGAAGCTGGAAAGGGGTGGCAGGAGATCCTTGCCCATCATGATTTCAATTGCGCGTGCTCCGATGTCGCTGGAGCCGGCCTTATTGACCAGTGCCGCCCGCGCCGTTTCGGAGAGCGACAACTCCGCGCCGTAGGTCGCCCTGACCCGATCGCGGATTTTTTCGATCTGAATGTCGACAATCCTTGAGAGCTGTTCGGCTCCCAAGGGCATGAATGGCAGAATGATCGTGCGACCAAGGAAGGCTGGCTTGAACTGCTTCGTCAGTTCCGGCATCAGCAGCGCTTCTAGGGCCTCGCCTTCGGGCATCGTCTCAGGATCCGCAGCAAGTGCTGACAACAATTCCGACCCGGTGTTGGCTGTCAAAACGATTGTTGTGTTCTTGAAATCCACATCACGGCCTTCGCCGTCTCGAAGAACACCTTTGTCAAAGACCTGGTAGAAGATATCCTGAACACCCGCATGCGCCTTGTCGATTTCGTCGAGCAGAAGAACGCCAAAAGGACGACGTCTCACGGCCTCTGTCAGCACACCTCCCTCACCATATCCCACATAGCCAGGAGGTGAGCCGAGGAGCAGCGAGACTTTGTGCTCCTCTTTGAACTCGGACATGTTGATTGTCGTGAGGTGGTTGCTGCCGCCGTAGAGGAGATCGGCCAGTGACAAAGCTGTCTCCGTCTTGCCGGTACCGGACATGCCGACCAGGAAGAAAACCGCCGGGGGACGTCGTGGATCGGATAATCCTGCGCGCGCAGCACGCATGGCGTCGGCGATTCGATTGATTGCCGCGTCTTGTCCAATGACCCGCTGCTTCATCCGATCATCGAGTGTTCGCGCACTTTCGATCTGGTCTGCAAGCAGCTTGCCAAGCGGAATGCCTGTCCAGCGCGATACCACCGATGCTATGACCTCACGGTCGACCACGGTGGGGACAAGTTTATCGGCCCCAGACTTCGAAGAGGCAAGCCTTAGAGGCGCGACGTTCGACTGGGTCAGCTTCTCATCTGTTTCTTCCGATGCCAGTAGGTCCCGCATCTCAAGATCGTAGCGCGCCTGCAATTCATCGATTTGCCGCCCAAGAGAATCGATCGTTTCCTCTATCGATACTATACGCACCGCCAATTCATCACTGGCTGGTTCACGCTTCAGCCAATCCAGTTCTATGGTGAGAAGGCTCCGCTCGCTTGTCAGGGTACGCAGTTTCTCCGGTACGGTTTGTCGAGCAAGAGAAACCGCTGCTGCGGCCGTATCCAGCAGACTGACCGCCTTGTCAGGAAGCTGGCGCGCAGGCAGATACCGCGCAGAGAGCTGCACCGCCGCAACGATCGCATCGTCTCGAACAATCACGTCATGATGTTTGACGAAGGTGTCCGCCACACCTCTCAACATGCGGATGGCTGTCGCTTCATCCGGCTCGCGAACATGCACGGGTTGGAAACGCCGGGTCAAGGCAGCGTCTTTCTCGAAATACTTCTTGAATTCGCTCCACGTAGTAGCTGCAATCGTTCTAACCTCTCCACGCGCAAGCGCGGGCTTGAGAATATTGGCTGCATCGCCTTGTCCTGCAGCACCGCCGGCGCCAATGAGCCCATGCGCCTCGTCGATGAATAGGATGATGGGCTCAACCGATTTCTTGACTGCGTCGATCACGCCGTGGAGCCGACGCTCAAATTCGCCTTTGACGCCCGCCCCTGCCTGAAGGAGCGAAAGATCAAGCGTCAGCAGCCTGACGTTCTTCAGCTTTTCGGGGACATTGCCGGAAACGATCTCAAGTGCGAGGGCTTCCGCCACAGCCGTCTTTCCAACGCCCGCCTCGCCAACAAGGATGGGATTGTTCTGCCTGCGCCGCGTGAGGATATCCACAATCTGGCGCAGCTCATCATCTCGCCCGATTACCGGATCAATCCGGCCAACTCGTGCGTCAGCGGTCATGTCCTGGGTATAGAGACGTAAGAACTCGTTCTGCTCGGCAGAGCGCACCTTACCGCCCTCCAGCAGCTCTGCCTTGCCTGTGTGAGCGTCATCCTCAACGCTCCGCAGTCTCTGAAGAGCGTTGCGATCCATGCTTTTTAAAGATGGCAAAGTGGACCGAACGAGGGTTCTAAGCGATTCCTCCTCGTCGAGCGCCAAAAGAAGATCGGCCAGCACGACGTGCTTACGGCCAGCCTCAAGCGACGCTAGCAGCCAAGCTTCTCGACCAGCTGCGAGCACGTTCTGCGACAGCGAGAGATCCTCTCGATTGCCGACAACGGCGTCCTCAAGACTACGATCGATCTCTGCGAGAAAACGCTGACGCGGAATGCTCAACTCATCGAGTACACCAACAAACTTCTCAGATTCTACAACCGATTTGAGCCAGTGAGGAACATCGACGTAACGGTGACCCATTCGCACTGCGACCGAGGCAGCAGCTTCCAAGGCTACGCGCAGCTCAGGCTCAAGCGCTCCAATGAGGCGATTGAGATCGATATGCGACATGCGAAGAGCCTCCTGCCCTTGGTCAATCCACAACGTTGCGTAGTACAATTAAGATGATGAAACCGGCTTGTCTAGCCAGAAGTTGTTTTTTTATTTCGTAGCTTAAAATGCGAATGCCGCAATTTGGACACATTTTCCAGAAGTCTGTCATAGGTCTGATTGGTGAATATCCTCACGCTACGGAAGTAGGCCTCATAAAACTATTACATTTAATAGAGGAAAAACTGGATTTGGACGCGAGATCTGGAATATATACTGTAGAACTTTCGGGAGATTGCGGAGAAAATATTCGCATCAATGCGAGAACTCGTGAACTATATTACAAGATTAAGGATGAAAGAAACCAAGCTCGGGCAGAAGAACGCAGTTTATCTCCCCAGGAGGCTCTGAAAGTTTCCAGCAACTGGGAGAACGTCAACAATCTTGGATTGCAGATTGTATATTCCGAAAGCCGTGATGTTGAAATATTGGCGTGGCTGATGGAAGCAAAGCTGAGGCTCGAGGGCTTCGCTGGTTTGCGTCGGGTTTACGAGATATGCGAGCATATTTTTCACAACCATTGGGAAAATATTTATTCGATCGACGACGATAGCGAGGAAGACAAGTTTGCTCCCTTTGCCGGATTAAACGGTATCGGGAGCGAGGGCTCACTCGTTCAACCGTTGCGGCTCACGTCCCTCGTTCCGGGAAAAAAGTTTGGCGAAAACAGCCTGTGGGACTTTCAGCTTGCTCAGCGACCAAATGAAACGGCGCTTAAAGAAGAGCTTGATCGGGCCGCCACGGAAGCAGGGAGCGCCGCGATGACGGCCCATCTCGCGGAGGTGAATGGCTGCCTTTCGGTCTTTGACCGGTTGATGGGGCTTTTGACGGAGCGTTGCGGTCAGTACGCGCCGCCAAGCTCTAATATCCGCAATGTGCTGATCGAGGCGGCAGCCGCTATCCGTGCTCTTGGTGGCCGCGATGCAGATCAAACCCAGATCCATGGGACGGAGCCCCCGGCAATCAACGATGATGCATCCACCCCCGTCGCAACACGCCCCTCGCCTTCTCTCAACCCAGAGGGTATCGGGTCTCGCGATGAGGCGTTTGAAACTCTTCTTCTGGTTGCGCGTTATTTCCGTCGAACTGAACCGCATTCACCGATCTCGTTGGCAATCGAGACATTGGTTCGCAGGGGGCGCATGGATTTTTCAGAACTGCTCGCCGAACTTCTTCCCGAAGCTCAGGCCCGCAATGCTGTCCTCACCGCAGCAGGCATCAAGCCTGGCGGCGAGAGCAATGGGAACCAATGAACCGGGTACAGATGCGGTGCTCTTCTCAATCAACCATGCGGATACGCATGAAGGAGGTCTAGATGGCAAGTGTTCATGAAAAGCTGGAGCGAGTTCGTAAGCCGCGCGTCCACATCAAATATGAGGTGGAAACGGAAGGCGCCATGGTGGTCAAGGAGTTGCCCTTCGTCGTGGGTGTCCTCGGCGACTTTTCGGGCAATCCCACTCAGCCACTCAAACCTTTTGGCGAGCGCAAGTTCGTCCAGGTCGATCGAGATAATTTTGACGAGGTGATGCGTCGCATGACGCCCGGCCTGAATATCTCGGTCCCCAACACGTTGGAGAAGGATGGTAGCGACATTCAGGTCAATCTGAAGTTCGAAAGCATGGAAGACTTCGAACCCGGCTCCGTTGTTCAACAGGTGCCGGCACTAAAGGCGCTTCTGGATGCCAGAAACGAACTTCGTGATCTCCTGTCAAAGGCTGATCGCTCCGAAGATCTTGAGCGCATGCTGGAAGACATCCTGCAGAACAAGACAGACCTGGCAAAGCTGGTTTCGGAACTGAAGGAAAAGAACGGTGCTGCCGAGTAATCGCGCGCCATCAAAATTTTCGAACAGCCCCACGACCGGGGATTTGAACGGTTCAAGCGGCGGCACCGGCCGCAAGTGGAAGGATTGAGATATGAGCGCCGAAAGCCTGCTGAAAAACGAAACACAGGCCACAACCGCCGAAGACCACGGACTGCTGTCCAAAGTCGTTGCCGCCACCAGGCAAACCGAACCGGACCGCGCGCAAAATCTGCTGCGCACACTGACCGACCAAGCCTTGAAGGGAACGGTCAAATACGACCGCAATCTGACGGTCACGCTAAATCACGCGATTGCCGAACTCGACAAAACAATTTCGGAGCAATTAGCGGCGATCATGCAGGCACCGGAATTCGCCAAACTAGAGGGGACTTGGCGCGGGCTGAATTACCTCGTCAAGAACTCCGAGACGAGCGTTAACCTCAAGATACGCGTGATGAATGCCGGTAAACGGGAAATCTCGCGGGATCTGGAAAAGGCAGTGGAGTTTGATCAGTCCCGCCTCTTCAAATCGATCTATGAAGACGAGTTCGGTACGCCGGGCGGCGAGCCGATCGGCGCTATCATAGGGGATTACGAGTTTGACAACTCCTTTGATGATGTCCAGATGCTCCAAGGTGTGTCCGCCATTGCGGCTGCGGCGTTCGCACCCTTCATCTCGGCCGCGAGCCCGCGAATGTTCGGCTTCGAGGATTATCGCGATCTCGCGCGTCCACGTGATCTCGAAAAGATTTTCGACACGGTGGAATATGCCAAATGGCGCAGCTTCCGTGAAAGCGACGATTCTCGCTTCGTGACGCTCGCCCTGCCCCGCGTGCTGGCGCGCATGCCCTACGGTCCAAAGACCAACCCAGTTGATGAGTTCAACTACGACGAAACAAAAGGAGCGCCGAATGGCGATCTGAAACACGACGAATATTGCTGGATGAACGCCGCTTACGTCATGGGGACGAAGCTCACCGATGCCTTTGCCAAGCATGGCTGGTGTACGGCGATCCGTGGCGCGGAAAATGGCGGCAAGGTTGAAAATCTGCCCATGCATGTGTTCTCGAGTGATGACGGCGATCTGGACCTCAAATGCCCGACCGAAGTCGGCATTACCGACCGTCGCGATGCCGAACTGGGGAAGCTCGGCTTCCTGCCGCTCTGCCACTACAAGAACACCGATTATGCCGTGTTCTTTGGCGCCCAGACGGCCCATAAGCCGAAGCTTTACGACAGGCCGGAGGCAACTGCCAATGCCGCCGTGTCGGCTCGCCTGCCCTATATCATGGCGACCTCTCGTTTCGCCCATTATCTCAAGGTCATGGGTCGCGACAAGATCGGCTCCTTCATGGAAGCTTCCGATTGTGAAGTCTGGCTTAATCGCTGGATTTCCAATTACGTCAATGCCAACGAGCAGGCGGGCGAGGAGAGCCGTGCCAAATATCCGCTACGTGAGGCAAAGGTTACCGTTCAGGAAGTTCCAGGCAAACCGGGTGCCTATAACGCGGTGGCTTGGATGCGCCCATGGTTGCAGATGGAAGAACTCACGACCTCGCTTCGCATGGTCGCTCGCATTCCGTCCAAGAACTGAACCATGTTGGACATATGCCTGCCATATGTCCACAGCATCCCTCGGAGCGTTGCTCATGGCGCCAAGGTCCTTCACGGACACCCGAAGTCTCGTCGATCAGCTCATCGCCTTCATTGACGAGGCGCTCAACGAGCAGGTCAACGCGATTTTGCACCATCGCGAGTTTCAAGCGATGGAAGCAAGATGGCGCGGGCTTGCCATGATCGTGCGTGAGGCATCGCGCAGTGACGAGGTAAAGGTCAAGCTGTTGAATGCCAGCTGGAGGGAGCTTGCCCGCAATCTCGAAAAAGCAACCGACTTCGACCAGAGCCAATTGTTCGAGATCGTCTACAACCGGGAATTCGGCATGCCGGGTGGCGAGCCGATCGGCCTGTTGATCGGAGATTACGCCTTCTCGCCGGATACCAGGGACGGTGTCGACTGCGTGACAGCACTGTCGCAGATCGGCATGGTCGCAGCCGCTGCCTTCTGCCCCTTCATCGCCGCCGCGTCTCCCGAAGCCGTGGGATTGCAGGATTTCTCCGAAATGAGCAGGGTCCATGATTTTTCCTGGCTTCGACAGGAAAAATCCCGGATGAGATGGAACGCGCTGCGTGCCCGTGACGACTCCCGCTTCATCGGCCTCGTCGCCCCGCGCATTCTGTTGCGATCGCCCTATCGGCCTTTTTCTCGACGCCGCAGCGATCCCTTCCCGTTCCAGGAACATATCGCCGAGGACGGCACGACACTCCTGTGGGGGAATCCAGCCTTCGCCTTCGGCACGGTCGTCGTGCGAAACTTCATTGATAGCGGCTGGTTTGCCGACATACGTGGTGTCACGCAGGACACGGTCGATGGCGGGATGCTCTCCCCCTATCAACTTCCACCGCTGGACTTCGGGCTGGAAAGCAATGGGCTTTCCGCGCAGCCACCGGTCGAGGTGCAACTGTCGACGGGCCAGGAGCAGCAATTTTCCGATCTCGGACTCGTCCCGATCTCCACCACGTATTTGTCCAGCGTGGCAATCTTCAATGCCAATCAATCGCTGCATGCGCCAGGGCATTACTCAAGCGAAAGCGCGCGACAGAACGCCCGTATTGCCGCCATGCTGCAATATGTGCTCTGTGCCTCCCGCTTCTCGCATTATCTCAAAGTCATCATGCGTGACGATATCGGTCAACTTAGCGACGCAACTGCGATCGAACGCAAACTCGAAACCTGGCTGTCATCCTACACGCTCGGGAACGATGATGCTGAGGTGGCGCTGAGAACACGTTACCCACTTCGCTCGGCTGGCATCAGCGTCTTCGAGATCCCCGGTAAACCCGGTAGTTTCTCCTGTACCGTGCGTATCCAGCCGCACTTCCAGCTGGATGATGTTTCCACCAGCTTCCATCTGATCGCCGAGACGGCGGTACCGTCTGCGTCCCCATCGTGGACACCGGCCGAGCCTAAGAGGATCTCCGCATGACATTGCGCGCCGACATTTCCGATCTTCTTGACGAGAACCAGGTCGCGACCGCCCTTGAACTCGCGAGGGATAAGGTCAAATCGTCACCGTCCGACAAGGAGGCCAGACACCTCTACATCGATCTTTTAATTCTGGCCCGCGATTACGAAAAGGCCGACGCGCAGTGTAACCTGGCAGCGACCTTCTCGCCGCAGGATAGTGTCGGATTTTCGCTGTTGCGCCAGCAGTTGCGCGCTATGGCGGCGCGGGACGCGTGGTTCGAAAACGCCGCCGTACCGGAATTCCCTGGCGGACCAAGTGAACTCGATCAACTGGCGATCAGGGCGAATATCGCCGCACGTGAGAGCAACATCATCGAAGCCGCTGACGCCTTGAGCGAGCTGGATGAGAAACGAGGCGACGTATCAATCGTCGTCAATGGCAAAAGGGCCAGTGATATCCGTGACCTTGACGATCGTGTTCCGCATGCACTTGAAGTTCTGACCAATGGCGGCAGGTATCTCTGGATCGGTTTTGACCGCATCGAAACTCTCATGATCGGGCCGATGACGCGTCCGCGCGACCTCGCTTATCGCGATGGCGAGCTGACGCTCAAGGATGGCGCCGTGGCGTCGGTGCTTTTGCCCGCGATCTATCACGGGGCGGACAAGGCGGCTGTTCTGCTGCTTGGCCGAGAGACACGCTGGGACGAGGAAAGCAGCCCACTCGTCACGGGTGAGGGTCAGAGATGCCTGTTGATCGGCGACGACCTCGTGCCCTTCCACGAAATCACAAGAATTTCCGCGGCACCTCAGGAAAGTGAAAGGAAATCCGCGCGTGGTTGATCCGCTGGAGCAATATCGGCCGAAGCAGAGAACCCTATCCCGCTCCGTGCTGGACAGGCTGCTGGACGATGCGCCCGAGATGGAGACCGATCCGCCAGTCAGCCTCTCGGATCAAGTTAGGGAGATGCGAGAAGTGATACGCCGCGACCTTGAGGCACTTCTCAACACCCGACGAAATCCCTCGGGTCCACCGGGCGCGCTTAAAGAACTTAATGATGCACTGGTTTCCTATGGCATGGACGGCGTCTTGTCGGCGAATCTTGTGACGGATGCGTCCAAGGATAAGCTTGCGCAAAGCATCGAGCGTCGCATCTCCATGTTCGAGACCCGCCTCTCCGATGTACGGGTTACGATCCTGAAGAACCGTATGGAGGGTGAGCGCGCCTTGCGCATGAGGATCCAGGCAACGTTTCGGCTGCATGAGGGGATGCCCCCGATCAGCTTTGAATCGAAAATCGATCCATCGACACAGCGTTTCCTCGTGGAGACCACCAATGGCTGATGGTTTTCTCGATAAATACAACGATGAGCTTTACGCACTGAGAAAGCGGGCATCACGCTTTGCGGCGGCCTTTCCCAAAATCGCCGGACGGCTGCGCATGACAGGAGATGTCGCCGACGATCCCCATGTCGAGCGTTTGATCCAAAGCTTTGCCTATTCCGCCGCGCGCGTGCGCCAAAAGCTGGATGATGAATTTCCTGAGCTTTCCGACAGTCTGCTCGAAACGCTTTACCCCCATTATTTGGCGCCGCTGCCATCCATGAGCGTCGTGCAGTTCGAGCCAGGCGCTACACTTGCGACGGTTCAGAGGCTCGCGCGCCATAGTGAGATTCTGGCAGAGCCCATTAATGGCGAGAGCTGCCGCTTCCGCACCACGCAGGATGTTGAAATCACGCCTCTTGCCATCTCTGGAGCAACGCTTTCCGGCCAACCCATCGATGCGCCGTTTTCAACCTCGTCGGCAGGTGCAGCGAGCTGCTTGCGGATCTCACTGCGTACCACCTCTCCGAGGCCCTCTACATTTCAGGAAATGGGGCTCGCGAAGCTACAACTGTTCATTTCCTCGGCTTGGCAACAAGCGACAGCGCTCTATGAATTGCTCGCCAATAATTGCGTGGGAATGGCGCTGGCACGCCATGCGGATGATCCGCAGGCGGTCTTCCTTCCTGCGAACAATCTAAAACCTTCCGGCTTTGCGCGCGACCAAGCCATGCTGCCCTATCCCCCAAACAGCTTTGATGGTTACCGTCTCCTCACGGAATTCTTTGCGCTACCGCAAAAGTTCCTGTTCATCGACATTGACGGCCTCGACCGCTGGTCCGGTGGCGACTGCGAGCTCTACATCTATTTGAAGACCGCAGATGCTAGGCTTGAACGCATGGTCTCAGCCAAGGATCTGGTGCTGAACGCATCGCCAGTCATCAATCTCTTTCAGCAAAGCTGCGAGCCTTTGAGCCTAGACGGTACGAGGACGGAGTATCGGCTCTTGCCGGACGCGCGCCGTCAGCGCACGCGCGAAATCTACTCGGTCGAGAATGTTCAACTCACAACCCGCGACGGGCAGGTCGAGAAGACATCACCGTTTTTTGGCCGCACGCAGAAAAGCAACGGTTCGAATGTCTTCTGGCAAACCTACCGCCGCTTCGATGAGGATGATGCTTCTTCCGACACCGATATTGCCTTTGTCGACGAGAAGCGAGGACCGCTAGGGCCAATCGATATTGTCGCCAGTGTCGATACGCTGTGCCTCAACCGCGAACTGCCGAGCCAGTTGCCCTTCGGCGGCGGACACCCCTACTTGCAACTCTCTGCCGGTAACGAGGCAGTTCAGTCGATCAACGCGCTGATGCCGCCGACACCCGCCATCCGCATGAACGAGCGGAGCGCTCGCGAATGGCGCCTGATCTCTCACCTGCTGCTGAACCACCTCTCTCTGTTCGACAATGGTGGCGCGCCGCTAAAAGACATTCTGTCGCTCTATGCCTTTCGGGATTCGCCCGAAACCCGTCAGCTGGTCGATTCAATTTCCAACGTCGAGGCACAAAATTCCCATGCGCGACTTGGTTCCGCTATGGTGCCTGGAACGGATGTAACGGTAGAGTTTGATCCATCGCTGATCGACAGGGCAGCAGCCTATGTCTTTGCCAATGTTCTCAACCACTTCTTTGGTCTCTATACCTCCATCAACAGCTTTACGCGCCTGACCGTGACCATGCGTGGCCATTCCGAGCCGATTGCCCGATGGCCTGCGCGTGCGGCAGATCGCCCGCTGCTTTAGGAGAGCCCATGCAAACCCAAGCAGAAAGCCTTAAGCAAAAACAGGAAGTGCTCCTCAGCCGCGATCCCGGTCGTTTCGATCCACCAACGGCGTTTCGTGTGGCACAGCACATCGCCGACGGCGAGAAACTGACTGTCGGCGCGCACGGCGGGACGAGCCCTATCACGGCTTTCGTCGGTGGCTTCCGCAAAAAGGGTGCGGATGCGGACCTGCGCTCCGCACTTGCTCCTATCGTCGGACCGCTCGGCTCATTGCCTCCCGCCTATAACGAACTCCTTCAGCGAGAAGAGCGCAATCGGTCCAAGGCGCTTGCCAGCTTCTTCAACCTGTTTGCTACTCGTTTCACTGAACTATTTGTTTCTGCGACGGAAAAATACCGGCTGGCACGCGGACTTCGCTGGTCGGACAATCAGAAAGCAACTGCATTTCGCAGGACGCTATTGTCCCTGACGGGCTTCGGCACAATGGGTACCGCACAACAAGCCGGCGTGAAGCAGGATGTGCTGCTTCGCTTCAGCGGCCTGCTTGCTAACCGCACCAGAAATGCAACGGGGCTTACCTCGATGCTTTGTGAGTTCACGGGCCTACCTGTTAAGGTCAAACAGTTCCGGCGCCGGTGGGTATCGATCCCAAGCCATGAGCAGAGCCAGTTGGGCCAGCACGGCGGGCTCCTTTTGGGGCAAAACACGACAGCCGGAAGCAGCATTGAGGACTTTGCCGGTGGTTTCCGGATCGTCATCGGACCGGTCGGCTACGCCGATTATCTGGCGCTATCGCCCGGCTCCCACCGTCTCTCGGAGATCTTCGCGTTGACTCGGCTTTTCACCGGCAGCGCACTCGAATTCGATGTGCAGGTGATCCTGAGAAAAGAAGATATCCCCTTTTGTCAGCTCGGCCAGACAGACACGCCCGCACGGCTTGGCTGGAATAGCTGGGCGCGCGTAGCACCTGCGGACAAAGACAGCGCGGATGCGATCGTAACCGAACGCGAGGGTAGTGCGCTCGGTCGCTTGGGGGCTAAAGCATGAAACTGGTGCTGAAGGAAAAGCAACCGGATGGCCGCTTCCAGCCGTCGCGCTGGACTTTCGAACACGGCAAGCGCATGCTTGGCCGATCCAACGAATGCGACTGGCAAATCGTTGATGGCGAACGGCGCGTCTCCAAGCTTCACTGCACCCTAGTGCGCGAGGGGCAGCGCTTCTCCATCATCGATCAGAGCGCGAATGGCACAATGGTCGATGGTCGATTGCTGCTCGAAGGTCAATCGGCGCCCTTAAACAACGGCTCGCGGATCGATATCGGCAGCCAAACCTTCGAAGTCGCCATCATGGGCGAACCGGATATGGATTTCGGCGATCCTGACCAGGCGTTGAGGGTCAGCGACGAGCAATTGACCATCTCCGCCATTCTTTCCGATATCGCCCCAGCCGGACGCTCGGCCAGCGGAGTGCTTGGTAACGCTATCGCCAATGACGACTGGCCGGATGACATCAATCACAGCGTCCCCAAAAGGGGGAAATCGATCTCCCGCAATGTGGAGATCGGCTGGAGCGGGCCACCCTCGCCCACGGGCATTGGAGCCATCCTGCCAGACGATTGGAACGAAGAGCCAGCGGAAAGCAGCAGGCACGAGCATACGGATGCCCTGAACACTCCAGTCAAGGTCTCACGGCCCGTCACCCAAGCGCGTGACGACTTCGACACCATTTTTACCGAGCCTGATCAGGTGCTCGGTGCCGAACCCGTGGAGTCCGTTGCCTTACCGTCAAACAGGGCTCTCACTGAACTCATTTCCCAACTGGAGAAGGCGTATGCAGACAGCCTCGCAGCCCTCGGCATTGAGGATGAGTTGGATGACCATATTGAACATGCCAGTCTGGCTGCCCGGCTTGAGACACTGGTGCGACAACAGAGACTTCTTTCAAACTCACTGGACAATCTGATGCGTGTCTCCACGCAAAGGCTCGAACCGAGATTGTTGGAGGCGAAAGCCGATCTCGGCAACGATCTACGCGCGAAGATCGAGCGCAAAGACTGGCGAGGCATTCTTTCCGGGCCAGACTATTGGGCCTTCTACAAAAGGCAATTCGAAGAAAACGGACGCCAGTTGTCGGTCCAGCAATTCCTACAGCGCGCCGCGCTTGGAGAGGCCATGGAGCTGGACGATACGACGAGCAAAAAATCACAGTATCAGGGGGTGAGCAAGCAAGATGAGGCATGAGAATCGCGTTGCCTGGAGCGAGGGAATGTTCCTTCGCGTTCAACATTTCCAGCAGTCCGATCGCTGGACCGAGCGATTGGTGCGCAACACGACGCGCAACCTTTCTGCCTATCCCTGGGGCGTCGCCGAAGTCGGCGTGGACCGCAGTGCGCTTGCGATCGGCCAGTTCGCGCTTTCGAATATCCGAGGGATACTACCTGACGGCACGCCGTTCGAAGCTCCGGGAGATACCGACCTTCCTCCTCCACTGGAATTGGACGAGACGGTCAAGAACGCCACCCTCTATCTGGCGCTTCCGGCCCGCCGACCCGGTAAGGCCGATATGTCGTCGATTCCGAGGCCTGAGACCAACAGTGTTCGTTTCGTCGCCTCGAGCTACGAGGCGACGGACGCCAATGTGGATACCGATTTCGTCGCGCCGATCGATGTCGGTCGCCTCAGCCTGAAATTCCTGAAGACCGGTGACGATGTCTCCGGCTATGATCTGATAGGACTGGCGCGCGTCGTCGAAGTGCGATCCGATCGTGCCGTCATTCTTGATCCAGATTTTATCCCGCCTAGCCTCAATTGCGCAGCGTCATCCCGCCTGAATGAGTTGATGACGGAGCTTCTCGGCATCGTTCGCCATCGCGCCCAGGCAATCTCCGAACGCATCGGCGACCCAACGATCCGTGGCACGGCGGAAGTCGGCGATTACTTTCTACTGCAAATCCTGAATCGCGCCGATCCGCTGCTGGCCCATCTTGCGGCTAACGCCACGCGTATGCATCCGATCCGCTTCTACGAAGAGTGCCTCCAGCTCGCCGGCGAGCTTGCCACCTTCACAACGGAGAAGAAGCGCGCCACGGATTTTCTGCCCTACCGCCATGACGATCTGAAAGCCAGTTTTGCCGCTGTCTTCGATGACCTGCGAGCATCGCTCTCTGCGGTACTCGAACAGGCCGCCGTCGCAATCGAGCTCGTCGAGCGTCGCCATGGCGTGCGGGTCGGAACGATCCACGACCGTGGGCTTCTCCGCGATGCAGGCTTCGTGCTTGCGGTGCGGGCCGACATGCCAGCCGAAGATATTCGCCGCCGGCTGCCGGCGCAGATCAAGGTCGGGCCGGTCGAGCGGATCTCGGAGCTGGTCAATGTTGCGTTGCCGGGTATTCCGGTACGCTCGCTGCCGGTCCTGCCACGCCAGCTCCCTTATCGCTCCGGTACCATCTATTTCGAAATCGATACCAAGGCACCCTTGTGGAAACAACTCGAGACATCCGGCGCAATCGCTCTGCATCTGGCAGGCGATTTCCCCGGACTTGAGATGGAAATGTGGGCGTTACGCGAATGAGTGACCAAAAGTCCTCCTCATGGCAGGATCTGCCGACGGTGGTGGAAATTACCGAGGAAAGCCGTCAACGCAATCAGAGTTCTCGCAATATGGCGGCGTTGCTTGACGACATCATCGAGCCCACCGACCCGGTCGAGCGATCGCACGGCGAAAAGGGCGCATTGCCCATCGATTCTCTGCTGTCGAACTTCCGTTTCGGCGGAGAGGAGGTGCCGACGCTGGTGCAATCTGCCGCGCCGCTGCTCAACCTCGCCCACGTGCTTCGTTTCAGCGATGTGCAGCCGGATCCGGACCATCTACGCCGCGCTTGCCTCGAAGCCATTACGCGCTATGAACGCGACCTTGCGTCTGCTCGGATCAGCCCTGAACGTGCCAGAGCCGCCCACTATGTCGTCTGCGCCACTGTGGACGACGTGATCCTCAGCAAGCCCTGGGGTGTCAGGGCTGGTTGGGCGCGCTCAGGCCTCGTCTCCACCTTCCACAACGACGTGACGGGCGGCGATCGGGTCTTCGATATTCTGGATCATTTCCATCAGTCGCCTGGTGCCAACAAGGACCTGCTGCTGCTGATCTATCTGTGCCTTTCGCTTGCATTTGAAGGACGCACCCGTGTTTCTCCCAAAGGCGCACTGGAACTCGCCCGCATCCGGGACAGTCTCTATAAGACCCTGATCGGCCAATATGGCGTGTTCGAACGCGAACTTTCCCCCCACTGGCAGGGCGTAGAAGCGCGGCATACGCCCTTGAAAACCATGTCGGCGCTGTGGACCTTGCTGTCGATTTTGGCACTCGCCTTTGCACTTGGCTATCTCTTCTTCACGCTGTCACTCAACGACGCCTCCGATGCGACATTCGAGCGCCTTGCCAAGCTACCGCCAACCCAAACACCGAGCGTTCTGATTGCAGCACCGCCTGCCCCGCCCGAACCGCCTCAGGCTAAGGAGGAAGCACCGAAGGTCGCCGAAGCACCGCCAGTGATAAAGCCGCCTGAGCCAACTAGGCTTCAAAAGCTGATGGAGTTCCTCGAGCCGGAAGTCCAGCAGAAGCTGGTGACGCTGGCCGAAGTGAACGGACGTCTGAGAGTTCGCATCAACAATTCCGGCCTCTTCGAGACAGGCAGCGCCGAGGTGAGCCCGAAGTTCCGCGATCTGATCCAGCGCATCGGCGGGGCATTGTCGGCGGAGAAATTCCGCGCCGTGGTCATCGGCTACACGGATAATGTGCCAATCAAAACCGTTCAGTTCCCGTCCAACTGGCACCTGTCCGAAGCGCGCGCAAAAGCCGTCGGCGATCTTCTTGCCCAATTTACCGGCCAGGAAGCAATCCTGACCGAGGGACGCGCAGACAGCGATCCGATCGCGGACAACAATACGTCCGAGGGGCGGGAGATGAACCGCCGCACTGAAATCATGGTGCTGACCAATCCAGACGAGAAACTGAGCGACGCCGGCATTCTCTCGCCAACCATCACCACGACACCGGGACAGCAGCCAGGAGCCCAGCAATGAATCCGCTGAGTTACTTTTATACAATCCGGGCTTATGTCGAAAGCTATGCCTCGCTCGTCGGGCGTCGCTTCATCTCGCTTCTGTGGGCCATTGCCCTTTGCGTCGTCATCTGGTTCTACGGCTATCTTGTCGCCTTCGGCAATTTCAAACCGTTCGGCACGACGCAAGCGCGGCTTATCGCCATCGGCGTCATTCTCCTCGTCTGGGTCGTATATATCAGCATTGCCCTGTTGCGCGCCCGCAAACAGGACAAGGAACTGATCGACAGCCTTGAGCAGGAGGCGCTCGCCAATCGCAATGCAGAAGTGGGCGAAATCCAGACGCGGCTAAAGGAAGCGCTGGCGCTTCTACGCCGCATCACCAAAAAGCGCTTCGGCTATATCTACGATCTCCCTTGGTATGTGATCTTTGGTGCTCCGGGCTCAGGCAAGACCACGGCACTGACAAATTCCGGCCTGCAATTTCCCTTGGGTGACGCGATAGGAGAAAACGCCGTCCGGGGCGTTGGCGGAACGCGAAACTGCAATTGGTGGTTCTCCGACGAAGCGATCCTGATCGACACCGCCGGTCGCTATACGACGCAGGATGATCTGGATGGGTCCTCAAAAGCCGGCTGGGAGGGGTTCCTCAATCTGCTTCGGCGCTACCGCCGTTCGCAGCCGATCAACGGCGCATTGGTGACGCTATCGATCCACGATCTTCTGACCCGCGATCCGGAAGAACAGCGGCAGGAACTTCGTTCGCTGCGCCAACGCCTGTCCGAGCTCGACGAATATCTCCATGCGCGCGTCCCTGTTTATCTGGTGCTGACCAAGGCCGACCTTCTGGATGGTTTCGTGGAATTCTTCGATGGCTTCAACAAGACTGACCGCAAGCAGGTATGGGGCACGACCTTCAAGCTGGACGAGAGCTACACGTCCCAGTCTCTACCCCAACGCTTCCTGGAAGAATTCGAGCTTCTTCAACAGCGCGTGGATGCCATGCTCATCGAGCGGCTGCAGCAGGAACAGAATACAGAAATCCGCGGGCGCATCTTCCGCTTCCCGGCAGAACTTGCCAAGTTGAAGGATCGCTTGCACGAGGCATTGACTGAACTTTGTGCCAGTTCCCCCCTCATCGAGGCACCGCTTCTGCGCGGCGTCTATTTTGCTTCGGGTACCCAAGAAGAGACGGACATCGCAACGACGCGGACGCGACGAAGCTACTTCCTGTCACGCCTGTTCAAGGATGTCATCTTCCCGGAAGCAGCGCTCGTCATGCGCGACAAGCGCCTGTCGGGGCGCCAGCAGTTGGTTCGGCGTCTGGCCTATGGTGCAGCAGCAATTGTCGCCGCGATCGTCTTTACCGGTTGGATCAGTACCTATTACTCAAACACCCAGGCGCTTGCCGAAGCGGATCAGAGGCTCGACACCTATGAACGGCTGGTGCAGGGGATTCCCGTGCGGGATGTGTCCGATGCGGATTTTCTGCGCATCATGCCCGCTTTGGACAATCTGCGGGACGCCAGCTCTGGCTTTTCCAAGGACCGTCTGTGGAATATCAGCTTTGGCCTCGATCAGAAGGACAAGATCGCCGGACGCCAGAGAGATGCCTATCAACGCGCCCTCAACGCCCTTCTTCTACCGCGCATGATCGTGCAATTGCAGAAGCAGTTGGAGGACGAGAAGGATGTCACGCGAACATTCAATTCGCTGAAACTGTATGGCATGCTGGGCGGGCTTGGCGGTCTGGATCGCGATTTCATGACGGTGCAGGCTGAAGACATGTTTGCTTCTCTTTATCCTGGCGACGGCAGAGCAGCAGCGCGCGCCTCCCTTAATGACCATGCCCGCGCCCTTGCCAATGGAAATCTCGCTCCCATCGAACTCGATGCCCGATTGATTGCTAAGGCACGTGAGACGATCAAGGACCAGGGTGTCAGCGCACGTGCTTACGACATCCTCGCAGGCTTGCCGCAAGCGCGGGCTCTGCCGGAATGGACACCAGCCGCAGCTTTCGGGCCGCTCGGAGAGCGCGCCTTCGAGCGCCGCAGCAAGACACCCATGGTGGACGGCATCGAAGGTCTGTTCACCGCGAATGGCTATCGCAATGTGGTGATCCCGCAAGTGGCCTATGCCTCGCGCGTGGCGCTCTCCGAAGCCTGGGTTCGCGGCTCCGATGACGCCGTGCGTGGCGCGACAGTGGAACAGGTGGCTGAGGCCGCATTGCAGATCTACTTCGACCGTTTCGAAAAGCGCTGGGCGGATGTGCTCTCGGACATCCGGGTGAAGCCATCGCAAACACTGGGTGATGCCGTCGAGACCACGCGCATTTTGGCAAACGACCGGAATATAGTCGTGGAAGCAGCCAAGTCCATTGCCGATGCAACCGACCTACGGCCGAATGCCGGTGCGAACATTACCACACTCGCCTCCACTGCCGATGGCGACGCAACGGCGACGATCCTTTCGGCGACGGTCAATGCCGTCGATCCCTATGCGCGGCTGCGCGATATGCTGGCTGAAAAATCTGGGGGCTCGGTAGCGGACGCCCAGTCGGCAGAGAACAAGACAGCCGGCACTCCATCCGAACAACTTCTCGCCAACCTGAAGACACTCAACGAACAACTGGCGCGCTCTTCCACCACCTCGGACGAGGTGGCAAAGATCTTCGATGTTGACAGTCAATTGACCAAGTCCAATCAGGACCTGCTGCAACAGGCGCGGCAACTGCCTGCCCCGCTGGACGTCTGGATCGCTGGCATTGCGGCAGATGTGGGATCACTTGCGGTGAAATCCGCACGCAGCCGCATCGCCGATCTTTGGGCTTCGGACTCTGCGTCGCTGTGCTCGTCGGTCGTTGCCGGACGATACCCATTTGACCGGGCATCCTCGAGAGATGTGGCGATGGCGGACTTTACCAGGCTTTTCGGACCGAAGGGTGTCTTCCAGACTTTCTTCAAGCAGCGGATGGAGCCCTTCGTCGACAAGACGACGGCGCCGTGGAGCTGGAAGGGCACCTTTGGCTCGGCGGGGATTCCAAGTGAAGCCATCGCCCAGTTCGAAAATGCCGACAAAATTTCTCGGGCATTTTTCCCGAATGGCAGCGAGGTGCCGGTCGTTTCGATCAATGTGAAGCCGGTCTCGCTCAGCGAGCAGTCCAGTGCTGTCATGCTGGAAATTGAAGGAGAACGGGTGGTTTACTACCACGGTCCAATCCAGGCGAAATCGATCCACTGGCCTTCTCAGGAGAATTCCGCCAACCTGTCTCGCATCGCATTTCAGCCAGGCGGCTGGCAGCAGGCGAAGACCGAAAATGGCGATTGGTCTCCCTTCCGGCTGTTCGATGATGCGACAATCGAGGCCCAGACGGGCGACATCCTCCGGGCGCGCTTCGAAAATGACGGGCAGACCGCGGAGTTCGACATTCAGTTCGGATCTGTCCTTAATCCCTTCAGGTTGGATGCGCTGTCGCAATTTTCCTGCCCGACACAATTTTGACCAGAGGTGAGAAGACCAATCAAGGAGAGGAACTTCATGCGCGATGACGGCAACAACCGAAGACAGATCACGCCTGGCTGATGACTAAGCCAGATCCAAAGCCGGCCGTTGCGGCGTCGGACAGCGACCGTATCGGCTTTTTCGGCAAAGTACCAAGCCACGGAGATTTCATTTCCGAGGGCCTGGACCGTGAGTTCATAACAAGACTGGATGAGTGGCTAAGAGCTGGCATGCATGCATGCGCCGACCAATACGGTGCGCGTTGGTCCTCCGTTTTTTCCAACGCGCCGCCGACGCGATTCATCTCCGAAATCGGCGTGTGGGGCGATGCCGCCTATGTCGGCGTCTTGCTGCCGAGCCGGGACCGCGTCGGTCGAAGATATCCGCTAGTGGTTCTGGCGCAACTTACCAGATTTCGACTGCACCCAAGAACGCTTTATCTCGACGAAACCTGGTTCATGGCCGCAGAGGCTTTGGCCGAAACCTCGTTGTCCGAGGATTTCGACATGAACCGCTTCACCACAGCGATCAAGCGGCTTCGCCTACCCAAACCCAAGGAGGACGATGATGCTCCAGTTCCGACACACAACCGCGACAAACCGACGAGCCTCTGGTGGCAGATCGATGCGGAAACCCGCCGCCCGAAGGGCGTGAAGCTGGACGGCAGGCCCGGCACGGCAGATTTCATCAAGCTTTTCCAGGATAACAAGCTTCCGCCAGAGCCTGCCCCTTACTCCGAAAAGCAGCAGCAAGTGGGCGCGGCCAAGTCCCCGACACTTGCGCCCAAAGCGCCGGTCGCTCTTCCGCTGGAAGCAAAACCTGTTACGTCGACCTCTCTCATCTACAGCTATGCGACGCATGCCGGAACGAAACTGTCGGCCAACGCGGACTCGCTCTTCGTATCCAGTCAACCTCCGCTCTTTGCCATCGCGGACGGCATAGGAGAAGGCCACGCGGCAGCCGAAGCAGCCCGGCTGACCGTAAACCTTCTTGCCGATGTGACAGCAGGCAGCGCGCATAGCGTCGATCCACAGACGATCAGAGGGAAACTCGGTACTGTCAACAGCCTCCTTCTGTCCCGACAGGTCGGCGAAGGCGCTTTGCGTCCGGGAGCGAGCGTCGTTGCGGCATCGATCTTCAATCAGACGATCGCCGTCTTGTGGTCGGGCGATGCGCGAGCCTATCTTTTGAGGGATGGAACCATGCATCCGCTGACACGCGACCACGTGATTGTCGGAATGAAAAGAACTTTGGCGCAATATATCGGGCACTCGCAGCAATTCCGGCCCGACGTTATTCGGGAAAACTGGGGGTGGAGCGACAGGTTGCTGCTCTGCAGTTTTCCGCTCGTCCAGCAACTGAAGGAACGCGTGGTCGCTGAACTTCTCTCCGAAACGAAGATCGAGGACTGCGCCGAAGCGCTCATACAGGAAGCGCTGATCGAGACCGCAAGAGACAATATCAGCGCCATCGTGATTGGGCACGACCGTGTGCCGAGATAGCAGCAATGATCAGGGCCTGGTAGCGCAGCGTTATGCCGATCTCTGGCGCGCCATTCAGCAGGGGAACGAAGGCCTGCGCCCACCCCAGGATGCATTGGAATTGCTCGACCAGATCCGCAACGCGCTCGACCGAAACGCATCCACGATCTACGCGCAAAACTTTGGCCGGATCGCAAACACCTTCCTTGTCGAGACGGTCACCTTCACGAGCGAACGCACAGAAGTCCTGCATTTGCGCCATATCGATCTCGGCACGTCGCACGCGCTCAAGACGCTGCGACCAACTTGTCGCGACGACATTGTTATTGCACAATCTCTGCGTCGAGAGGCAGAAACGGGACTGCGTTTCAGGCATCCCAACATCCTCGAGACATCAGCCTTGTTACGTCTAGAGGACGGCAGACCGGGATTAGTGATGCCATGGCGTCCGCTCACACTTGCTTCTCTATCACAAGAGCAAGTGCTCGAGGAACGAGAAGCCTCAACGATCGTGAGAAGCGTTCTCCTTGCACTCGACACGATACATCGAGAGGGGCTTGTTCACTGCGACGTGACACCGAACAACATTTTCCTGCACGGAAACGATTTCGAACAGTCGCTGCTTGGAGACTTCGGTATCGCCATTCCGATAGGATCCAGGCATCGAGATATAGGCATAAAGCGCGCGGGATCGCCAGAATTCTCCACCCCCGAGCAGTTGCAAGGGGAGGAAGCCCATCCCTCTCACGATATCTATGCCTTTGGAAAGCTCGCCGAAAAGCTCGCAAGTAAAATAAATGCGCCGTGCAAGATCTGGAGCGAATTGATAAAGCAATGCTGCCAGCTTCGTCCAGAAGACCGACCGCAAAGCGCTCGGGAGATTCTGGACATGATATCAGGCTGAAAGTAGGCGCTGTCGCCTTCCGGCTGGTTAGCCTACGTGCTCAGTTCGCGCTTCCCGGCTGAGGCGCTGCTGCTGTCGGCACGCTCTTCTGGAACACCGTCAACAGCTTGGCGGCATCAACAAGCGGCGCGTTACTGGCATAAAGGACATCACCCTTTTGCATCTGGAACATCTGCATCAGCGCAATGCTGGAAGCGTCACGCATGTTCACACGGTAAATCACAGGGCGTTTCTGCGTTAGAATTTCAGCACGTTCCTTGGACGCGGTCGGACCGACCGAGCGGAGCGGCACCTCTTCAGTGCGGAAGACATAGACATTGCGCGAGTCGGCGCGATCATCAAGAAGACCGCCTGCACGACCAACCGCCTGGGCAAGCGTCAACTTGCCGGTTTCGAATTGAAATTCGCCCGCACTCTTGAACGCGCCAAGTGCCGTAAAACTGGATGCGTCGCCGTCAATCATGATTTGATCGTCAGGCGACAAACGAACATTCTGTCGATCTTCACGCATCACCCGATCTAGGGTTGCGCTTGCTCTCTGCTGACCGCGAACGATCGTCACCGTCGCTGCCCCCGGCGCCACTGCCGGGCCACCCGCTTGGCTGATCGCATCGAGAACCCGTTCCTGTCGCGCCGTCAAAGCGATCTTGCCTGGTGTCTTGACCGCCCCGCTGACCATCACAGCACTTGTCGGCTTGTCGACGACTGTCACGACCGCCTGCGGATTAACGGCAGATCCCTTCAATCCTGCGACAACCTGGTTCTGCAATCCCTCTGGCGTGGAGTCGATCACCCTCTGTCTACCCACGAATGGCAGATTGACGTTGCCGCTTTGGTCGACGGTGAATCGACCAAGGTTGAGCGTCTTGCTCTGCGTGGACGAGAAAAGACCATCTTCGCCGGTATCGAGCACGGTGATATCGACCACGTCGCCGCGCCGCAGACGCTGAGCGTTGTATCCTGTATTCCGTAATGCCGCCAGACCGGGACCAGCAGAGGAAGACATGATACTTGCGTTCGATGTCGAAGCGGGAGCATTCGCAAGATCGATGACCGCAATCTTCTCATTGGTATTCGGGAGAGTCGCTGACCGAATGTTTCCTGCAGTGGGACCGTCGGATGGTCTTGCGCAAGCACTCAGCAAGCCCAAAAGAAGCACAGGAACGATCCTCTTCATCCATAATCCCCAACGCAGATTCAGCTGCACGCAGGAATAGCATCAACGAACGAGTCCGCAATAACTTTAAAGCCAAAAATTGAAAAATGCGGCTTAATCAGCGCTTTTATGTGTCAAGCACGCAACCACAGAGTCATGGAATGACGGCACCAGTTCTGCCGCGAAGACCACGCCTTCGGCACGCTGATTGATCAGGTCCAGCCACAAGAGGCCCGGAACTGCTTCAACTCATGTGGATATGATCCAGCATGAAAGGGAAAAGCTCTAGACGCGCTCCAGGAGCTTTCTTGTACACGTGCGCGTAGGGGTTCTCTAGCGGCTTGACGATACTGCCAGGCTCATCACTCTATGCACACCATGCTAATTATAAGCTCATACCGCGATTACGTTGACGTTATCAGCTCAGCGTTCTCGCTCGCCGTTTCACCAATTTCAATGGGCGAACATCGATCCGTCCCTGGAGCTGGCAGTCGGCGAATCTTTCCGTTAGCAGGGGTTAGGTATCAACTAACCCCTGCCAAATGCTACAGTTCAATCTATAGGAAGTTTTGGCTCATAGTTAGGTAACAGCCTACATATCTCATCATAGGTCTTGCGCTTTTCCTCACACAGCGCAGCCACCGATTGTTTGGTCGGTTTTTCACCTTCTTCGATCCAAGTGAGCATGGCGGTAAACAGCGCTGCATATTGCGGAGTTGACAGCTTTGAATGCTCAGCTTCGTCTGAGAAATTCTGTACGAGCAGGTCACTATTCCCCGCCTTCTCCACCGTCTGACGGTAGATTGCCTCATGATCGACAAAGACTGTGGGATCGTTGACTGCGTGGAGCGTAATGGTTGGCAAAACGATCTGACCGGTGAGGTCGGCGTCGTACGCCATGGCCCGACGCGCTTCCGGGTCGGCTTCAAAACGTTCAACGCCTTTGTTCAAAGCCGTATCGTCATCGGACCCCGTGTACGTGACCTTCGAGTTGTCAAAAGGATTTTTTCCATCCATTCGACGCCAAACGATATCGGAGAAAAGTCCAGTGGCCCAGGAAAGATGCGCCACTAGAGTTTTTTCAGGTACCTTTGTGACCGCAAGGATGTTTTTCAGGTTTCTCGCCTGTTCCGCAGTACGTTCATTCGGCGCAAGCGCCAAGCCTGTGCATTCATTAACGCGTTTTTCAAGTTCGTCACGCTTCATCGTTACCCCCTTCGGCAGGCCTTGCCAAACGGGATATTGCACTTCGTCTGCGCGCGGGTGGTTCTTGCAATAATACTGGTAGACCGCGCGTAGATCGGCACGGAAATCATATCCACGGCTGCCTCCGGCCAAGAGCCCGCTGGTCAGCACGACGCCGTCGTAGTTTTTTCGGCCTTGCCAGTCGAGCGCATAGAGCTCCGCGGTCTTCGCAGCAACATTGCCACCCCACGACTGGCCGTGCAGCAAGACATGTTTCGGCTTGCCAAGCTGACGGATCGCGATGCGCCTGACGTTGTCTGTATCTGCGGCCGCCATACGTACGCCATATCCTTCCCGACGATAGTTAGACCCTGCCCAGGCGTACCCTTCCTGGACAGTCACGGCAAAGCGCACGAGATCCTCTACCGGGTCATTCGCTTGCGGCTTGGCAGTTCGCGGACCACCATGGGCATGCACGACCAAAGTGCCGTTCCAATTCTTCGGTTTCGCAATCCAGTAGTAGGCGCCTCGCATATCCCAGCCAGAGAAACATTCCGTACTGGCTGGTAGGGCTGCCGGGCAGTCTGCCTTTTTGGGCTCGTTGGCGTTACGATGTTGCGCTGCGGCCGGCGCGGCGATGATCGCAAGAAACGCAATCGCCGGTAAAAACAGTATACTGAAACGCATGGAATTTCCTCCTCTTCCAACCCAAGCGCAACGCTATAGCAGTGCGGAGGCGAGACAACTCAGAAGAGCCGCTATTCGCTGCTTTAAGCAAAGTCTGGTGTCAGATGGGTGGGATCATGCCCAAACCTGTAAGGCAACGGGTAGGTTTCCACACATGGTGGTGGGACAGTTGAAGGGATGGTTTCACATCCGTGGCGCATCTCCAATATGGGTGCTGTCGATCAACTCCCCTAACCCGTCCTCCACGCGCGACGCCATCGCCGAGGCGTGACATTGCGTCACGCGACGCTGTGCGGGCTTGGACGCAGTTGACATCAGCCTACGATGGTCTCCAACGACTCTGCGAAGTGGCAGTGTGTGCCGGGAACATCGGGCTGCATTGATAAGTTCGAGGGTCTCCAATGATGGAGTCAACATGACCTTCCTCGGCCTCGAAGCTGAAATGCTGGCGCGAATCCAGTTCGCGTTTACCGTCTCATTCCATTTCCTATTTCCGGCGTTCTCGATCGGGACAGCGAGCTACTTGGCCGTTCTAAACGCACTATGGCTGTGGAAGCGCGACGAGGCCTACCTCAAGCTCTTCGAATACTGGAAGACGATCTTCGCGGTCACCTTCGCGATGGGCGTCGTGTCTGGGATCGTGATGAGCTATCAGTTCGGGACGAACTGGTCCGCGTTTTCAGACAAGGCCGGACCGGTCATCGGACCGCTAATGGGTTACGAGGTCCTAACCGCATTTTTCCTCGAAGCTGGCTTCCTTGGTATAGCGCTCTTTGGCCGAAAGCGTGTTGGCGACACTGCGCACATGGTCGCCGTTGCAATGGTGGCGATAGGCACGCTGATATCGGCGACGTGGATAACGTCAGCCAACAGTTGGATGCATACGCCTGCCGGCTTTAATATCGCTTCCAACGGCGTCTTCGAGCCTGAAGATTGGTGGAAGATCATCTTCAATCCGTCCTTCCCCTACAGAATGACTCATACCGTGCTGGCGGCTTTCTTGACCACCGCCTTCGCCGTCGGCGGCGTCGGCGCTTGGCATCTGCTGAAAGAGCGGACGAACCGTCAGGCCCGCATCATGTTCTCGATGGCGATGTGGATGGCGGCAATCGTCACACCTGTTCAGATCTTCGTCGGAGACCTGCATGGCCTGAACACGCTCGAACATCAGCCAGCGAAGATCGCAGCTATGGAGGGACACTACGAAACGCATAAGGAAGGCGCGCCCCTCGTCCTATTCGGCATACCGGATGACGAAGCAGAGACCACCCGCTATGCGATCGAAATCCCTAAGCTCGGTTCTCTAATCCTAACCCACGAATTGAACGGCGAGATAAAGGGTTTGAAGGAATGGCCTCGCGACCAACGTCCTCCGGCACTCATGCCATTCATGACCTTCCGCATCATGGTTGGCCTCGGTTTCCTGATGCTTGGCGTCGGGCTTTGGTCGCTTTGGGCGCGCTGGAAAGGAACGCTGTATGACACGCCTTGGCTTCATCGCGTCGCGGTGCCCATGGGCGGTTCAGGCTTTGTAGCCGTTCTTGCCGGATGGTACACTACCGAAGTCGGCCGTCAGCCCTGGACGATCTATGGGCATTTAAGAACCGCCGATAGCCTTTCACCAGTTTCAGCTCCTGCGGTCGGGACGTCGCTCCTCATCTTCATCGTCGTCTACTTCGTGGTGTTCGGCGTCGGCGTCTACTACCTGTTAAAGCTTATGCGACGGCCGCCAACCCCGCTCGACACGGATCAGGAACTTGACGCCGGCCCGATCCGGACCGCGGGTATTGTGCCCGGCGCAACACAGGATCATCCGCTTGGAGGCCGCCATGGACATTGATCTTTCCTTCATCTGGGCGGGGATCATCGCCTTCGCCGTCCTTGCTTATGTTGTGCTGGACGGCTTCGATCTCGGGATTGGCATCGTCTTCCCGTTCTTCCGAAAGCGCTGCGACCGCGACATCATGACGAATTCGATTGCTCCCGTTTGGGACGGCAACGAAACCTGGCTGGTCCTCGGCGGTGGTGGCCTCATGGCGGTATTTCCGCTCGCCTACGCAATCATCATGCCGGCGATCTACATGCCAATTATCCTGATGTTGGTCAGCCTGATTTTCCGAGGCGTCGCATTTGAGTTTCGATGGCGAACCCACCATGAATCTCATCTCTGGGATTTCGGCTTCTGGATCGGATCTTCGGTAGCAGCTCTCATGCAGGGCATCTCTCTTGGCGCTCTGGTCCAAGGCATCGCAGTCGAGGGTAGACAGTATGCGGGGGGCTGGTGGGACTGGCTGACGCCCTTCTCAATCCTGACAGGCGTCGCCGTTCTCACAGGCTACGCGCTGCTCGGCGTTACATGGCTTAATCTCAAGACCTCTGGCGATATTCAGGCACGCTCGGCAAGGCTCGCGCGCCCTTTAAGCTTGATGCTCTTGGCGCTGATCGGGATCGTGTCACTCTGGACACCGTTCATCAACCAGATGTACTTCGAACGCTGGTTCGGCTGGCCAATCGCCTTTTTCTCGTCATTAGTACCGCTGCTGCTAGCTGCTTGTGCCTTTGCGCTTTGGCACGGCCTCACCCGTGGGAAGCACCTACAGCCGTTTTTGTCGGCACTCGGCGTGTTCGTGTTAAGCTTCGTCGGACTTGGGGTCAGCTTCTATCCATACGTGATCCCCGGTGTCCTCACGATCAAGGAAGCAGCAGCACCAGAGAGTTCGCAGAGCTTCCTCCTTGTCGGCGCCGTGGTACTCGTCCCTATGATCCTCGCCTACACGGCTTACGCATATTGGGTCTTTCGCGGCAAGATCGACCCAGAGGAAGGATATCATTGATGGGCGATGGTCTTCGAAAGACAATGTGGTTCATCGCCCTCTGGCTGGCGGGTGTCGGCACAGTTGCCGCCATCGGGCTCGTCATCAGATTGTTCTTGAAATAAGGTCAAGAGGAGCAAGCGATGCTCGCTAGCATGTGAGCTAAACAGCCAGAGTTGCGCTGAACTACTTACGAATGCCTCCTGCATCACGTGACGCAAGTCTGAGCCGAGATCCCCGCATTTGCGACCGCAGCGGTGCCCAACTCAAGGGAACACCGCTCTACCGCAAACAGGAGATTTAGGCTGCCCTCGATGATCCCTGACCGCCTGCATATCCGCCTTCCCGGCTACCAAGATCGAACTGTGACAACAGGCGATTGAGAGCTTCGGCCTCTCGTGCGAGACTATGGCTGGCTGCGGTAGACTGCTCAACCATCGCCGCATTTTGCTGAGTACCCTGATCCATGACGTTCACTGCAGTGTTGATTTCGCGCAGTCCTGTAGCTTGCTCACGGGAGGACTCAACGATGGCGTTAACGTGGCGATTGATCTCTTGGACTTCGATGACGATGCTCTCCAGGGAATGCCCGGTCTGCTTTACCAAGCCAACCCCGGATTGAACCTGCGTCCCTGAATTTGCGATCAGAATTTTGATCTCCTTCGCAGCAGACGCGGAGCGCTGGGCTAGCTCACGAACTTCTTGCGCCACGACAGCAAATCCCTTGCCAGCATCGCCTGCTCGAGCTGCTTCAACTCCGGCATTCAAGGCAAGGAGGTTGGTCTGAAACGCAATTTCATCAATAACGGATATGATGTTGCCCATCTCGTCGGCAGATTTTTCGATAGCCATCATCGCTTGGACAGCGTCCTGCATTAGTTTGCCGGAGTATTCGACGCCACCTCGCGTTTTCTCCACGAGCTTACCTGCATCGTCTGCGCGCTTGGCGGCGTCCTGCACCGTTGTTGTAATCTGCTCAAGTGCGGCAGCCGTCTCTTCCACAGAAGCCGCCTGTTGTTCTGTCCGTCTCGACAGATCGTCAGCAGCAGATCGGATCTCGTTTGCACCTGCGTCAATGCCGGCTGCATTCTGGCCCACCGATCGCAACGTCGAGTGAAGTTTCTCAAGCGAGTTATTGAAGTTCAATCGAAGCTCGTCGAGAGCGCCTGTGAATGGCGCCAATATTCGGTGCGTTATCTTCCCATTTGCCAGAGCTTCCAACCCATCCCGAAGAGCATCGACAGCGAATTTTGTATTCGCCGCTTCTTCAGCTTTCTGTTTTTCCCGTTGAAGCTTTTCATTCTCTGAGCGCGCGCGGTCAGCTTCCGTCTGCGTCTGCAGTCGATCTTTCTCGATAGCGTTCGTACGGAAGACGGCGACTGCAGCAGACATACTCCCGAGCTCATCTTTACGGTCGGCGCCAGGCACTGCTTCATCGACCCTGCCTGATGCGAGCGAAACCATTCTTAGCCGTAAAGCTTCGATCGGCGATGTAATTTCGCGCCTCGTAATAAAAACGGCCAGGAAGAGCGCGGCACCAAACACTGCCGCTAGTGTAGCGAGCGTAGAGAGAATGGTATCATTGGTCTCCTCGCTAAGGAGGTTGGACTTTTGCTTAATCTTGTCGCTGGTCGTATTGACCCAGGTCCGCATCTCACCGATGAGTTTTGCCGCTTTTTCATCAGCTTGAACCAGAAGTGCTTTTGGCGCCTCACTCTGATTAACCATTCCAGCCTCAACGGCCTTATCGGTAATTTCGATTACTGAGTCTACTTGCGACCGAAGAGAAGCAAGTGTGCGGCTTTCCTCTGGCACGAGCTTTTCAGCTTCGTCAAAGAGTTCACGGAGCCTGGCCTTGCTGGCGGCATAGTCTTCTGTCGCTCGCTTCATGCCAGCGGTTTCAGCGTCGTACAAATAGACCTGATAGGCATCGTACACGATAGCGACGAGACGCTGGCTGGCAATCGCCATGTTAATCTCGGCATCACCATCATTCGCGATGAATTCGCTATAGGTGGTATCGGCTGTCTTAAAGTTGCTGGAGACATAGAGAGCTCCTGCAATGCCAATAAGACACGTCGGAACCACAAGGGACAGGACTTTCGTCCTTATACGGAGGTTTTGCATGAGCGACATAGGTAGACTTCCAGGACTTTGATGAAGAAAATAGGAACGGGTGAACAATATTGTTCGCGTTTCAGACCGGCATCTGCCGTTCGCGCCTCTACCCAGAATGCTATGGGCTAATATTATAGTAATTCATTAACGTCTCATTAAACTTATTTTGGGTTGCAGGAGGCCTCTTAGTTGGACCGTTAAAGCAACCCTAAATAAGCGCAACCTAACGATAGAAGAGATACCGTCTTCCAGGAACCAGCATTTTTCCAACGCCGAGGAGGCTTAGGACACCTCTCTCGACCGACGACGAAATCATCCTGATGGGCGCATGAGGCTCCTCCGCCGCACTCTGCGAGCGGAGGATTACAGTGGGTTGAATCAGCCATGCAACACCTTCCGCGATCCCAGGTCCCTATTCAACGTGCCCCGCAGAACTGTAAACGATGCGCCATTCACAGCTTGACGAACATTGCTGTTGGCATGCACAGGTAGAGAAGGCCGGTATCGAATTCGCACAGACCTTCAAGGTTTTTGCCTCACCACTTGATGTCGACACCGTGCCGTCGATAGAGATTAGTCTATCGAGCGTATGAAGTACCCGATGTTATTTCGATTTGATGGTACCGTCATCTCGTCCGCAGGAAAGCGGTCTCAATCCTGAGCTCATGTGTCAGAAGGCTGCAACGGCGATGAACAAATCGGAATGCAATCGAGTCCAGAGTTGCCCAAGTCGTTCTCCAAGTCCATATAGCGCCAATGACGCATGATTCGAAAATTTTTGTAGGCCTCCGGTCCCCTCGCAAACGTTCGCCTTCGGTGACTGAATCCACAGGGCCAAAATGCCAGTGGGACGGGTGTGATAAGACCGGTACGCATCGGGCGCCTGTCGGAGCAGGCGCTGAAGGGCTCTACCTGCTCTTCTGCCTTGAGCATGTGACCGCCTATAACAAGGGATACAGTTTCACGGCGGCGCCATCCAGCGCCGACGTAGCCCGTTATCAAAAGGAGGCGACAGAGGGTGCGCGCCCTACGTGGGGAAAGCGTGTGAGGGAAGCGACTGAAGCCCCGCTACCATCTTCTGTCCGTTCAGGCTCGGCAAAGACGTTGAATGCTCGCAAGGCCACCAGGCCGGGGCAGCCAACAACCGGTGGCCAACAAAGAAAGCTCAAGACACTGGAAGCCAAAGCTTTCGAGACACTGGGCCTCACGGCTAAAGCCACGTCTGACGAGATCAAGAGTCGCTATAAGGAGAAGCTTAAAATGCATCACCCCGACTCTAATGAAGGGGATCGCGGTTCCGAGGATGCACTTAGAGCCTCGATAGAAGCCTATAGAATCTTGAAGCTGAACGGCTTTTGCTAGCTTTTTTGGCTGCAACCCATCGATAATGCGTTCGGAACGAGATTGTCACCGATATCTTAGGTACAAACTGCTGCCTATGTCTCCGGTCAGAAGGACGTTGGAGGACTTGGTGGCTTGGGTAACGCTCCAGCACAATAAATGCTGTATCTTCGTGATGGGGCTGTTCGAAGATAAAAAAGAAGGCTGGTCGACGTCCGGTGCCACCAGCCTTCGTTGTCAGAGTAACGAGATTACTCTTCGTCGTAGTCGCTTGCGGCAGCGTTCACCGAGTCTTCGGCAAGTTCCGTGAGGCTCGTGTCAGCAGCTTTCTCCTGAGCGAGTATGTCATCGATATGCTGCCTGGCCTCATCCATACCAAGCGCGTCTGCGAAGGCACGCATCGAGCCATAACGAGTAATCTCGTAGTGCTCAATCGCCTGACAGCTGAAGATGATCGCTGCGTCTGCGGCAACACTCGAGCCAAAATCCTCTAAGAGGCTCTCGCTCTCTTCCAGAATTCCGTCGATGGCGTCGCACTTTTCAGCTTTAGCTCGCTTGCCCAGAAGCTCAAAAATTGCCTCAAGCTTCTCAATCTGACCGGCTGTTTCTTCGCGATGAGAAGTCAGTGCTTGAACCAGGTCTGGGTGATCTGCCGCCTTGATCATCTTTGGCAGAGACTTATATATTTTTTTCTCCGCGTAATAAATATCGCCGAGCGCGTGCTCGAAAAGATCAGAAAGACTTTTATCGTCCTTCGCGGATACCCTTGTTGCTTTCTTCGCAGCGGACTTGCTTGCCACCGCCTGTGCACGCTTCCTGCGCGTGTCAGAGCTCGGAGCAACACTTTTGGTCCCAGAGGCACGCGCGGTTTTTTTAACGGCTGTTCTCGAAGACTTATTTTCTTTGCTAGACTTTTCGGCTGTCGCCATCTCGTTCTCTCCCTTTAGAGCCATGTAATAGGCATGGGAGAACGAAAGCGGTTGGGCGATGTTCCAGAGAACGACGAAGTTAATTTATCACCATACACAGCCAATTTAGCGAGAATTTCACCCGCCGACAAACAAACGGCTCAACGCAGGCTGTCAGACCTGCCATAGGAGTATAAAAGGTTTTTCAAGGATGTGTCGAACCGAGGTCGGACGATTGATGGGGTGGGCAGAGAATACCATCTGCCCACCCTTCGAAATCAGGCAAGGAACTCTATCAGGTCCTGGTTCAAGCGGTCAGGGACTGTCGCAAACAGGCCATGAGGTTCTCCGTCATACTCGATGAGCTTTGCTCCGGCGATACCATTCGCAGCGGCCCGACCCGTTGGGTCGATAGGAACTGTCTTGTCACCCGTACCGTGGATCACGAGCGTGGGGATTGTAAACGCCGCAAAATCGGGACGGAAGTCGGTTTTGGCAAAGGCGTCAACGCAATCGATCGTGGCCTTCGGGCTCGCCATCACTCCGAGAACGAAAGACCAGTCCAGGACTCCTTGGCTGACCGGGCTGGTCACGAGGCCAACACCATAGAAGGTCTTCGCGAAGCTTTGCAGGAAGTCGAACCTGTCTTTGCGAATGTCTTTTTTCATGCCTTCAAACACGCTGGCATCGACACCGTCAGGATTGCTCTCGTCCTTTAGAAGATAGCCGGCCACGGACGCAACGAGAACGGCTTTCGATACTTTCGACGCACCATGACGTGAAAGATAACGAGCTATTTCGCCGCCACCCATGGAAAAGCCGACAAGGCTGACGTTTTGAAGTTCAAGGCCATCGATGACGGCGGCAAGGTCGTCGGCGAAAGTGTCGTATGTGTAGCCGCTCGCGGGATGTCCCGACTGGCCAAAACCACGGCGATCATAGGTGATGACACGAAAGCCCGATTCCAAAAGGGCAACTGTCTGGTACTCGAACATATCGCCGGTCAGCGGCCAGCCGTGAATGAGGATTACAGGGCGACCTTGGCCCATATCCTTGACGTGCAGTTTAGTCCCGTCTTTTGCTTCGATGAATGCCATTTGGTAACTCCCTTAATGGTGCACCAGTAAAGTCTGGCACGCAAATAGGGTTCCGTTGCTGTACCAAGTGAACACTATGTCAGAGGAGGTTTAGGTTAGGCGCACCATCCCGCAATCACTAAGCCATTGAGTGGAATCGCGTCCGCGGCAGGCCAATTTCATCTGCATAAAATGATCCCTGCTGTTACGTTAGCGGCCGAACTGATCCGAGAGGCGCAGACGACCGCCACAACACGTTTCTATCACTCCCCCCGAATGAAACTAAACTTCAGCGAGAGAGACTGAGTAAAAAGACAGCGTGACGGGAATGGTATCCTGCGACTTCGCCCGTCATGCTTTGGCGGTCATGGCGCTAGGTCGTGCGCCGTCCGTCACCTTGCGATAGACGAGAAGTGTCGCCACCAGACCGCAACCGCCTGCAAAGGCAAGCCAGTAACCGGGGGCCGCCTTGTCGCCAGTCTCCTCAATGAGGTAGGTGGCGATGGCTGGCGTAAAGCCTCCGAAGATCGCGGTTGCCAGCGAATAGGCAAGCGAGAAGCCTGCTGTCCGCACGATTGGCGGCACGATTTCTGTTAGCGCAACCACCAAGGCGCCGTTGTAGCTGGCATAAAGGAAGCTGAGCCAGAGTTCGGCGATCAGCATGCGTTCGAAGCTCGGCGCGGCAACGAGCCAGGCAATCACCGGATAAGCTGTCACCAGCGCGAGCGCCGAAAAAACCACGAGGACAGGCTTGCGACCAATCCGATCGGAAACAGAGCCCATGACCGGCAGCCAGAAAAAATTCGACAGCGCCACGCAGAACGTCACGAGAAGACTGTCGGTTTCCGAGAGCTTCAGGACGGTCTTGCCGAAGGTCGGCGTGTAAACGGTAATGGCATAAAAGGACACCGTCGTCATAACCACCATCAGCATACCGAGCAGGACGATGCCCCAGTTGGCCGCCAGCGTCTGGTATACCTGCGTCATTGTGGGGCGATGTTGACGGGCCGCAAACTCCTGTGTCTCTTCAAGCGACCGTCGAACATAAAACAGGAACGGAACGATGCCGCAGCCGATGAAGAAGGGTATGCGCCAACCCCATTCCGACATTGTGCTCTGCGGCATCATGGAATTCAATGCATAGCCCAGGAGGGCCGCGACCATGATTGCAACCTGCTGGCTGCCCGACTGCCAGGATACGTAGAAGCCTTTTTTGCCGTGTGTCGCCATCTCCGACAGATAGACTGAGACGCCGCCGAGCTCCACACCTGCCGAGAAGCCCTGCAACAGGCGACCAATAAGAACGAGAAGCGGCGCGAAGAGACCGATGGTCTGGACACCGGGCACGAAGGCAATGAGCACGGTGCCGAGCGCCATGATGCAGAGCGTGACGATAAGGCCCTGGCGGCGCCCGATCTTGTCGATATAGGCTCCAAGGAAGATCGCACCGAGCGGTCGCATCAGGAAACCCGCGCCGAAGGTCATGAAGGTCAGCATCAGTGATGCAACTTCATTGTTGGACGGAAAAAAGGTCTTGGCAATATTGCTGGCATAGATGCCGACAAGGAAAAAGTCGAACATCTCAAGGAAATTGCCGCTTGTTACGCGCAATACGGTGCCGACGCGGGATGAGCGTGTAGTTGCTATCATATTTTTCTCCCTATGCACGAGACTCACCCCTTTTGGGGTCCTCCGGTCTTCATGCGAACGGTCGCGCTTCAGTCGTATTGGCCCACATCGCTTGGCGACGGCGGGGCCACGACATGGTGCTTGACCAGACTGATTTCCAACCGATTACATCGGAATTCCTGTCACCATCCTGTCACGGCACCTGGGCGGCAAGAAATTGTCTTGTGGCGTACCCGTTCTCCATGCTTGATCTAGCCGGAAGCAAATCGTGACGAGGGAGGAAGGCATGCGGGTCCTCATTGTGGAGGATGACCCGTCATTGGCGCGCGGGATCGTTTCGGCGCTCGTGGCCGCCGGCTACGCGGTAGACAGTGTCGGCAATGGCCGTGACGGGCTCGCTGCGGCCCTCGAGGAAGATTATGCTCTCGTCGTACTCGATCTCGGTTTGCCGGAAATGGACGGGCTGACGGTGCTCAAGGCGCTGCGGCAGGCTGGTTCGTCAACGCCGGTGATGATCCTGACGGCGCGCGATGCCATTCCTGACCGGGTCGCCGGGCTTGACGTGGGAGCAGACGACTATCTCACCAAACCTTTCGCGCTTGAGGAATTTGAGGCCCGTGTGCGCTCGCTCGTACGGCGCGGTCAGAACCAGCCCAGCCCGATACTGACCTGCGGCGCGCTTTCTGTTGATCGCAATTCGAGCACGGTAAAGCTCGGCGGGCATACGCTCTTCCTCCGTCCGCGGGAATATTCAGTCCTCGTTCTTCTTCTCAGCCGCGCGGGACAGGTGGTGCAGAAGGAGCGGCTTGCCTCGGCGATTTCGAATTTCGATGACGCACTGACGCCCAACGCCGTGGAATTGCATCTTGGTCGCCTGCGTAAGAAGCTGGAACCGAATGGTCCCAATATTCGCACAATCCGCGGGGTGGGCTATATTCTCGAGGTCGAGTGAATGAATGCGAATGCCACGCCCTCCATTCGTCGGCGCCTTCTGCAAAATATGGTGCTGCCGGTCGCTGTGCTTGCGATTGTCTTCGGTATCGGCGGCGCGTTTCTCATCCACAGCGTCGTGAGCCTGACGCAGGATCGCTTACTCGATGCAGCGCTCGTCTCCATCATTGACCGCGCGACCGCGCAGAACCCGGCCCATCTCGACGACAGGCTCGCACAGGGCGCCATCGAGATCTTGCGCGACGACGCGAACGATACATTTGCTTATTGTATTTCAGATGGCGGCGGCTTTCAGCGAGGCGACCAGGATCTTTGCGCGCTGGACACCGGAACCGCGCCACTCGACCGAATTGCCCATGTGCCGGCGGTTCTGAATGACAACCAGGTGCGCGTTGCGATGACGAGCCGCGTCGTTGACGGCTTTGCAAGACCGCTTACCTTCAGAATGGCAGAGACTCTCAACAGCCGTCTCAATATGGAAGCCCGGATGCTGGTGGTCCTCGTCCTTTTCGAGGCCGTCCTTCTGAGTGCAGCGGCCATTCTCTCTTACATGGCCATTCTGCGTGGGCTCCTACCGCTCACCGAAATCAGCCAGGAGCTTTTGGGACGGGCTTCACCCGGCGCCGTCCCCTTCGCCCGCATCGATACCGCGCGGGTGCCGGAGGAGGCCGTCGATCTCGTCTCGGCAATCAACACACTGATGGAGCGCCTGGATGAGACGATCGCCGGCGTGCGCGATTTTACTGCCGATGCCTCCCATCAATTGCGTTCGCCCCTCGGCGGCATCAAGCTGCATCTGGAACTCCTGCAACGGCAGGCGGCGGGCCAGGAAAACCTTCTCGAAACACTGAGCGAAGCGCAGAACGGCGTCGCCCGCCTGCAACGCATGCTTCAGCAATTGATCGTGCTGGCACGCGTCGATGCGAAGAGCGACGCGGTCGATCTCGATCAGCGCGTCGATCTCAGCCGACTCGCGGCCGATGTCCTGGCGGAGCAAGCGCCTAAGGCTCTGAGCCGCAATATCGATATCGTGCTTGACGCGCCCGACGATCCCATCGATGTCACGGGCAATCCGCTTCTTATCAAAGAAATCATCGCCAACCTTGTCGATAATGCGATTGCCCATAGTGCCGACGGCGATTGCATAACTGTGCGCGTGGTAACGGGCGAGATGACAGGAACAATCTTAGTCGAGGATGAAGGGCCGGGTATTCCCGAGGAAGAGCGTAGTCGTGTCTTCCAGCGCTTCTACCAGATTGCACGCGGCAGCGCGAAGCCTGGTTCAGGTCTCGGTCTTGCAATCGCGCGTCGCATCGCCGACCTCCACGGTGGTTTAATCACTCTTAGCGACACCGCTTCAGGCCGCGGCTTGAGCGCCCGGCTCAGCCTGCGGCGCTCTCAACCGAAGTCATTGGACTGACAACATGAGCCCGCGATGGTGAAAGAATGCGCATCGGTCGTCTAGCCAGATCTATAATGCAAACCGCTCCGCTCATCGGTCTTCGCGCAATTTTCGTCTTCTTGGAATTGAGCAGACCAACTTTGGTGGTGGGTTCGGTCGCCATGCAGCGAAACATATCCAGCCACAGCATACGTTGAGGTGATGTCGCTGGAATGCTCTCGTGTTTTCCCTGGCGTTGAATCCGTACGGCGCCCTATTGAGTGACGATACCTGCGCGCACCGCAATCTGCAGAAAGTTCAGGACAACCCAAATTCGATACGTCGCAAGCTGAAGGGCGTTTCGGGCCGTTGGTAGTGACCGACTGCAACCAGCCGCACGATACTTGCACACCTTGCACAAAAGACGGAAAAAGCCTACATCAAAATATACAGTCTAACTGTATATTTTGATCCCTGTCTGCATGAGAGGAAATGTCATGTCCGCCGAAAACAAGGCAGTGGTTCGACGCTTCAATATTGAGGTCATTCAGAACGGGAATGAGGAGGAGTTCAAAGCGTTGATGGCCTCCGACTTTATCAACCATTCAGCACCTTCAGGGATGCCGAACGGCGCGCTCAGCATGTGGGACACATTTCAGAATGTCCTTCGTCCCGCCTTGTCGGACTTGAAGTTAACAATCCACGATCAGGTCGCCGAAGGAGATAAGGTGACGACGCGTAAAACCATCAGTGGCATTCATTCAGGGACTTTGATGGGCGTTCCCCCAACGGGAAAAGCTGTTACCATTAGCGTGATCGATATCGTGCGTATCCGCGACAATAAGTATGCTGAGCATTGGGGCCTCAACACATTATCGAGTGTCGTCTCTGCTCTGGCAAAAGCGTGATCGCTAACAAAGCTTCGCAATAATGCTCATCGCGGTTTGAAGTGTCTGCCTTTCCTGATTGGATAGTCTTTCTTCGATAAGAGAGGCAATCTTCGAAGTCCTGATTTCCCTGGATTGGGACAGCTGAGACTGCCCCTCCGCCGTGATGGACAGGAGCTGGCTGCGCCCGTCCGCAGGGTTGGGCAGTTTGTCAACGAGCCCATCCCTTTCCAGTTGGTTTGCTACAAGGCGCATGCTCTGGTGCTTGACCTTGCGCATGCCTGCCAGTTCCGTCACGCTCAACGGACCATTTCTTTCCAAAAGGCCCAGTGTCTCGGACTGTGATGTGGTCGGCGTATCCGCTTGCAATCTGATCGCACGGACAAAGTTACCGATCGTGTGGCGAAGATCTTCGCCGAGCGTCAAGGCATCTTCATATGCGGAACCGGTTTGGTTATCCGTCATCTGTGTTTCAGCTCATTTCGGACAAGTGCGCAGTCAACTTATACCCGACGCTGGCATAAAACGAAATGCCTATCCCACATGCCCGCAATTGGCGGATAGCCAAAAGCATCGTGGAACGGAACGTGGCAGAGTAAACCTCAGACTGACGGCGTTACCGAAGCGTCGGTTTGAAGGGCTTGTGATGGTTGCCGTCAGTTCTACCCTTTTGCGGTGATGCCGACTTAGAGACTGTTGGTCCCCTACTCAGCTTCTTAGCCGCGACATCCTTGCCGCCAACGATTTCTCGGCTACGATCAACCGCTTGTGGCCACGAAAGCTCGCAACAAGCCCAGTCTCACGATGGCCTCTCGACAGCAATTCCCGCTGCGATCTGCTCGCGGATATAGATATCCAGCAGACGACGGCTGATGGGGCCGATTTCGCCGTTACCGATCGTGTCACCATCCATTTTGACCACCGGCGTGACGAAGCTGGTGGCAGACGTCACAAAGGCCTCGGATGCGGATTTGGCCTCTTCTGGCGTGAAGGCGCGCTCTTCAACGGCAAGGTCGGCCTGTCTGGCGAGATGCAGAATGGAGCCGCGGGTGATGCCGTGCAGCAGCGCGTTCGATAGATCGCGGGTAACGAGTGTGCCGTCCTGCGTGACAATATGGAAATTGGCGGAGCTTGCCTCGGTGATGTAGCCGTTTTCGACGAAGAGGACGTCGTCGTAGCCTTCCCGATTGGCATGCGTCTTGCGCAGCGACGAATAGAGAAGCTGAACGGTCTTGATCTGCCGGTCCGACCAGCGGCCCTCAGGGACAGTCTTGACCGAAAGACCTGTCTTCCACTTCGGATTGTCCAGCACTTTCTTGGTCTGGGTGAACATCACGAAGGTCGGTTGCATCGTCTCTGGAAAAACGAAATCACGATCCTGAACGCCGCGGGACACCTGCAGATAGATAAGACCATCTTCGACGCCATTGCGCCGCGCGATTTCCTTGTGCAGTTCCAGCAATTCGGCTTCCGCCACCGGCATGGCAATACCGAGCGCATCCAGAGACCGTTTCAAGCGGGCAAGATGACCAGGGTAGTCGACGAGCTTGCCTTGAATGATGGCTGTCACCTCATAGATGGCGTCGGCAAACAGAAAGCCACGATCGAAGACCGATACTTTCGCGTCACCTTCCGCAACCCATGCGCCATTCAAGTAAACCGTTCTGTCCATGATCCTGCCTCTGCCTGTCCTATGCCTACCAGCCGTGATCCCTGTCTGGCACTGCGACCATCAGGATGCAAGGCTGTCCAAGCTGCCGTCACCGTGCGCCTAACTGTCGGCTGCCACAGCGGCCAGACAACACTAAGCATCTGATAAAACTACAGTATTTCTGACTCAAAGAAGGTTTTCTGCCTGTTTTCGTATTTGAAAAACGCATAATTCTATTCGTATGATAATCAATAATTATATTGCGGTGCAGCAGAGGCCGTGAAATCATCCTCCCCATAAGAAGCCAAAACGGCACTTCCAGTGGAGAACAATGATGGTCACTTTCAAAAAATCCGGCCTTGCCGGGTTATCGCTCTTCCTTGCCTTTTCCTGTGCTCACGCCGAAGGAACGATCAAGACCGCTCTTGACGGAACGTTCGCCCCTCACGCGATGCCGACCCTTGATGGCAAAGTGGAAGGTTTCAACGTCGATCTCGTCAATCTCATCGGCGAGCGGCTTGGCAAGAAGGTAGAACTCACATCTGCCCAGTTTTCAGGTCTGATCCCGGCATTGCAGGCGAAGACCTATGACTTTTTGGCAGCGCCCGTAACGGTGAACAAAGAGAGAGCCGCCAATCTTCTCTTCACCGAAGGCTTCATGGATACCAATTTCTCCTTCGTCATTCCTGCCAGCGGGCCGGACTACAAATCTCTTGACGATTTCAAAGACAAGACCATAGCCGTGAACAAGGGCTCTGCCTATGACAGCTTCCTGCGTGAACGTCAGGCGGAATACGGCTGGAAGGTCGAGAGCTACGGCACCAATACCGACGCCGTCGCGGCTGTCATCGCTGGCCGCGCCGACGCCAACTTAGCCGGATCGACGGTCGCGGCCTGGGCCGCGAAGCAGAATCCCAAGGTCAAGCTATCCTATGAGTATCCGACCGGTCTGGTCTGGTCGCTGGCTTTCCGCAAGGATGACGTCGAAGGCAGAAACCAGATCGACAAGGTCATCGAGTGCCTGAAGATCGACGGTTCGCTTGCCAAGCTCTCGGAGAAATGGTTCGGCGTCGTACCAACGGCGGGGACGACTATCGTGACTCCCACGAAGGGCTACGGCGTGCCCGGTTTCGAGGGATATGTCGAGGATGACCATACGCCGTCCTGCAATCTGAAATGACAGCGAAGAGTGGCAGGTAGCGCCTGCCATTCCCATGCAGGAGCCGCCGATGCTGAACCGTCCCATGCTGGAAATCATTTCGTTACAGAAGCGCTTTGGCGACAATGTCGTCCTGCGCGACATCAACCTGAAAGTGACGAAGGGGGAGCTGGTTTTCATCATCGGCCCTTCGGGCTCCGGCAAGAGCACAATGTTGCGCTGCTGCAATCGGCTCGAGGAACCTTCCAGCGGTGACATCATCATCGATGGGCGAAACATCATGAGCGGCACCAGCCGCGATCTCGATCGGATGCGATTGAAGGTGGGCATGGTGTTTCAGGGTTTCCACCTCTATCCGCATATGAGCGTAGTGAAGAATGTGATGCTGGCCCAGCGCAAGGCGTTAGGCCGACCCACTGAGGAGGCAAGGGCTCGCTCAATCGATATGCTAGAGCGGGTCGGTCTTGCCCATAAGGCAGATGCCATGCCCGCGGAATTGTCTGGCGGTCAGCAGCAACGGGTCGCGATTGCCCGTGCACTCGCTCTCGATCCGCTGGTCATGCTTTTTGATGAACCCACATCCGCGCTCGATCCGGAACTGGTCGGCTCTGTCTTAGCCGTGATGAAAGATTTGAAATCCAAGGGCATGACGATGCTGGTCGTCAGCCATGAGATGGGGTTTGCGCGCGAAACTGCAGATCGAGTTGTGTTCATGGATGGCGGCGTCGTGGTGGAGGAAGGCCCGCCCGAGGATATTTTCGGGGCTCCGAAAGCAGAACGGACGAAAGCCTTTCTGTCGCGCGTAAGAGGATGATTGTGGGATGAGCGGCTTTCTCACCACCTTCTTCAATCTGGATGTGATGCTTCGCTATCTCCCAGATGTGCTGTCGGGCATGCTGGTCGCCGCCGGTCTCGGTGTAGCAGTGGTCTTTACCGGTCTGTTGCTGGGGCTCCTTCTCGCCTGCGTCAGGACCTATCGAATATGGTTCTGGAACGTGTTGATCATCTGTTTTGCCGATATCTTCCGCGCTCTGCCACCACTCGTCCTGATCCTCCTGCTCTACTTCGGCCTGCCAGGCGTCGGTCTCAGTCTGTCCGGGCCTATGGTGCTATTCGTCGTTTTGTCCCTTACTCTTGCAGCCTTCGCCGAAGAGATCTTCTGGGCTGGATTTCTGTCGGTCGAGCGTGGGCAATGGGAAGCGGGAATCTCCACCGGGCTCGGTGTCTTCGGGACGTTGTATTACGTCGCGCTGCCGCAGGCCGTACGGCTTGCCATTCCGCCGCTTGTCAACCGCGTGCTTGCCATCACGAAGATGACGGCTCTCGGCTCCGTCATCGGCGTCGAGGAGGTGCTTTCGGCGGCAACCACCGCGCAGAGCTTTTCAGGAAGTGCGACTCCGCTGTCGCTGGCAGCCATCGCCTACCTCATTCTCTTCCTGCCGCTTGCAGTGGCCGCGCGCCTGTTTGAGCGCCGTCGCGATAAGAGCCAGGGGCGATAATCATGCAGAACCTTCTGGATCAGTTCTTCAACCTCACGATCATGGCGAAGTCTCTACCGCTGATGCTTTCGGGACTATGGATGACGGCCAAACTCTGCGCCGCAGTCATTCTGCTCGGTCTCATAGGCGGTCTACTGCTGTCGCTTGCCAATCTCAGCCCAAGACGCTGGTTGCGTTTGCCCGCTCTGGTCCTGACCGATATCTTTCGTGCGCTGCCGCCGCTTGTCCTGTTGATCTTCATCTATTCCGGGCTGCCTTTCGCAGGCATCGAAATTTCACCTTTTACGGCGGTCGTGCTCGCATTTCTGCTGAATAATTCCGCCTATTATGCAGAGGTTTATCGGGCGGGCATTCTTTCCGTCAGTAAGGGCCAGTGGGAGGCGGCGCGGTCCACCGGTCTCAGTCAGATGCAGACGCTGACAAGCGTGGTGCTGCCCCAGGCGGCGCGTAATGTTCTACCCGATCTCCTGTCGAACACGGTAGAGGTGGTCAAGCTCACCTCGCTTGCCTCCGTCGTCTCCCTTTCGGAGCTTCTTTACACCGCCAACATGGCGCGGTCGATTACATACAACGCCTCGCCGCTGGTGCTGGCGGCTCTCATATACCTCGTCATTCTGTGGCCCGTTGTCCGGCTGGTCAGCCGTTTTCAACGCCGCCTCGCAGCGTGATGGGCAACATCAAGGAAGGAACATTCTCATGACGCGATTGATCATTGCCGGCGCTCAGCTCGGCGCCATTCAAAAAAGTGATAGCCGGGCCGTTGTAGTTGCCCGCATGGTGGAACTCTTGGAACAGGCCGCAGCGCGTGGTGCCGAAATGATCGTCTATCCCGAACTCGCGTTGACCACGTTTTTTCCCCGCTGGTACATGCCTGATTGGAAAGAAGTGGATACATGGTTCGAAACCGAGATGCCCAATGCCGCCACCATGGCGCTGTTCGAGCGTGCCCGCGACCTCGGTGTCGCGATGACATTCGGTTACGCCGAGCTGACACCGGAGGGGCGTCGTTTCAACACCTCGATCGTCACCAACCGGAAGGGCGAGATTATCGGCAAATATCGCAAGGTGCACCTGCCAGGCCATGACGAATATGACCCAGAGCGCGCTTTCCAGCATCTGGAAAAACGCTACTTCGAACCGGGCGATCTCGGCTTCAATGTCTGGCGCAATGAGGGTGTTATCATGGGCATGGCGATTTGCAACGATCGCCGCTGGCCGGAAACCTATCGCTGCATGGGCCTGCAGGGCGTAGAATTGATCACCATCGGTTACAACACGCCTTCGGTGAACAGTCAGATGAGCGCCGAAGGCGTGGAAAAGCGCCTGTTTCACTCGGATCTCTCGCTGCAGGCGGGGGCCTATCAGAATGCGACCTACGTGGTTGGCATCGCGAAAGCCGGCATGGAAGACGGACATCCGCTGATGGGTGGCTCGATCATAGTCGATCCGGACGGATTCGTTCTGGCACGGGCCGAAACGGAAGAAGATGAGTTGATCCTGGCTGACTGCGATTTCGCCAAATGCGCCTTTGGCAAATCGACGATCTTCGACTTTGCCCGTCATCGGCGGATCGAGCACTATGACCGCATCACGTCACAGACGGGTGCCATCGTTTCGGTTTGAGCAGCAGGAAAGCATGATGCACTACGATACGGTAATTTCGGGCGGCACGGTCGTCACGCCAAATGAGACATTCAAGGCGGACGTTGGCATAGCCGACGGCAAGATCGTTGCTGTTGCGGAAAAAATTTCGGGCGGAGAGCGGCGGATCGATGCGGGTGGCCGTCTGGTTTTGCCGGGCGGTATCGAGGCGCATTGTCACATTGCGCAGGAAAGCTCCTCCGGGATCATGACGGCGGATGATTATTATTCCGGTTCCGTCTCCGCGGCCTTTGGCGGAAATTCCTGCTTTGTGCCTTTTGCCGCGCAGCACCGTGGTCAGTCGATCGCCGAGGTTATCGCCACCTATGACGGACGGGCCGTCCCCAATTCCGTCATCGACTACTCCTACCACCTCATCATCTCCGATCCGTCGCCTGCCGTTCTCGACGAGTTACCGGGGGTTTTCGGCAGAGGGATCACCTCCTTCAAGGTCTTCATGACCTATGATCTGATGAATATCGGCGACGGTGGAATGCTGGACATTCTGACCATGGCGAAGACCCATGGTGCGCTCACCATGGTTCATGCGGAAAACAATGACATGGTGAAGTGGATGAACCGGCGCTTTGCGCAGGCGGGCCTCACGGGACCCAAATATCATGCGCTGAGCAGGCCGGAACTGGCAGAGGAAGAAGCGATCAACCGCGCCATTTCGCTTGCCAAGCTCGTGGATGCAGCACTCTTCATCGTTCACGTTTCCACACAAGGCGGTGCGGATATCGTCAGGCGGGAGAAATTCGCTGGCGCGAAAATCTTCGCCGAAACATGCCCGCAATATCTTGCTCTGACCCGGGCTGACCTTGACCGGCCCGGTATGGACGGCGCCAAATATATCTGCTCGCCGCCTTTGCGTGATCGTGAAACGCAGGAGAGACTTTGGCAACACATAAGGGCCGGGACATTCGAAAGCGTCTCGTCCGATCACGCACCCTACAGGGCCGACGCGTCCGGCAAATTCCTCAACGGGATGGATGCGCCCTATCCGAAAATTGCCAATGGCATGCCAGGTATTGCCATGCGGCTTCCCTATCTCTTTTCGGAAGGCGTTAGTAAAGGAAGGATCACGCTTGGCGATTTCGTCAAACTGTCCAGTTCGAATGCCGCAAGGGTTTTCGGCCTGTCGCAGAAGGGCGCGATCTTGCCAGGCTTCGATGCCGATATCGCGATCTGGAATCCGGACGAGAGCCGCAAGGTAACGCTGGAGATGCAGCACGACAATATGGACTACACCCCCTTCGAGGGAATGGATATCCAAGGCTGGCCGGAACTCGTGATGAACCATGGCCGGGTGATTGTGGAAAAGGGCGTTCTAAAGGCAGACCGAGGCGAAGGCCGGTTCATCGCAAGACAGCCTGTCGACACGGGCGCTATGCCCGGTCATCGTGCGGTAGAGTTTGAGGTCGCAGCGCGATATAGCCATGAGGTGGCACCCTGAATGGATGAGAACGCGCAAAAAATTCTGGTGATCAATCCCAACAGTTCTGAAAGCGTAACGGATGGCTTGAGAATGGCGCTTTCTGGTTTTACCCGTATTGGTGGTCCAACCATAGAATGCGTTACCATCGCGCATGCGCCGCCAGGCATCATCACGCAGCGTCACGTGGACGAAGCAGCGCTTCACACGGCGGCGGTGATCGAATCCCGTCCTGATGCTGCGGCCTATATTCTGGCATGCTACTCGCAGCCCGGACTGGACCTCGCCCGATCCATCACCCGCATGCCGGTTTACGGCATTCAGGATGCTGGCGTCCTTCATGCCTTGGCACTCGCCGATATGTTCGGCGTCATCGCGGTATCAGAGGGCTCTATCCCGCGCCACTTGCGCAATCTCCGCCGGCTCGGTGTCGATCAACGTCTAGCGGGCGAAATTGCGCTGGAGGGGTCTATCAGTGTTGCCGATAGCGGCCATGGGGAGGAGAGCTACGAGCTCCTTCTCCGCGCTGCCCGCAAATTGAAAGCGCTGGGTGCCGGCGCAATCGTGCTGGGTTGCGCCGGCATGTCCGGCCATCGCACGAGACTGGAAGCGGAGATCGGTTGCCCGATTATCGATCCCACCCAGGCAGCCGTCGCCATGGCGTTCGGTACGCTAATGGCGGGAACGGCATGATCGACCCTGGCAAATCCGATCTCTCGCTTCGCCTCCTGGAAATCTTTGATGCGATCATGCGGTGTGGAACCACGGTCGAGGCCGCCGAGCAGCTCGGCATCTCCCAACCAGCAGTCTCCAACGGTATTCGCCAACTGGAAACGCAAACGGGGCGTCACCCTGTTTGAGCGTCTGCATCGACGTCTTCAGCCAACGGAAGAGGCGGTCGCGCTGCATGAAGATATCAAGCCGGTTTTCAGTCTGCTGAGAGGTTTTGCCTCGCGTGCACAGGATATGCGCCAGGGTGTCTCGGGGCGACTGCGGGTGATTTCCACCCCGCCACTGGGACATACTGTTGCTCCACTGGCTATGAGGCGGTTTCTCAAGGAGCGTAAAGATGTCTCCATCGCCTATGATGTCCGCCGGTTGGAGCATGTTGTGGACGCTGTTCAGAGCGGCAATGCAGATATTGGACTTGCACTTGCCCTGGAACGACATCCTGCGGTCAATGTCGAGGTTCTGGCACGCACCCATATGGTTGCGGTCGTCCCCAGGACTGAGGAAACGACCGATACTGTCGTCAATGCCGAAACACTCGCGAAGCACGACTTCGTCGGGCTTGAAGTTGACTCGACCCTTGGTCGCCTCGTCCGCGCCGCCTTCGAACGTGACGGCGTCGCATACAAGCCACGCGTTGAAGTTCGCTATTGCTCGACGGCGGCTGTTCTTGCGCGTGCCGGTATCGGCTCTGCGGTCATCGATCCCTATACGGCGGCATTCAATGCCGGCCTCGGTCTCGTCGAGTGTGATTTTCTACCACCGATCGAGCTTGCGGCAGTTCTAATAACCCGCAAGGGCGTACCTCGCTCGCGCCTCCAACACGCTTTCATTTCGGAAATGCGCAAAGCGCTGACGGATTTCGCAGTGGGCGGCATGCCGGCGATCTTCGGAACACGCTAGCGCTGCACGAGCCGACCGAGCTTATCAAGCACGAGCAGCTCGTCTGGATGCAGACGCTGCGCGGTGTTGCTTCCGCGTCCGCCCAAACGGCAGGCGAAAGAACCACGACCTGATCCGCGCACTCAAAACCACACCCGAAACACGACCATGGAAGATGCCGGTCCGAAGAACACAGGCTGCAATTCGGCGACCGTCCGGAAATGGACCGTTCGCCTCCGTGATTCGACACCTCCTATGAGGTATGTTAGGGTTCACTATCGTTCGCTTACGACCATGGGCGCGGGCGGCTGGGAGTCAACCGCTCTTGCCCCAGCTGGAAAAGATATATGGTAGACATTCCCTATACTCATCCGCAAAACCAGCTGCTGACACTTCTACCCGCACGTTCGAGGCGTCGTCTTTTTGCTGAGCTTGAAAGCGTTTCGCTTCCGAAAGATTATCGGATTGCCTGCCGGGGCCAGACCCTAGACGATGTATATTTTCTCAACTCCGGCATCATCTCCGTTCAGGTTCCGTCTGCTAAGTCCGATACGTTCGCCGTCGGCATGATCGGATATGAAGGGCTTGCCCCCTGGGCCTTGGCATACCCAACAGCATGCAGTGCTTTTGACATGGTTATGCACCTTCCAGGCGACGGTTTCAGAATGAAGTTGAGCAACTTCCTGAGTGCTGTCGAGGAAGATTCTGTCGTTGCCGACGTCGTTAGGCGCTTCTCCTTGGCATTTCAGATACAAATGGCCTACGCGGCCCAGTCGAATGCTGTGGACATGATTGACGTCCGTTTGGCTCGGTGGTTACTGATGTGCCGAGACCGAGTTTGGCACAACGAGATCAAAGTAACCCACGAAAATCTCGGGCAAATATTGGCTCTTCGTCGCCCGAGTATCACCACGGCTTTCCATAGCTTGGAAGAAAAACATCTGGTCCACGCCTCAAGGGGCATTGTGACGATCCGTGATCGTAGGGCTCTCAAGGACTTCGCTCAGCAGTCTTATGGTGCACCTGAACGGGAATATTTCAGTCTCTTCAATGACTATCTGGTTGGCGAAGGCGAACGTTTTTCCTCCGAGTACCAGCCCTCGACGTTCCGTAGAAGCGCTCGTAAAGGAGACGTAGGCGGAGCCTGACAGTGCGCTGAGCCGTCACGCCCAATGACCCTATAAGCCTTGGTGCGATGAGAGCCCTTCCCACGTCTATGATCCTATAGTTTTCGCTCCAGTCGCCCGGCCAGCCGAACGCAGGGCAGCAGGATGGCGAGATACATGATGGCTGCTAGCATCAGCGGCGTGGTGTTGTAGGTAACGGATCGAATGTTGCCTGCGACGTAGAGCAATTCTCCCACGCCGACAATGGCCGCGAGCGATGTGCTCTTCATCACCTCGATGCTGTTGGACGCAAGGTCGGGAAGAACATTCCTCACGGCCTGGGGCAGCACGACGTAGCGCATAGCGTCGACGGTTGTCAGTCCTGTCGACCGCGCCGCTTCGAGCTGGCCCGAAGAAACAGAGCCGAGGCCAGCTCTGAAGATCTCGCAGAAATAGGCAGAGTTGTTCAGGAGAAGCGCGATGATGACACAGGCCATCGCTGGCAGCCTTACACCCAGAAAGGGAAGACCCGAGAAGGTCAGGATGATCAGCACCAACGGTGGCAAAGCACGAAATATATTGATCCACCCGCGGATAAAAATCCGCATCGCCGGATTGCGCGGATTGGATGCAAGTGCCAGCGAAAGGCCGAACACCATGCCGAGCGGCGCTAGCAACAAGGTCAGGCTGAGCGTGATGAGTAATCCCTTCAACAGATAAGGAAGCGCCTGTACCATCACGTCCGTGTTGAAGAATTGCTCGATAAAACCATTCATCAACGCGCACCCCAAACCATACGTTTTTCCAGTCTTCCGGCCAGTGCCATGACCGGCATGAAAATGATGAGGTAACCTATTGCCGCAAGGATAAGCGGCGTGGCGTTACCGGAAAAGGAGAGCGCCGTCTGCGCCTCATTCAGCAGTTCCGGCATGCCGATTGCCGTGCCGAGCGCCGTGTTCTTGGTGATGCTAATGGCGCGGTTGGTCAACGGCGGAACACACATCTTCATCGCCTGCGGCAGGATGACGTAACGAAACGTGTCAGCATTGGTCAGCCCGGTGGAGCGTGCCGCCTCCCACTGGCCTTTTCCGATGGAAGCAATCCCGGCCCAGAAGATTTCCTCGCAGAACGCGGCAAGTATCGCGGTCAGCGTCAACCAGAGCACCCAATAGGCGGAGAGTGTGATCCCCAGACTCGGTAAACCGAAATACATCAGAAGAACCACTGCAAGCGGCGGAGCGGCGCGAAAACAATCCACCCATAGGCGCAGCAACATTACGACATATCGATGCGACATCAGCCGCACGATAGCGAGTGCCAGGCCGAGCGAGAGGCCCGACACCACGATGACGACGGAAAGTGAAAGCGTCACCCAAAGTCCGGCCAAGAGGTCCGGCAGATATTGAACGGCCACGTCGACATTGAAGAAAAGAGCGATCAGTCCGTGCAGATCCATGGGGCTCAGTGCCCCTGCGACAGGAATTGGCAGGCACGGCTGTCTGGCCCCTTGGCCAGAAGCTCTCCCGGTGCACCAAGCTCGATGATCTCCCCCGCCTCCATGAAGGCGACGCGATCGGCCGCCTCCCTGGCAAAACGCATTTCATGGCTGACCACCAGCATGGTCATGCCTTCGGCCTTCATTTCCCGCATGGCCTGCAAAACTTCCCCTACCAATTGAGGGTCGAGTGCCGAGGTCGGCTCATCCAGAAGCATCACGCCTGGTCCGAGGGCTAGCGCACGGGCAATCGCCACGCGCTGTTGCTGGCCGCCTGATAGTTGTGAAGGATAGTGGGTGAGACGTGCGCCCAATCCCATCCGCTTCAACTCGCGGTGTGCGATCTCGCGCGCTTCCTCCGTGGACTTGCCTTGAACCCGTCGTAATGCCAGCATGACGTTTTCCTCAGCCGTCATGTGCGGGTAGAGGTTGAAAGACTGGAAGACCATGCCGATGCGCTGGCGCATCAGATTGATATCCGTCTTCGGCGACATGATGTTGACGCCATCCACCATGATGGCGCCATCGCTTGGCTCCTCAAGTCGGTTACAACACCGAAGGAGCGTCGACTTCCCGGAACCGGAAGGCCCGATCAGAAACACCAACTCACCACGTGTGATACGCAGATTGATGTTCCTCAGGACGTCTACGCCATGGAAGGACTTGTAGAGCGCCTGAATGTCGAGCATGGGCTGCATGATCGTTTTCGACATGAGATGCGGACCTTCTTCCCGGAAACGTCTTACTTGCAGGCGAGGTCGTGGGGTGTTGCGTCGTAATTGCCGAGACCGACAGGTCCGATGCCTGGCTGTGGCGTGACCTCCAGAGATCCAGCGGCAGGGGCAGTACCCAGCCATTTCTCGTAGAGCTTGGCCGCGGTGCCATCGGCCTTGATGCATTCGATGGCGCGATCGAGCTGCGCGCGAAGTTCTGGAGATGCCTTTGGTACAGGGTAGGAGTAATACTGTCCGGTCTCCACTCTCAAATCGGAAACCTTGAGAGCGGGCGACTTTTTGGCGATGGTGTAGCCGGTGGCAACCCCAACCAGGGCAGCATCGGCACGACCGGCCTGCACGGCCTGTGCCGCATCGCTGAGCGACCCGTAGGATTCCACGGTCCAGCCGTAGTCACCCGCCTTTTCGCGCGCCCATTTCTCGTAAGCGTTGCCCTTGTTCGTCGCGATCGTCTTGCCCTTGAACTGAGCGTAGTCGGTCACCTGATCGCCGCGTGCGGGAATGAGGAAAGCGAGATCCGCCGACCATATGCCTTCGGTCAGAAGGAAGGCGTCCGACCGTTCCTTCGTCGCGGTGAACGGTACGGAAAGCATATCATAGGTGCCCGCCTGAAGCGCTGGGACGAGGGCAGAGAAAGCCATGGCGTCGAGGGTGATTTCACGACCAATGCGCTTGGAAATTTCCTGGGTCATATCCACCGTCAGACCTTCGATGCTGCCATCGAGCTTGGGCTGAGCATAGGGAGGCGCATTGCCATCCAGCGCGCTTTTGATCGGGCTCTCAGCGAAAGAAGGCGCGGCAGAGAGTGTCATTGCGACGACGATGGCGAGTCGGTTCAAAGCTTTCATGATGTTCCCCTTTTTGGTTGTTGAAAGCAGTCTAGTGGATCGAATGAAAATTTCAAATGGTTGTTTTATTCACTTGTTTTATTTTTTTGCTGCGCACAAAAGCCTATTCCAGGTCCCGTCGCGGTCCGTAAAGCGGCTGAAATGTCTTGTCGTCAATGCGCGCCACTTTGCGGCCGCTCGCCAACGCATCGGCAAGGTTGGCTGCCGCGCGATCAAGATTTTCGCCGGTCGGCGGCGCCTCACCGCAGCCGCGCCAGATAACACTCACAGCGATACGAAGGTTGTCGATTGGATCTGTCATTGTGCGGTACCCTGTCGCAGGTGAAGAGCGATCATATGCGCCGGATCGGCGCGGCGCGGCGACGGATTGAAATGGTGCTGAAGCATGGATGCCGCAGCGAGGAGAACTGCTTCCTTTCGAAATCCAGAAGCCAGCTGAACAGCAACCGGCAAGCCTTCCTGATTGATGGTTGCTGGCAGGGACAGTGCCGGATGCCCAGTCAGCGAAAAAGGACTTCCGGCCGACCCCGTGGTGAAATCCGTCACCGCGGCTTGATCGTCCACCCGCGGGGCGGCGCGCGAGGTCATTGGCAGAAGCATCACGTCCACCTCGCCGAAAACGCTGTCCGTGGCGGCAACGAGTGCGCGCCGCTGACGCAAGGCCGCAAGATAATCGGCAGCGCGCATATACATGCCGACTTCCAGTTTCTCGCGCAGAGAACGGCCCATAAGATCTCGATGTTCGAGATAATCCCGCTCATGAATAGAAAAGCTTTCACTGCGGTTGATGGGGACGCTGATCGCCCTGTAATCGGCAGCCGGTATGGGCAGCGCAATCTCCCTGACATCGGCGCCGGCTGCCCGCAACGCTTCCGCAGCCTCGTCGAGAGCGGCGAGAATGGTAGGATCCATCGAGCCGTGATCTGCGCCGAGCGTGCGTACGAAACCGACTTTCAATCGTGACGCTCTGGCGTTGAGCGCACCCGCCAGGGGCTCTGCCTCGGCATCAAGGCTGACCGGATCTTCTGGGTCGTATCCCGCTATGGCGTCATAGACGAGCGCTGAATCCTCCACGGTCAGCGTAATCGGGCCCGGAGTATCGAAGCTCCAGCAGTTGGGCATGATGCCGTGGCGGCTGATACGACCAAAAGTAGGCTTGAAGCCGACGACGCCACAGGCGGCAGCAGGAAGACGAACGGAGCCGCCCGTATCGGTGCCAATCGCGAAAAGAGCGGTCCCCGCTGCAACGGAGGCCCCAGAGCCACTGGAGGAACCGCCAGTATAATGGGCCGGATTCCACGGATTGCGGGCAGCAGGCACAGGAAGATCTTCATAAACCGCGCCCGTCCCAGTGCCATATTCCCAGGTGTTGAGTTTTCCGACGAGGACAGCGCCCACCGCCTGGAGCCGGGACACCAAGGTCGCATTGATGGATGGATCATGCTTTTGCGGGACGCGTGAACCGGCGGTCGTTTCCAGCCCGCGAGTATAGATATTGTCCTTCACCGCAAAGGGTATGCCATCGAGCGGCCCGAGACGCCGTTTGCGCCCTGCCCGTTCCGCTGCTGCCTGGGCCGCCTGCCGGGCCGCAGCGCGGTCATGACGCAAATAGGAATGGATGATTGGGTCCAAGTTGTCGATGCGCGCGAGCACTGCCTCGAGAAGTGTAACTGGGGACAGAAGGCCTGCGTCGATCTGGCGCGACGCATCCGCCACACTTAAACTTGCAGGGCAGAGCGCAGCGGCGTCATGGCTGGTCTCGATCGCGGTCGTGGAGTGGGTGCTTGTTCTGACTTCTGGCATAGAACGTTCAACTTTTCTGGATATAGATGCGGTGACGGCTGACAACCGCACCATCGGCAGGATGCAGGCGAAGAAAGAGCAGACCGGAAATGGCGGTCAGCCCTGCAACGACAAACATCGCGGAGGACATTGCCTGTGACGGAACGGTGAAACCCGCGTTCTGGAATTGCACCACGAGAACAGCGGCGACAGAAATGCCGAGCCCCATCGACAATTGCTGCCCTACGCCGCCAAGAGCGGTGCTGGCGCTCTGGCGTTCGCTCGGGATTTCGGCAAACAGCAATGTGTTGACGGTGTTGAATTGCAGCGAGCGGCACAGGCCGAAGCCAAACACCAGCACCCCGATTGCCACCGTGGGGGTTTGCTGCCCGACAGACGCAAGGATCGCCGCTATTGCACCGCCAAGCAGCGCGTTGACGGACAAAGTTGTCCGAAAGCCGAAGGCGGCAAGAACGCGACGCATCAACGGTTTGAACACCAGGGCTCCGGCGGCGACGATAAAGACGATCCAGCCGGCACGGGCCGCAGACCAGCCGAAACCGAGTTGCAGTTGCAATTGCAGCAGAAAGGGCAAGGCATTGAGGCCAAGTCGCGAAAGACCGCCAGCGAAAAAGCCGACGCGAAACAGAGGAAGTCTCAGCAGTGTCAGATCAAGTGCCGGACGCTGCCGACGGTGTGAGTGCCACAGGAATGCCACGGCCATAACGGGGACGGCTGCGAAGAGCGTGGCGATGGCAGGAACGGGCAGGAAGACATGCACCAATTGGTCGAGGAGAAGCTGCGCCGCGCCCAGACAAACGGCGCAATAGACGAAGCCAGCGACATCGAAGGAACCGGGCGGATTGGGTCTGTCCGGCGGCAACATGCGTGCAGCAAGAATAAGACCCGCAATTCCGAATGGCATCTTTACGAGAAATATCCACGGCCAACTCGCATAGGTGACGATATAACCGCCCACCAGCGGACCGAGAACGGGACCGACGAGAGCCGGCATGGACATCCACCCGATTGCTGCGGCGAGTTCTTCCTTGCGCACCGAACGGATCAACAGGAGGCGCCCAACGGGGGTCATCAAAGCGCCGGCGACAGCCTGCAGGATCCGCATGCCCACCAGCATTTCAAGCGAAACGGACAGAGCGGCGCCAATTGACGCCACCATGAAACCGGCCATGGCCCAAAGGAATATCCGCTTTGCACCGAAGCGATCGGCAAGCCAGCCGCTGGCCGGGATCATGGCTGCGAGCGCAACGAGATAAAGGGAAATCGCCAGATTGATCCGCAGTGGTTCAACCCCGAAATCGGCGGCCATGGCAGGGATAGCCGGCACGATGATCGTGCTGTCCAGCGTCTCCATCAGAAAGGCGACCGAAATCGACAGGGAAAGCAGCAATAGGCTACCTTCCCCGCTCGGGCGGGGTTGTTGCGACATGGCTAATCTCTACGACGGGCTGTTAGGGTGTAAGGCCGTCGGTTGCGGCAATGATCTCAGGAACCCCAACGGAAACGGTTCCGTCGAGAGCGAATAGGGCATCGAGAATACGTTCAAAGGCGGCAGCGCGATAAGGCTGGCCCATCAACCAAGGCGAAACATTCAGCGTCAGCAGACGGCCATGGCCGCTGTCGCGCGCCTCATTCCACAGACGCCTGGCGGCTGCGATGAAGCTCTCCTCCACATCGGCAAGATTCTGCTTACGCAGCATGATCATTTCGCGGTCTGAGAGTTCCATCGTCGCTGGCAGCGAGATGATGCTGCCAGCTCCGGTCTCGAACAGATAAGGCGCCTGATCATTCGCCCAGTCGGCCATGGCTTTCAGACCCGCTTCGAGAAGCAGCCGCGGCGTTCGCGTGGATTGCGACCAGGATGGCGAGTGCCATGCAATGGGTGACACACCAAAACCCGCAAAGATCGCGAGAGCTTCGGCAATCATCGCCCGCTCTTCGTCTTCCGCCAGCCCTTCGTGATGAATCGCACCAGCATCGAGACCTGCGGCGACCACATCGAAGCCGTCATCCAGGATAGATCGCATGAGGATGGGATAACGCTTCGCGAGACGGGCATTGACGAGCATGGAAGCCGAAAGCCCCCTCGCCTTCAAGGCGTCCATCATCCGGTAAATGCCGACACGGTTCCCATAGTCACGCTGCGTGTAGGTCTCGCTATCCGGCCAGGGCCGGTTCGGAGCACCGACCGGCAGAAACGGCTTACCGCTGATATTCAAGGGAAACCATTCGACCGCGATCTGCAGCCATACACCCAGCCTGGCACCGTTCTGCCAGGTCAGACGTTTTTCACTCCAGGTGTCGCGAAAGCCGTAGAAATCGTGGTCCATTTGGTTGTCACGGCGCAGTGGAGTTTCGAGATAGCTGGGACCAGTGGGAAGAATCATCCGCGCGCTCCCTCAACAGCAGCGAGCCAATCGCTCACCACGTCATAGTGACGATCATAGTACCAGTCAGCAATCTCACGGCCTGTGGGATACCAGACCCTATCGTGCGACTTCACATAATCGAGAAATGCCGCGAAAGCATCGATGCGGTGCGCCTGACCCAAGACGAAAGGATGAATGGCAAAGCACATGACGCGTGGATTTTCGGCGCCTTCGGCATATAGGCGGTCAAACTGCGCCTTGAGGGAGGCAAGGATTTCGGCCACCGACATATTGTGCCAGTGTGCCATCGGCGTGTCGTTCATCTCGATCGAATAGGGTATCGAGATCAGCTTACCGGTCTTGAGCTTCAGCGGGCGGCATAGGCTGTTCGTCGTGAAAATAGTCCAGCGTGTAGCGCACACCTTCCTGCGCAAGGATTTCCTGCGTTTCCAGATCGGGTGTGATCGCCGGGGTCAGCCAGCCATCCAGTGTCTGCCCCACCCTGGCCAGCGTTTCGCGGCTGTCTATGATGACGTGACGCTGCTCTTCCGGGCTCATGCCGTAAAAGTAGCGGCTATTATAGACTCCGTGACTGAAAAGCTCCCAGCCGAGATCGTTACAGCGCTTGATGATGTCGGGAAAGTGGTCGCACACTGCAACAGACAGCGATACCGAGCCCCGGATGTTTCGCTTCGCCATCTCGTCAGAGATCCGCCTGAAGCCAATCCGGTTGCCGAAATCGCGAACGGAATAGTTCAGTACGTCAGGCATCACCCGCGGCCATGGATGCCGGTTCGGGTTGACGGGCGGCATCCATTCATAATGTTCGATGTTCGGAGCGACCCAGAAGGCAAGTTGCGCATCGCCAGGCATTCCGAGATGGGGTCTGCCGCGTATCGGTGCATAAACATAGTCGCCCGTATCGACCGGGCGCTCCTGACCCGCGCTCTGCATCAGCATCATCCACCGCCTAAAACAGATAATTCAAACATCTGTTTTAATCGTTATCTTCAAACAAAAGGTAGTGCAAGCAGTTTTTTTTAGTTAGACCTGATCGGCACGGAGGTAGCGAGGCATGGAATTTATCAACGATCCCGAAGGGGAAGAGGACGGAGCCCAGAGGCGCAACCTGACGCGCCAGACCATACTGAGCGCGGCGAAGGAACTGGTGGCGCGCAAGGGGCCGAACGGAACGACTGTGCGCGATATCACCGCTGCGTCCGGCGCAAATGGAGCGGCGGTCAATTACTACTTCCAGTCCAAGGATGCGCTGGTACGCTTGGCTACGCAGGAGATTACCGGCGATGTCAACCGCGAGAGACTGGCGCAACTCGATAAGCTCGAAAAGGCAGCAAATGGCCAGCCGCTTCAGCCACGCCAGATTCTCGAAGCTTTGATCGAGCCTATTCTGACGGTCTCACGGTCACAGGATGGCGGTAGCCTTTATGTGCGAAATATTTTCCAGATGCGCGTCGATGCGCGAGCCGGGTACGACGCATTCGGGTTGAACGAGCATGTCGCCCGTCGCTTTATCGATGCGATCTGCCGAACCTTTCCTCGCTATTCGAGAGACGAGGCGATCTGGCAGTATGAATTCGCGCGCGGTTCTGCGATCCATATGCTGGCCAATCTCGACCCGGTTTCCAGGCGTTTTGAGCTTCTCTCACTTGAAAATAACCAGAAGCTGCCGCCCCTTCCAGCCTATGCGCTTGACGAGAGCCAAGTGAAAAGGATCATCGATATCATCCTAAAAGGGTTCGGACAGGACTGAGGGATATTGACGGCGCCATACCGTCAGCACCCTGGCCGCGAGAATCTTGAGAAGCGAAGATCAAGGTCGGCGTCAAACGCATCCAGATTAAGGCAGACGAAAGGTACGTCGCCCGTCCTCTGCTGCCTGCCTTCGCCCTATCGATGATCCTCTTATGGCCAGTATCATCACGACGGGCGCAACGCTGACCGAACTCGCCGAGACATTCGCCACCACTCACGAAGCTTTGAGAGAGTAAGGACGTCTTTTGCCAACCGGCAGGATTGTCGCCTTGATCGACCAACTGACTATGCAAACCCGATGGCGAAAGTAGCAGCCTCTCCTGACGAGCGACGATGAGTGTGACTACGGACGGATAAACGACCCGTTATAATCGGCAGATTGCTGCAACCTTCCGGGGAATTTAATGTCCGGTAGACGTTGCAAAGGAATATTCAGTGCCCAAGCCCACCCTCGCAAAAAGCCGGCTGCCGTCGCTTACTCTGATTACGATAGGTTTTATGCTTGTCTGCCTCCTCGTCGGAGCCGCAATCGTATTCAATGTTGTCAACGATAAGGTTCGGAGCTTTCAGGAGTTGAGCCTACGCACCGCTGTCGAAACACGAGCCCGAGGGGTGCAGACGGCTTTTGCCGCCTCCCTCTACAGAGAATGGGCCAACCTCGAAATCCTGGCGAAATCGCTTTCCGTCACCGAACCGGCGAACATCCAGGACAACCTCTCGACACTCGTCGGCACAGGCCAGATCATCTCCTGGGCTGGGTATGCAGGGAGTGACGGACGCGTCCAAGTGGCATCGAATGGTCTTCTTAGAGGAGAAGACGTCTCTACTCGTCCATGGTTTCAGCAAGGTCTCCAGGGGGATTTTGCGGGTGACGCCCATGAAGCGGTACTCCTTGCGTCAAAGCTCCCTGCCTTGGAGAACGGGGAACCCCTGAGATTTCTTGACATGGCCAAACCCATTGCAGGTGCTGACCAAACTGTGGTTGGCGTTCTTGGCCTCCATCTCAATCTGGAATGGGCTAAAACCTACGTGGAGGAGTTGAGCAACGCGCTTAACGTTGGCGTGTTTATTGTGAACCCGGAGGGTACCGCCGTGATATCCTCTGAGGAGCAGAGCATCCTCAACCTGGATCTGCCAAGCCTCGGAAGAGCGAGAACCGGGGCGACGGGTGTCAGCCTGGAAGTTTGGCCCGATGGAAAAAACTATTTCGTCGCAACGCTGCCTGAGGCCAGCTATCGTACCCTCCCCAAGTTTGGATGGTCGATCGTCGCAAGGATCGATGCGAATGCGATTAGCGAGCCAGCGAGCAGCTTCTCCAGCCAGCTCCTTTTCAACCTCGCCATGCTCTGCCTGTTTCTTCTTGTCCTGACATCGCTGTTCATCATTTCCTTCATTCGTCCATTCCATCATCTCGCCAACAGTGCGAAGGCCGTCGCCGACGGAGAGGACGTCTACCCCTATGAGAGCTACAGAACCTCCGAGCTTGCAACCATCGGCTCGGCGATCTCAAGGATGCAGGCAAACATGGACCGGCCCGACGACACAGACAAGGCAAAGCAGCCTATGGACGGGCAAGACGGGCGGTAGCATCCTTCAGGATCGCCGACAGCCTTGTGGAGGTGACGCTTGGAACGGCGCCTTGCGCATAGAGGCGTTTTAGCAGGATCTGATACTGTGTCTCTGCAAGACCGAGAGAAACGACGACGCCGTCGTCCGCTTGCTCGAGAACGGTCGCCTCGAAATCCCCTATCCCGTTGATCTTCATGATGATCTTTGTGGCGACATTCGCATTCAAGCCCCGCAGTCGGGCCGTTTCCTGCGTCAGATCCGTCATCCACACACGTTTCAGCTTGCCGCCTAGGTTGATCACCACGCGCTCGGGACGGTCCGCATAATGTTTCTCCAATCTCGGGAGCTCTATGCAGACTGCTAAGGTGACTGCAAGGATGACGAGATTATAGACGGTCCAGAACAGGATGATGACCTTGCCGTCACCTGCATCGTTAAACGCAAAACGGTCGGACATGAGTCCTATCAATATGCCGATGATGGTGAGCGAGGTCAGAATAATGAATGGCCGCATGAGCCTCCACTGCACAACGACCTTGGTCCGGTCTCCCCCCTTTGCCGTGACGCTGAAAGGGTGCCCCTTGGGCTTTATCAAGCCCACAATAGCGGCACGCGATATGGGGATCGCACCCAGCAACTGGCTGACATCGTTGACGATCGGTATGACCATCCCCGATGAGATGAAGTTCAGCACAAACAGAATCCAGACCATATATGTGCCGAAGTAGCTGATGACCTCCGGGACGGAGGCATTGACCACCGTCACGTTGAAGAACCAGTAAAGGAGAGGGAATGTCATCGACGCGATACGGAAGGTGAATGTCGTCAGCCAGAAAAAAACGGAATCCAGCACGCTCCAACGATCTCGCAGACGCAGGTTGTTGGATGCAAACGGGCCTAGTCTGCCACGTGCGATCTGCATCAGCCCCAGGCACCATCGCGCGCGCTGCGTAACATATTCCTTCAGTCCTTCTGGAGCCAGGCCCTCGGTCAATGCTTCGTTGAGATAAACCGTCCGATAGCCGTGCTCCTGCAACTGCAGTGTCAGCATAAAGTCTTCCGTAATGCTGTCCGTAGGGAAGCCGCCAGCCGCCTGCACGGCCTTCCACCGGATCACCGAGGACGTTCCGCAACAAAAAGCAATTCCCCACGCGTCGCGGCTCGGCTGAAGGTGATCGAAGAAAAAACGCTGCTCGTCTGGGTAGGAACGGCTCAATCCTAAATTATGCTGAATGGGATCCGGGTTGAAGAAGTGCTGAGGCGTTTGCACAAGTCCCACCGCATCATCATGGAAAAGGGCAAGCGCTCGTGAGATGAAGTCCGTATGCGGAACAAAGTCCGCGTCCAGCACCGCGATGAAATCCGGTGGGGCATCGTCTCTCGCCAAAACGTCGAGGGCATGATTGATGTTGCCGGCCTTGGAACCCTTATTGTCTGGTCTGCGGAGATACCGGACATCATGCTCCTGGCAGAAATCGCGCAGCCAGTCTCGGCGCCCATCGTCCAGAACGAGCACCTGAACGTCTGGGTGATCGCTGGCTTTTGCACCGACAATCGTCCTTTCCAGAACGGTTTGATCCTCGTTATAAGTGGCAATCATGACAGCCACTTTGGGAGGGGGCGCAGGCACCCACCACGACCTGTGCCGCTCAACTTCAGAAGAACGCTCACTCGTTCGCGTCAAGATCGTGAAGGCGCTCAATGAAGAGAGGACGGACAAAGCTTCCAGCGCGAAGAAGGACCAGCTGAAAAGACAGTCGAATGTCCAACCGAACGGTGCGAGAGTCGCAGTGCCTCGCCACCAGATGTATCGCACGGCGAGCACCATTCCGATGCCGAACAGAACCGTCCTGTGTGTCCAGTTTTTGCTGTAGAGCAAATGCGGCAGGAGAAGAGCAAATCCCATTGCGAGGGCAATGTGGGCGAAACTCGACTGGAGCTCACTGAGATAGAAGAACGTCTCCACGTGTTAGCCCCACCATCCTCTCAGCCAATCGAAGGCGCGGTTCTCGAAAAACACCCTGCCCGTGCGCCCGGCAAGACACCGGAGGTTGGGATCGCTGCGTAGAGCGGGAACATCGAGGGCGACGTCATAACGCTGCAGGTGACGCTGGCTCGGAGCGATCGCCATGTTCTCATAAATCGTGGCGGCCCCAGAACCGGCGAGACGTATGACCGATCCTTCGAGAACCACCCGGCTGCGGCTAAGACGAAAGGTCGCAGGGGCGCCCACCCTTAAAGTGTTGTAGACGCTCTCCGATACCGACAGCGTCACGATTGCGGAGTCGCAGTCGATCAGGCGCAGGAGGTCTTGTCCACGTTGCACGGTTTCACCCGACGCTGAGAGATACTCCCACAATGCACCATTGACATTGGCCACGAGGTTCGAGGCCGATAGTCTGTTCACGCGGAGGCGTTCGTTTGCAATTCGCTCGGACACCGCCGTCAGCGCGAGCTTTTTCGACTCAAGCTGCGCTTTCAGTTCCAGGCGTTGCACGTCAATCTCCGATATTCTCTGCTCGGAATATGGGGCGTCGTTAAAACCGTCACCGAGGAAAACGCCGCGATCTGCCGCTTTGCGGGCAACAAGAATTTCCGCCGCCTGAGCCTTTGCGCTTGCAACCTCAAGATTGGATACTTCAGCCAGTGACTGAGCCTGTTCAAGGGACTGTGCGGTCGATATGCCCTGCCCACTCAGCCGCGAGGAGCGCTCGCGGCTGAGTTCGGCGTACCTGAGACGAGCTTCCGCCGCCGCTCGCGTCGATTCAGCCGACTGGGCCTGCGCTTCAAGCTGACGCTTTCGCTCCTCGCTGTAGATCGCCGCACGGGTCTGCAACAACTTGATGGACTGATCGAAAGAAGCAATGACGGATTGAAGCCTTGCAATCTCTGCCTGAACGTCTGCCTGCTCCAATTCAAGATCAAGCAGACGGATACTGTCCACCAGCGGATCCTCAATCGCGCCAAGAGGATCACCTTGTGAGACTTGAGCGCCGAGAGGTCTTGAAATCAGGTCTATTTTTCCGGCTATGGGAGCGCGGCTGGTGGTGAGCCGCGCATTAATGAACGCATTGGCACTGGCGCCGCTTAGCTGCTCTCCCAACACGACATAAAGAGCTCCGCAGATCAATAACAATCCGAGCCCGATCTTGATCGCCTTCATCTTTCCTCCATCTGCGCGAGACAATCGTATGTCTGTAGGCACACCTCCCAACACGAACCATGCACGCTCGTACCTGTAGCCGGAGGCTTGTGAATTCTCGCGTTTACCAGATATCCAACTACGTGAGACGCAAGATGGCCAAGACGAAAACTAGCCCCCAAAAAGCTGGCCCAAGACCCTCAATCCACCACGCGGAAAAGATGCCGTTTATACCTGCAGTGAGCCCCGGTTTCGACCGGTGAGGCAGCAACTTCCTCCGTATCCCGTGGGCGGGGGAACCCCTAAAGGGCCTGTGCAGTTTAAAAAAACGCCTAAGTACCATTCCTCATAACACCCTTGCGTAAGGTGCTTTGAAAACACAGAGAGTACGCTATAAGCCGAAACGAGTTGTGGACATCCACGTGATCTAAGCCACGCTACGATCGTCGACAATGACAACGCGGCCAGAAGCTGGCACCAATTTCGGATTGATTTACTGTTAAAAGGAAAACTCATGACCACAACCAACGAAATCGCTGACAAGATCGCCGCTGAAAATGGACTGACAAAGGTTCAGGGCAAGGCAATCGTCGAAGCCGTTTTCCAGGCCATTACCGATGCAGCAGGCTCCGGCAAGGAAACGTCGATCCCTGGCTTCGGGAAGTTCAAAGTCAAGGCTTCGCCCGAGCGCGAGGGCCGCAATCCTGCAACGGGCGAAGCCATGAAAATCGCGGCCTCGAACAAGTTGACCTTTGCGCCTGCCAAAGCACTCAAAGATGCGCTGAATAAGTGACCCCGGAATTGGCAGCCCTGCCCTCTTGGGCAGGGCATCCAAATCAGGCTCACAGCAGAAAACGGCTCAAGGAAGGTGCCGCGGCACTGTCCTAACATTGGAAGCTTAGAGCCACAGATTTGTGGCTTTCGCTCAATCCGATAATCTGTATCGAATTTCCGCTTCACGACCCTCAGCGCGTGAAAGTTGAATCCGCGTTTGGCATGAACGAATTCGTGCGCTCCCATAAACTCGATGCTTGATCGACATCAGGCTGATCGCGGGCTTGACCCGGGGTCTGCGATGTCCGAATTTATCTTGAGTATATGTGCATTTAAGCTGCTTATGATAGGCGCTGTCGCGGAGGCCGGATTGACGCAGAGTGACATATGGTTGCAAGCCATTTTTGCGCAGACGACGGGCGGTATAGCGCTGACCGATCTCGATGGCAGCTTTCTCACCGTCAATCAAAGATATTGCGAGATCGTCGGTTATCCGGAGACGGAACTGCTTAAATTGCGCATGCAGGATATTACTCACCCCGACGACTTGCCTGGCAACCTTGAGCAGTTCCATCGCATGGTGGAGACCGGCAGCAATTTTGAGATCGAGAAACGGTACATCCGAAGGGATGGCACTCTTGTATGGGTGTCCAACTCCGTATCCGTCATCCGCAACGACAGCGGCCAGATAATGCAGGCTGCGACAGTGACCATAGATGTGACGGAACGAAAACGGGCGCGAAAGGAGGCTCGTCGGCTCGCTGCCATTATAGCGTCCTCCGACGACGCCATTATTAGCGTCGACCTCGACTTGAAGATACGCAGCTGGAACCGAGGCGCCGAGAAGCTCTACGGATACTCTGCCGAGGAAGCCATTGGGCGCCCGGCCCTCATCATTCTTCCGCCGGAGCTGGTTACGGAAGAAAATGTTATAATCGACAGCATCAAGGCCGGTGGCCATGTCGAACCGCACGAGACGCGGCGAATCCATAAAGACGGCAGCGAGGTTCATGTGTCGCTCAGGGTCTCGCCGATTTATGATGAAAACGGATACGTGGTCGGCGCTTCAAAGATCGGACGAGACATCAGCGAGCGAAAAGAAGCGGAGCGGCTGCAGAACCTTTTGATCGGTGAACTGACGCATCGGGTGAAAAACGTGCTCGCAACGGTCAACGCGGTGGTACGCCAGACCTTAGGCCCGGCGGCTCCCAACAGTCAGGAGTTTGTGCTCCAGGCGCGACTGGAAGCATTGTCCAAGGCCTACGATCTCCTGACGATCTCCAACTGGGAAAGCGCGAGCTTGCATGACATCGTCCGCAAAGCGATGTCGCCCTATCCCCAGGACAGCGTTCAGGTTGAAGGTGACGAGATCCTCGTCAATGCTCGTGCGGTGCTTCCGCTGAGCCTGGTGCTTCATGAGCTTGGAACCAACGCGGCCAAGTATGGAGCCCTATCTACCGATCGCGGCCAAGTCGCCCTTCGATGGTCCATTGCAAACAGCAGCGATCCGGCCGGGGCAGTGCTAAACCTGCGATGGGAGGAACGAGGCGGTCCGTCGGTTACTGTTCCGTCGCGCCAGGGCTTCGGATCCCGCCTCATAAAGGCGGTGACGACGTCCGAACTTGGAGGAGACGTCGTGGCGGACTACGCCCATACCGGGCTTATATGTGATTTCGAGATGGCTTTGTCCTCCCTCACCGATCGTTAGGGTCAGGCCATTCGAGCTGATCTTCCATGCGCACGGCCACCTCGATCTGAATAGCCCCGAGCCTCGTGGACACCCTCTGGTTAAATCTTCTGCTGCCTTTTCGAAGTCTACGGGCGACAGCATCACGCTCCTGACAGGTTTGCGTTTCGGGTTATAGAAGATCTCGCGTCAATTACCGGTCGAGTGTGCGTCGCTAGCGATAGCAGGCCTGCTGTCTTTTGATCCCGGCGAGAAGGGACAGACGCGCAACCCGGTTTCGACACACAACAGGCTGAGCGCGCCGATGACCCCTTTTGCTCTCGGTCCGGAAAAACAAAATGCTTCAGTCCCGTCGCGCCACCCCGTGGGCCTCTAAGTCCAATGCTAGCAATGATGCTCCTAACCGAGCAACGCGCTTGAGATCACCAGAGGCGTGTCAATTGATCAGAGAGCTTATCGATAGGATTAATATTTAATCGAAACTCGAAAATGCACGCGCGATATGCAAGGCCACCTACCCAAAAGTATAGGATCCGAACATATTCGCCGCCCTGGCTACCCATCCAAAAAACAGAATTGCCTATTCCGCAGAACGCTTCCGAATGTCACTGAGCCGATGCACCGTAGGACATCATCTTAGGCGCGGATCTGCATCCGCACTCCATTTGATGCCCTGCCTTCGCGGCTTCGACTTCGCCTGCATGAGTATGGCGCACCGATTGACAAAGGATACCGGGAATGCGTGACAATACCGTCCATGTTCGTGTCGTATCGCCCATCGTCACCGCTGGCTTTCGCAAGCTTGCCGACCTGAAAGCGCTGGAATATCCGGGCATCGTTCTCTCCCATGCCCAGATTGCAACCGGGCCGGGTTCAATTGAAAGCGAGTTCGAGGCGGCGATGTCGGTTCCTGGAACGCTGCTCGAAGTCCTGCACGCCGGGCGCGAAGGTGTCGATGCAGTGATCATCGATTGCATGGGCGATCCCGGCCTGCGCCCCGGTCGTGAACTTTCCAACATGCTGGTGGTAGGACCGTGCCAGACAGGCATGCATGTTGCCGCCATGCTGGGACACAAATTCTCGGTCATCACCGTCATGCGCCGGCTGATCCCCTCCTTCGAAAACACCGCAGCACTCTGCGGTCTATCTTCCAAGCTCGCCTCAGTACGCAGCGTCGACATTCCCGTGCTCGATCTCGAAAAGGACCTTACCGCCACCGCAGAACGGCTGGTGGAGCAAGGCCGCAAGGCTGTCGAAGAAGACGGCGCGGAAGCGCTGATCTTTGGCTGCACCGGGCTGATGGGCTGTGCCGCAGGCCTGCGGGAAGGTCTGCTGGCAAAGGGCATCGACGTACCGGTTATCGACCCTATTCCCACCGCCATTTCGGTTGCCGCAGGCATTGTCAGAGCCGGCCTCACGCAAAGCCGCACCACCTATCCCGCACCGCCGGAAAAGCAATTGCTGGGTTACGATACACTGCTCAGCGCGATGCTGCCGATGGCGGCGGAGTAAAGGCGAACAGGAGCGGGACGCACGCAAATGGCATCAACGGCGATAACAGCGGCATCGGGAAAAGACGGCGACGTGAAAGCCTCGCGCGTCGGCAAACCGGGCTTCATGCACGGCGCGGGCCTATGGCTTCTGATACTACCCGCCATGCTGTTCTTCATCGTCTTCTTCGTCGTGCCGACAGCATCACTTTTCGGTCTTGCCTTCAACAAGTCTGTCGCTGGCGTCATTACGCTTTCCGGCGATATCAACTTCGACAACTTTGTGCGGATCTTCACCCGCTCCATCTATTACGAGTCCATCCTACGCTCAGTTGGTATCTCAGCCCTTGTGGCTCTCGTCTGCTTCTTTTTCGGTTATCCGCTGGCCTATGTCATTGCCAAGACCGTCAATCCCGGGCGCAACACGCTGTTGATGATCCTCGTTCTCTCATCGATGCAGCTCGACATGGTCATCCGCCTCTATGGCCTGATGGTGCTACTGGGCGATAATGGCCTGATCAACGGCACCCTGCTGCGCCTCGGAATCATTTCGGCCCCGTTGCCGCTGATGTACAATATCTTTGGCGTCGTCGTCGGTCTGGTACAGATCACCCTGCCCTTCATGGTGCTCTCGCTAATCGGCATCATCAAATCGATCCACCCCTCGCTTGAGGAAGCGGCACGATCGCTCGGCGCCTCGCGCAGCAAGGCATTCTTCTCGGTCGTACTGCCGCTCTCAATGCCGGGTATTCTGGCCGGAACTTTGCTGGTCTTTGCACTTGCCATTTCCTCCTACGTCGTGCCGGCGTTGATGGGTGGCTGGAAAGTCATGGTCATGCCGATCCATATCTACCAGCAGGTTGCCGAAACCGGGCGGTGGCAATTCGGCGCGGCAATTGCCGTCGTCCTCTTCGTGACAAGCCTGATGGCGATCGCCGTCTACCACCGCGCCGCCATGCGCACCACTGGAGGACGCAGCTGATGCGCGAAGAGACATCCATTCCGCTGGTCTTCAAGCTGCTCTCTACGTTGACCCTGACCATCCTGCTGACGCCGGTCGTCATCGTCATTCTCTCCGGGCTCAATTCCGGCGACTATCTCACCTTCCCGCCACAAGGCCTGTCGCTGCGCTGGGTTTACGCTTTCCTGACCTCACCAACTTTTCTTTCTGCCTATGGCGTGTCATTCATGGTGGCCGGAATTTCCACCGCCATATCCACCGTGCTTGGCACCATGGCGGCTCTCTTTTTGACCCGCTCGACAAGCCTCGTCGTCGGGCCGCTTCGCGCCTTTTTCATGATGCCGATCGTACTGCCCGGCGTGGTGTTGGGACTGGCGCTCTACGTCTTCTACGTCACTACCGATATCGGTCTTGCCCGCAGCATGGCAGGCCTCATCATCGGCCATGTCATCGTCACCTGCCCCTTCGTCATCGCCACGGTGACGGCAGCGCTGGTCGGCTTCGATCGCTCGCTGGAAGAGGCAGCCCGCTCGCTTGGCGCCTCGCCCTTCACCGCTTTCCGGCTGGTGACGCTGAAGATCATCTCGCCAGCGATTTCGGCGGGGACGATCTTCGCTTTCATCATTTCCTTCGGCCAGTTTGAGGTGACGCTATTTCTCTCGACACCGAACCTGCAAACCCTGCCGATGGCCATGTATGTGGCGCTTCGCTACGCCTTCGAGCCGACTGCGGCAGCCGCAGGCATCTTCGCCATCATCCTCGTCGTCGTCTCGATGGTGGCCACCTCGAAACTCGTCAATCTGAAACGCATCTTCGGCGGCTGATCCGCCGGGGATAAACCCGTATCCATAAGTTCGAACAACAAGGGGAACATGGACATGACCGTAAAGACCTTCGATCCCAACCGCCGCAAGCTCTTGAAACTCGGCGCTGCTGCGGCAACACTACCGCTCTTCAACATCAACCACGCCTTCTCGCAGGACGTCACTTACGACGGCTCCGTCTTCGATGCCGGTGGCGCGGTGTTGCGCGTCGGCGAATGGGGCGGCCCTTGGGGCGAGCTGGTGAACAAATACCTGCTGACCGATTTTGCCAAGGATTTCAACTGCAAGATCGAGTATGATTCCACCTGGCCGTGGTTCCCCAAATTCGTCGCCAACGGCCCGAAGAAGCCGCCGCTCGACATCACCAACTGGAACCTGCCGGAAATGTTCAAGACGGCGGGTGCGGGCGATTTCTTCCACACGATTGAAGAAATCCTTCCCAATCTTCCGAACGGCAAGAACCTCTGGCCCTTCGCGACATCGAACGGTGTTGGTGTCACATGGGCCTTCAACCAGTATGTCCATGCCTACCGAACCGATCTCGTCAATCCGCCGCCGACCAGCTTCAAGGACATGTGGAAGCCGGAATTCGCCGGCAAGCGCGGCACCTATATTACCTCCAACACGCTCCAGATGGACTTCTTCCTCGTCGCCTGCTCGCTGTTCGGCAAGGATCAGTACGACCTGAAGGCCGGCTACGAGGCGATGAAAGCACTGATGCCCGCCAAGATTTCCGACTTCACCGGCAACATGCAGACGCTGATGGATCGTGGCGAGGTCGTGATTGCGGTGCAGAGCGACGCCGAGCCGATGCAGGCTCGCGACAAGGGTGCTCCTTTCGCCGTCATGTACTGGAAGGAGCTCCAGCCGATCCTGACCCAGACCTACACGATCAGCCGTTACTCGGAGCCGACCCAGAAGAAACTTGCCTATGCGCTGCTGAACCGGGCGCTGGAGCCATCCTTCATGACCAATATGGGCAAGGAATTCTATCTGCGCCCGACCGTATCGAACGCCGTTCTGCCGGACAATCTGGTCAAGGCCGGCATCGTCAACAGTGCCGACGCCATCAAGAATTTCTGGTTGCCTGACTGGAAGGCCTACCTCGAAAACGAAGACGAAATCGTCGAGACCGTGAACGAGATTTTCGCCGCCTGACGTCGAAAAGAGCGGGCGCCTGCGCCAGGGCGCCCGCCAACGAGCAAATGAAGAACGGGCACGAAGCGCAGACCTGAAGGACGATCGGATACGATGTCGGACATTCAACTCAAAAATCTCGTCAAGTCCTATGGCGACAACGTCGCGGTCGCCGGTATCGATCTGCACATAGAACAGGGCGAGTTCTTTTCGCTGCTGGGACCGTCTGGCTGCGGCAAATCGACGACGCTGCGCATGATTGCAGGCTTCATCCGGCCGACCTCCGGCCAGATTCTGATCGGCTCGGATGACGTGACTTACCTGCCGCCGGAAAAGCGCGACATCGGCATCGTTTTCCAGAACTACGCGATCTTCCCGCATATGAACGTGGCTGAAAACATCGCGTTTGGGCTGAAACTTCGGAAGAAGTCGCCCGTAGAAATCGATACGGCCGTGGCTTTCGCACTGAAACAGGTGGGCCTCATGGGCTACGAGGACCGCTATCAGCGGCAATTGTCGGGCGGCGAACAGCAGCGTGTGGCGCTTGCCCGCGTACTGGTGACGCAACCCCGCATCCTGCTTCTGGATGAACCGCTTTCAGCACTCGACAAGGCGCTGCGCGAGGAAATGAAATACTGGATCAAGGAACTGCAAAAGACACTCGGCATCACCACGGTCTATGTCACGCATGATCAGGACGAGGCGCTCACCATGTCGGACAGGATCGGCGTGATGCAAAAGGCTCGGGTCGAGCAGGTCGGCACGCCGCAGGAAATCTATGAGCGGCCGAAAACCCTCTTCGTTACGACCTTCATCGGCCAGTCCAACGTCATCAATGCCACTGTGAAGGGCCGCGAGGGCGATCGCCTGGCTGTCGGCTTCGGCGGACAGACGGCGCTGACGCGCCTTCCCGCCAGTGACCTTGCGGGCGGGTCTTCCGTCAAGCTGGTGGTCAGGCCGGAAAACCTCATCATCGGCGAGCCCGGAACCGGCCTTCCCGCGACAGTGGTCTCGGAAACCTATCAGGGCGCGCTGGTGCGCTACCGTCTTTCGGTCGGCGGGCAGGACGTGGTCGCTGAGAGACAGAACCAGTCCCATGTCGCAAGACTTTCGCCAGGGCAGCTTTGCGGGGTCAGTTGGGATCCCGAACGGTCGGAGGTGCTGATGGCCTGACGGCCAAAGCATCCAAACAAACAATCGAGCGAAACGAAACGCCCTCGGATGAAGCGTACGGGCGGCGGGTTTCCTTTGTCAGTTATAGGAGAAAGACATGCGTATAGGCATAGACGTGGGCGGCACGAATACGGACGCCGCCCTTATGGACGGCGCGGCGGTACTGGGCGCCTGCAAGAGTCCAACGACCGCCGATGTCGGCTCGGGCATCGTGGCGGTGCTGAAGAAGCTTCTCGGCATGACCGGCGTCTCGGTTTCGCAGATCCAGGCAGTCATGATTGGCACCACCCATTTCACCAATGCGGTGGTAGAGCGCAAGCGGCTGCTGGAAGTGGCGGCGATCCGCCTCGGTTTGCCAGCCACCAAGGGCCTGCCACCGCTGACCGACTGGCCCAAGGATCTTGCCGATACGCTCGGCCGCCATACCTTCATGCTGCGCGGCGGCCATGAATTCGATGGCCGTACCATCGCCCCTCTTGATGAGAAGGGCCTGATGGAGGTCGCCCGCACCGTACGCGAACGCGGCCTGAAAACGGCTGCCGTTACTTCGGTTTTTTCACCGGTCACGCCGGAAATGGAACTGCGCGCCGCTGAGATCCTCAAGAATGAAGTGCCGGATATTGCCCTTTCGCTCAGCCATGAAATCGGCCGCGTCGGCTTTTTGGAGCGCGAGAATGCCTCGATCATGAACGCATCTCTCGCGGAACTGTCACGCAAGGTCGTCTCGTCCTTCCGCGAGGCGTTGAAGGAACTGGAGATCACGGCTCCCTTTTTCATTAGCCAGAATGACGGGACACTGATGTCGCCGGATTATGTCGAGCGCTATCCGGTGCTGACTTTCGCCTCTGGCCCCACCAACTCCATGCGCGGCGCTGCAATGCTGGCAGGTGCCAAGGAAGCGATGGTGGTGGATATTGGCGGCACCACTTCGGATGTCGGGATGCTGGTCCACGGCTTCCCGCGCGAATCCGCTGTCGCCGTCGATATTGGCGGCGTGCGCACCAATTTCCGCATGCCGGACGTGCTGGCCATCGGTCTCGGCGGCGGCTCGCTGGTGCGCGACGATGGGGAGCGCATCGGCTCGGATTCGGTCGGTTACGAGATCACCACCAAAGCGCTCGTCTTCGGCGGTGACACGCTTACAACGACGGATATCGTGGTGGCTGCTGGCCTGGAAGATATCGGCGACCGCTCCCGTGTCGCGCACATTCCGGCAAAGACGATCGAAACCGCGCTCGCCACCATGCACCGCATGGTCGATGAGGCGGTGGACCGCATGAAGACCAGCGCCGAGCCTTTGCCTGTCATCCTCGTCGGGGGCGGATCAATCCTCGTCTCGCGCGACCTGCCCTCCGCCTCCAAGGTGCTGAGACCCGAAAACGCATCTGTCGCCAATGCCATCGGCGCGGCCATTGCCCAGGTTGGCGGCGAGGTCGATCGTATCTTCTCGCTGGAGGGAACCTCGCGCGACGCGGTTCTGGCAGGGGCCAAGGCGGAAGCATCCGAACGCGCGATCAAGGCAGGCGCCACCCCTTCCTCCGTCAAGATCATGGATATCGAAGAAGTGCCACTCGCCTATCTACCGGGCAGCGCCACACGCATCCGCGTCAAGGCGGTCGGCGATCTGGTGATTGGTTGAGGGGACGGCAATGAAACTGACACGAGAACATTTGGCCGATCTTGCCGTGGGTGCGGCATTTCTCGGTACCGGCGGCGGCGGCGACCCCTACGTCGGGCGCCTGATGGTACAGCAATGCCTGGATGAGGGCTGCGAGGTGGAGTTGATCGATCCCAAGGAGCTTTCCGATGATTGCCTGGTGATCCCCACGGCGATGATGGGCGCGCCGACCGTGCTGGTGGAGAAAATCCCGTCCGGCGAGGAGGCGGTGGCCTCACTCAGGCGGTTGGAAAAGCGCCTTGGCAAAAAGGCCGACTATACGATGCCGATCGAGATTGGCGGCATCAACTCCACCATTCCGCTGGTCGTCGGCGCACGGCTCGGCCTGCCGATCGTCGATGGCGATGGCATGGGCCGCGCGTTTCCTTTTCTCGAGATGGAAACCTTTGGCGTTTATGGCGTTTCCGGCTCGCCCATGGCAGTCAGCAACGAGTGGGGCGATTGCGCCCTGATCGAGGCTGTCGACAACCGGCAGATGGAGTGGCTGTCTCGCGCCGTCGCGATCCGCATGGGCGGCTGCGCCTATATTGCCGAATATGCCATGAGCGGTGCCGATGTGAAGCGCACTGCCATTCCCAATACACTCACCCTCGCGATCCGCATCGGCGAGGTGCTGCGCAAGGCACACGACGAGCATCGCAATCCGATCGAGGCGCTCCTCGGCTTCCTGCCCTCGACGCTCTATCGCTATGGCCGCGTCATCTTCAAGGGCAAGATCGTCGACGTGCTGCGCGAGACCAAGGCAGGCTTCACCATCGGCCGTGCGCTCATCGACGGGATCGCACCCTTCTCCTCGCAGATGGAGATCGAAATCCAGAACGAGAACCTGATTGCCCGGCAGGACGGGAAGGTCAGGGCCATCGTGCCGGATCTTATCTCGATCATGAACACCGAAACCGCCGAGCCGATCACCAGCGAGAACCTGCGCTATGGTCAGCGCGTGACCGTGGTCGCGGTCTCCGTGCCGGAAATCATGCGCACACCGGAAGCGCTCGACGTCTTCGGGCCAGCCTGTTTCGGGCTGAAAGAACCCTTTACCTCCATTGAGGAGATCGTCTGAAATGGCACGCATCACTGATCAGGATATCGACGATCTGGCCGTGGGAGCCGCGGTGCTCGGCACCGGTGGCGGCGGCGATCCCTATATCGGCAAGCTTCTGGCGAAGGCTGCCATAGAAAAATACGGCCCTGTGGATCTAATGGCGCTGGAAGACGTGCCCGATGGCGCGACAGTGGTCGCCTGTGGCGCCATGGGCGCACCGACCATCTTGATCGAGAAGATCCCCTCCGGCGACGAGGGCAATCTGGCGCTCGAAACCTATGAGGATCACACCGGCCTGAATGCGGACGCCATCATCCCCTTCGAGGCAGGCGGCATCAACTCCATGGTGCCGATCATCCTTGCCGCCAAGAAGCGTGTGCCGGTCATCGATGCCGATGGCATGGGCCGCGCTTTCCCGCAGCTCGAAATGGAAACCTTCAATGTCTATGGCGTGCCAGCAAGCCCGGTCGCAGTCGCGGATGAGCGCGGCAACCGCGTGCTGATCGAGACAGCGGATGCCGCCAAGGCCGAATGGCTGGCGCGCGGCGTAACGATCCGCATGGGTGGCCAAGCCTATATCGTCAATTACGGCATGGATGGGCAGACGACCAAAAAAGTCTCAGTTCCGGCCACTATGTCGCTTGCGATCGGCATTGGCCGGACACTGAGGGAAGCAGCAGCGCAGCACCTCAACCCCGTCGAGGCGCTGATCGCATTCTTTTCCGGCACCCATTACGGTCATGCTGAAGTCATAACCTCCGGCAAGGTGGCGGATGTGGCGCGCAAGGAGCAAAATGGCTGGTCCGTGGGCATTGCCACGATCGAGCCATTCGACACCTCCAAGCCGAAGGTGAAAATCCGCATTCAGAACGAAAATCTCGTCGCCGAGGAAGAGGGCGGGCGCATGCTTGCCATCGTGCCCGATCTCATCACCATTTTGGATATCGACACAGCGGAAGCAATCACCACCGAGAGGCTACGCTATGGACAGCGTGTCAACGTACTGGCGGTGCGCGTCCCGCCGATCATGCGCACGCCGGAAGCGCTCGCCGTCTTCGGCCCCAGCGCCTTTGGCCTGACGCAAGCCTACCAACCACTCGGCTCTTGACGAAAGGCCAGCATCGCGCACTGATACCAGCGCTCATCTCCCCGCCAAAGACGGCGGAGGATGAGGCTGGTTCCGGAATGAAAAGAGAGCCGATGCCGAGCCGTGTCCTGCGTGAAAAATCCTTGCATACCGTCAGAACCTTCTCGGCAGCCGGATTGCGTTTCGGCCCGCCGCGGATGCTCTTTTCCGGCATCGAGCGGCCCTATCTGCTATCGAAACTAGCATCCGGGCTCGCACGCCAGATTGTCGTCCTGCGCGCACCGCCCGGTTTCGGCAAGACAGCCCTGATGAAGGCCGCCTATGAGAGGCTGATGGATGGTCGATTGACGCTGCCCGGCATGTCGGACACGGCCCTGTCCCATTGCTCATGGCTCACCGCATCCGGCATCGCTTCGCCTCAGCGCTTCCTCGGGGAGTTGCTCAAGTCGCTCGGCCTTGCCGCTCTGGTCGATAAACAGGACGCCTTGACGCAAGCCATCGAAGCCATAGCGCGCCGCGACGGCGAGACGGTGCTCTTCATCGACAATATCGACGAGATCGAAACCGGTGACAGCGAAACGGTTGGCCGGAATGGCCTTCTGGAAGAACTGATCCTCTCGGCACCCGACCGGCTCAGGATCGCGGTCTCCTCCTGCTCCCCGGCGCGACTGCCTCTGGCGCGGCTGAAAGCCCGCGGCGTGCTGGCCGAACTGACGGCGAAGGATCTTGAATTCGGGCGCTCTGAGGTAAGAAGGCTGCTGGCAGGCAATGCCATGACGGCGCTTGTCGACCCTCTGATGGAGATCACGCGCGGGTGGCCGGCGCTGACCCAGCTCGCTTCCGGCATCCTCGCCAACGAGCCGAGCGAGGAGGAGCGGCGCGTGCTTCTTGCCGGAACACATCCGGACCTGACAGACTATGCGCGCGAAACCGTCGTCAACCGGCTCTCTCCCGCTCTCCTGACAATGTTGCGCGGCGTCACGCCCTTTCAGGAGTTCCGTCTCGACCTTGCCTCCGACCTCGGCTTCAACAAGCTTTCGGAAGAGGACCTGACGATGATCGAGAGCATGCATCCGGTCATCGAGAACGGGCAGAATGGCTGGCTGTCACTGCATCCGGTCCTGCGCACCTCGCTCGAAAGGGATGCTGTCTTCGTTTCCGATGCGGAAAAGAAAGGGCTGCATCGGCAAGCAGCGCTGTGGTTTGCCACCCGTGCCCATCTGGAACGCGCAGTCTCTCATGCGGCACACAGCGGCGATTTCCGCATGGCCGAGGAAATCATCGGCAAGGCGGGAGGCGTCGACATCTTCCTTCGGGCGGGCCATCAGGTGCTGGAGCATTTGATCGACAATTTCCCACCCGATGTCCTGCATGCCTCGCCAGGATTGATGGTCTGCTATGCCGTGGTGCTGTCAAAACGCGGAAATGCCACTGCGGGACGCGAACGGCTGGATACGCTGAAGACAAACGGCGAATGGTCGCCAGCCGCGCTTGCCGCCGTCGATCGCGGCGTTCTCGACCATATCGACAGCCTGATCGACGTCTATGAAGATCGCCGCATGACGCGCGAGCAGGCGGTACGGCTGGAGCACACCGCAGCCGCCTTACCGCCACACGCCACCTGGGAACTGGCCTGGCTCTTCAATCACCTTTGCATCATCTACACACGCACTGGCGATCTGGAGGAGGCACGACGCGTCGCGCTGAGGGCGCTCGGCTATTATCGGGAGGAAAAGACCCCGTATGCCCAGGTCTTCATGCTCATCCATCTTGGCCTCGTCAGCACGCTGAAAGGCGAGTTTTCCGCCGCTCTTCAATTCTGCCGGGAGGCGGAGGAACTCGTGGAGCGGGTGCACTGGACCGACCGCAACCTGCTTGCCATCGTACGTCTGGCCATGGCCGATGCGCTTTATCAACAGGGCGAGGTGCTGCAGGTGGAGCGAAGCCTCACGGAATGCATGGAGCCGCTCATCCGCGGGGAAAGCTGGGTGGATTTGTTCACGCGGCTCTTCTGGCTTCTGGCCCGCAGCCGTCTGCAGGTCAGCGGCTTCGATGCCGCAGCGGCCGCGCTCGACAAAGCGGAGGAAGTGGCGGTCGAACGCAATCTGCCGCGATTGAAGACTGCCGCTGCCATTATGCGCATCGACCTGCTCGTCAGGGCAGGCATGCTCGAATCCGCCACACAGGCCATTGAGCGGGCCAAATCGCTGAGAGATGTAAGCGTACCGGATAACTGGACATGGCGTGAGGCTTATGATTTCGACATCGCGGCGGCGCGCCTAGCCCTTGCCCAGGGACAGGCGCCGGAGGCGTTGCGGTTGCTTGAGGCGTTGATCGTCTCGGCGCGCGCGTCGGGTCACGCCTATCACCGCATGCTGGCCGAGATCATGGCGGTACAGGCTGCTTGGAAGGCGGGGCGGCAACAACAGGCCTTCGCCTATCTGCAATCGACCATCGCCCTTGCCCGCACCCACGAGGCCACGCAGCTGTTTACTGATGAGGGACAGGAATTGGCCGCCACGCTACGCGCCATCGTCCGCCGCTTCGGCTTGAAGGTCTTCAGCCCTGACGCGGTTTTATTCATGAGCCGCATCGTCGGCCACGGCCTTGGTCGTCAGCAGCGAACGACGCGCCTTAAAAAGACGGATGAAGAGTCCGCGTCACCCACCCCGGGCCTCATGAGCGCTCGCGAAGTTACCGTACTTAAGCTTTTATCCGATGGCCGCAGCAATAAGGAGATCGCGCGCGAACTTCATATCTCGGAAACCACCGTCAAATTTCATCTGAAAAACATCTTCGCCAAGCTCGGCGTCAGCCGTCGCGGCATGGCGGTCTCTGTAAGTGCGCATCTTAAACTGACAGAGAGCAACTGACAGAGGTCGCAATCAGGCGATGCACGGCTAAGATAATCCGTCCATCAACTAGGGCGCCAACCGGTTCTCTATGTCGCCAAAACTAAATTGCATCGCGACCCGACAAGGCAGACGCGGTCCAAGCCAAATATAGGCATGATATCCAGACAAATCCGGACATCAGAATCCAACCGCTGCACACGCCGTAAACCGGCAAAATTTTTCCACGCAAGCCGCTCCGATCAGAAAAACAAACGGCTCGCTCGTCGCGCCGCGTCGTTAGGATCAAGATCTGGATCAAGGACAACCCCGGTTGGAGATACATTAATGTTTGCTGCCACACGACGCGTCATCGGAGCGGGCATCGCCATGCTCGTCATGCTTTCGCTGTCACCTGCTTCTGCTGAAGATCTGAAGGAACTCAGGATCGGTTTCCAGAAGACCAATCTTCCAGTCATAGCCCAACAGCAGAAGGTCATCGAGAAGGCGCTCGAGCCGAAGGGAACGACTGTTAAGTGGGTGGAATTCACCGCAGGGCCGCCGATCATCGAAGCACTCAATGTGGGTTCCATTGACTTGGGTTGGACTGGCGACGCTCCCCCGATCTTCGGGCAAGCGGTAGGCTCTGCGATTTCCTATGTTGCCGCGCTTCCTTCCAACGGCGCGGGCGAGGCAATCTTCGTGAAGCCGCAGTCGGACATCAAAACGGTTGCCGATCTGAAAGGCAAAAAGGTTGGGGTCGGTAAGGGAACCAGCGCACACAACCTTTTGGTTGCAGCACTCGAAAAGGCGGGCGTCGCGTTTTCGGATATCACACCAGTCTATCTTAGCCCGCCGGACGCGGCAGCCGCCTTTGCGAGCGACAAGATCGATGCATGGGCGGTCTGGGACCCCTTCTTCGCGATCGCCGAAACGCGATACAAGCCACGCGTATTGACCACCTCTGCCGAAACCCTGCAGGTCAAGACCTACTTCTTGGCGAACAGCAAGTTCGCAATCGCCCATCCAGACGTGGTCACGACAACAATCGATGCCCTGAAAGTCGCAGCAACATGGGCTGCTGCCAATCGCGATAAAGTGGCAGAGGCACTGCATGACGTGACCAATGTACCTCTTGAGGCGCAAACACTGGCTGCTAACCGTGCCGAATTCGGTATTGGCCCTATTACGCCAGAGATCGTTAAAAGCCAGCAGGAAACTGCAGACCGGTTCTTCAAGATTGGCCTGATTCCCAAACAAATCAATGTGGCAGACGCGATCTGGAAGGCACCAGGTACCAATTAAGGTTGTCCAATCGATCTTCCCTAGAGTTGATCGGCGCGCTGACCGTGGCGCGCCGGTATCCATTCAATATGACCGTCTGGCTGCAGGCTAGGCGTTGGACATCAGAGAAGCAGTTTCAATGGTTCGCATAGATCGCTTTGTCATAGAAAAGATATCGGGCTGGATATTGCCCGCCCTCTTGATCATTCTGTGGGAGATCGCGAGCCGCCTCGGCTGGATTTCCCCGAATACGATGGCGCCCCCCTCCGCGGTTGCAGAGGCTTTCTGGCGGCTGCTGCTATCCGGCGAACTGCTGCACAATATCGCCATCAGCACGGCGCGTGCCCTGTCCGGCTTTGTCATCGGCGGAACGATCGGCCTTGTTTTCGGCCTGATGAACGGTTTGTCAGCCTTGTCGCGCAATCTCACCGACACGACGCTGCAGATGATCCGCAACATTCCACATCTGGCACTGATCCCGCTGGTCATCCTCTGGTTCGGTATCGATGAGGAAGCCAAACTGTTCCTGGTGGCGCTCGGCGTTTTCTTCCCGATCTACGTGAACACAGTGCTGGGCATACAGACCGTCGACCGCCAACTCGTTGAAATGGGACGCACTTACGGCATGACGCCTTGGACGCTTTTTTTCCAAGTTATTCTTCCCGGTGCCCTGCCGTCGATGTTTGTGGGGTTGCGTTACGCGCTTGGAATTATGTGGCTGACGCTTATTGTTGCCGAGACCATTGCTGCCTCTTCCGGCCTCGGCTACATGGCGATGCAAGCCCGAGAGTTCCTGCTGATCGATGTCGTCTTATTGTCGATTATCATCTACGCGCTGCTCGGAAAACTTGCCGACTCACTTGCGCGCCTGCTCGAACGGCTGACCCTGAAATGGCACCCTGCCTTTCAACCCGCATGACGCCTCCAGATCGATGGGAAACTTAAAAACAATGTCCGTAGTCAACATCCCAAGTGTGTCAAAAGCGTCTTTTGCCGAACCCGCAGGCCCGGAACCGGTGCGTCTACCAATTGCAGTGTCGTTTCGAGGCGTCACCCGCGACTTCGGCAACAAGCAGGTCTTGAAGGGCATCGACCTCGACATTCCCGCAGGCCAGTTCCTGGCTGTGATCGGCAAAAGCGGCTGCGGTAAGAGTACCCTGCTTCGCCTATTGGCAGGACTCGACAAACCGACTTCCGGATCGGTGACAGTGACCTCACCAGATGGTAGCGGGCGCACCCGGATCATGTTTCAGGAGCCTCGTTTGTTACCCTGGGCAAGGGTAGCCAAAAATGTGGGCGTCGGCTTGACCGGCATATCGAAGGGCTCCGAGGGCCGAGAGCGATCGCTTTCAATCCTGCGCGATGTCGGCCTTGAGGATCGCGCAGACGAATGGCCATCTGTTCTTTCGGGAGGACAAAGGCAGCGCGTCGCGCTCGCCCGAGCACTTGTCGCCCGGCCGCAGGTTCTGGCACTCGACGAGCCACTTGGAGCGCTCGACGCGCTGACCCGGATCGAGATGCAGCGGCTATTGGAGGATATTTGGCAGCAGCAGAAATTTACGGCCGTGCTCGTTACCCATGACGTTACCGAAGCCGTGGCGCTGGCCGACCGGATTATCGTTATCGATGCCGGACGGATCACGCTCGATGTCGAGGTCCCCTTCGTGCGCCCACGTCGTCACGGCGCGCCGGAACTCGCCGCGCTCGAGGGTAAGATATTGAACGCGTTGTTCACATGATCGATGGTGAGCAAGCCAAGGTTACTGTTCCCTAGCGGTCCACCTAAACCTGCTGCCATAGTGATTGTCTGGCAATCTGTTACCAGCGTCAAACAACCGACTCCTCAGTGTGCCGTCTGAGTAAGCCGTCTTGTATGCGCCGCGCTCCTGCAATTCCGGCACGACGATGTCAATAAAATCGACATAGCTTTCAGGTACAACGGTTCGTGTCAGGTTGAAGCCGTCTATTTCGCCATCGTCTAGCCAGGAAATCAATTCCTCTGCAACATGGGCGCCATCGCCAACAATCACAGGATAACGCCCTCCTATCGCCAACTCCTGGAGCAATTGACGCTTGGTCCAGCCTCTTTGCTGAGCCAATTTTGTAACGGACTGAATTGCGTTGCCGGCCGCATACTCAATAGTCTCGTCCAGTTGATAACGAGAGAAATCGATACCGCTGCCAGCGGAGAAATGTGCCAATCCTGCCTCGGGGTTGGCGTGGTCCAGGTAATCCTCCAGCTTCGCTTTTGCCTCTGAGATGGTTCGTCCAGGCACAACCGTTATGCCCACGAATATCTTGACGTCCTCTGGACGCCTCCCGGCTGCGACGGCCTCGGCGCGCAGGGTGCGGGACGTCTTGGCAGCAGCGGCCTTATCGGTGGCGTTGATGAAAATGCATTCGGCATGGCGACCCGCAAACTGTCGGCCGCGCCCGGAGGTACCCGCCTGGTAGAGGACAGGCGTACGTTGCGCCGAGGGCTCCGACAAATGATATCCTTCGCTCTGGTAATAGGGGCCTTGATGATGGATTTTGCGCACGCGACCCGGCTCGGTAAACACGCGGCGCGCCTTGTCAACAACCACGGCATCATCCGACCAACTTCCCTCCCATAGCTTATAGAGCACGTCGAGATAGTCGTCGGCGCGGTCATAGCGGTTGTCGTGCTCGCTCATTCCAGTCTGACCAAGCGCGCGGGCGGCGCTGTCGAGATATCCAGTCACGATGTTCCAGCCAACACGGCCTTCAGTCAGGTGGTCGAGCGTTGAGATGCGGCGCGCAAAAGTATAAGGCGCTTCCACGCTGGTGTTGACGGTAATACCGAAACCGAGATGCTGCGTGGCCGCCGCCATGGCAGACACCAGCAAGGTGGGATCATTGACGGGAAGCTGCACCGACTCCTTTAATGTGAGATCGACCGAAGATTGATAAATATCGTAAACTCCAACGATATCCGCCAGAAACAGGCCGTCGAACAGACCGCGCTCCAGGGTCTTCGCCAGATCCGTCCAGTAGGATAGCCGCTTGTACTCGTGCGACCGATCACGCGGATGCGTCCACAGACCGTGATTGATGTGGCCGACACAGTTCATGCTAAAGGCGTTGAGGAGTATCTTCTTACGAGGCGGCATGACTTTCCCAGAAGTTGAAGCGTTTCCAGCGGGCAATCGATTTTCCAATTGGAATTGCGAAAATAGAGATTTAGAGAGACGTCGTCGGGTTCATGTTACTGGACGCATCAATGACAACGCGGCCAGGACTAGACTAGATCGCGCCGTGGCGAGGTGGCAGGCGGCCATTCAGTACATATTGCCCAATCGCTTGGTACTTCCAGCGCACAGGATCATGGAGCGTGTGCGTGCGGACATTCCTCCAGTATCGGTCGAAATTGTCTTCCGTCGTCGTTGATGATGTGCCGGAGAGTTCAAACAGCTTGTTGCATGCAAGCAGACCTGCCTTGGTGGACAAGATCTTAGCCTGTGCAACGGCGACGGAAGCTGCGGCAACCGTGTCCTGTGTCGGATGGGCCATAGCCTCATCCACGACATGCCCCGCCTTCCGCAACAATGCATCCGCAGCGCGAAGCTTTACGCGGACTTGCCCTATCTCGCTAAGGGTCAAAGGATCTTCGGCAGCACTTTCAACTTTGGCGTCGATCCAGGGTCGAGCTCTGCTGCGGACGAAAGCCAGCATCTCCCCATAGGCGCCCTCGCCAATTCCAAGATCGATTGCCGCATGGATGATCTGGGCCAGCGGGCCGATTGTCGTTGGCACTTCAAAAGAAGCCTGAAACGGTATGACCCATTCTGGCTCGACTGCAACGTCATCAAACCGCACGGTGCCACTGCCCGTGACCCGCTGTCCGAAGCCATCCCAATCGTCCAGAACGGTGACGCCCTGTGCGGTCCGTGGGATGAAGACGATATAGGTTCTGACCTCTTCACTTTCTTCTGCCGATACCAGTGTGGGAATCCAATGTGCATAGATTGCGCCGGTGCAATAGGACTTCGTGCCGTTCACACGCCATTGCTCGCCCTGGTTTCGCGAGAGCTGCGTGCGGCGCTTGAAATCCCTATGACCAGTTTCCGCCAAAGCATTGCCGGTACGTTCACCAGCCAGAACACGGTCATAGAAATACCGCTTCTGAGCCTCGCTTCCACCGACCCGAAGGACTTCGAGCGAGTAATAATGGTTTTGCGGGATCTGAGAGAGCGACCCGTCAGCAGCGGCGATTATGGCGGTGACCCGCGCAAGCGTGCCCGCTGATACCCCGGCTCCGCCATATTCCTTGGGGACGGTTATTCCCCAGAGACCCGTCGCAACGAAATCGTCCAGTTCCTTCCATGGAAGGCGTCGCTCCGCATCACGGGCAGAAGCATCGGCTCGAACCCGATTTGCGAAATTCTGTGCCACCTCAAGCGCCTCCGCATCGGATGTAATAAGATGCGGCTTCAGACTGGGTGCAGGTGCAGGTGTTGCAACGCGCGGATCGGTCATATCTCAATTCCACTGGTGGCGTGCTGGTAATGCACCATTCAACTCGTAATTACCGATGAGATGGTACTTCCATCTGACAGGGTCGTGCAGCGTGTGCACGCGCGCGTTCCGCCAATGGCGATCAAGGTTGTGACCGGCACGCGTGGCGGCAGACCCCGCAAGATCGAAAAGTTTCTCGCTGGCCTCGAGAGCAATCTCCGTCGTCAGGATCTTCGCCTCCGCCACTGCCACGGAGGCACGAGCGCTGCTCTCGGCGGTTACCGGTTCCTTCGCAACGGCATCCAGCAAACGTCCCGCTTCATAGAGGATCTCCTGTGCCGCATTCAGGTTGGTGAAGAGGCTCCCCACTTCGTGAACGATGGTCGGATCATCCACTGCTCGCTCTACGCCCGAGTCCACCCAGGGACGGGCTTTTTCGCGCACGAAATCGAGCGTATCCCTCAGTGCTGCTGAGGCAATTCCCGCATCGATAGCCGCTTGAATAATCTGAGACACTGGCCCTGCGAGGCCCGGCTTATCCAGGAAAGCGTGGACGGGAAAGACGAATAGCGGATCGACAGCCACCTTGTCGAAGATCACCGTTCCACTTGCGGTCGTTCTCTGACCGAAAGAATTCCAATCGTCTATCACCGTCACGCCCGGCTCATCGCTTCGCACCCAGACCTGAACTGCCCGGCCCTCATGATCCAATGCCCGAGTGGGAATGTAATGGGCGAAAATGGCACCAGTCGAATAAAAACGCTCACCGCTCAGCAGCAGACGCTCGCGACACTGCTCAAGCCGCGTGGTTGCGATGTTGACACGTTTGGTCTTCCGCTCCGGCCCGGCGTTACCGATACGGTAACCGGCCAGAACGTCGGCATAGACACGCGCCTTTTGCTCTTCGGTACCGATATCGTGAACCAGTGCAAGCACGCCAAAATGATTTTGCGGAATTTGTCCAAGAGCTGGATCTGCACTGCACAGAATTTCGAATACCTTGCTTAAGGTTTCGAAACTCGCGCCCGTTCCGCCATAAGCACGCGGAACGGTGATCGCTCCAAGGCCGCTCTCCGTATAAGCCTCGATCTCTTCCCAGGGCAACCGCCGCTCTCTGTCCCTTTCCGAAGCGCCCGGATGGAAGCTTTCGGCGAGTGCATAGGCTATCTCGATGGCCTCCTTATCATCGCGAATTCGGTGTACCGGTTTTTGAGGACGTGGCCGCCGTGACGCCTCGGGATCGCCGATCGCGCCAATATCGTATTTATGAGGCAATGTTGTACTCCTGCCTGCCTTGCCAACTCGCCTGATCAACGGGCGCGTAAACGCCGCACGGTTACATCGCCGACAAACTGGACGACGCACACAGTGGCGATCAGCACCACGATCACCGCCAGCATGACGGTGGTATCAAAGCGTTGGTAACCGTAGCGGATCGCCATGTCGCCGAGCCCTCCGGCGCCGACTGCTCCAGCCATGGCCGAAGCGCCGATCATGGACACCACCGTTATGGTAAAGCCGCCTACCAACCCCGGCAATGCTTCCGGGAGCAGCACATGCCGGATGATGTGCCAAGGCCGGCAACCTATTGCCTGAGCCGCCTCGATCAATCCATGTTCCACTTCACGCAGGCTGACCTCCGCGATCCGAGCGAAGAAAGGCGTTGCGCTGATCGATAGCGGTACGATGGCCGCCCACACGCCGATCGTGGTTCCCGTCACCAGACGCGTGAAGGGCAAAAGCGCCACCAGAAGCACGATGAAGGGCGTTGCGCGGAAGCCGTTGATGACGGCTCCAAGCACACGGTTTGCGCGGGGCGCATTGATAAGCCCACCGGGTGAGGACAGCACCAGAAAAACCGCAAGAGGAATGCCGACGAGAAGCGCGACGAGCGCAGAGACCCCCACCATCGTCAGCGTATCGAGGAAAGCCTGCCAGAGGCGGTTAAACATCTGCGGTGTCATAACCAATGATCCTTGCTGCGTGGGCCAGATCGGGACTCTTGATCAGATGCTCCAAGTCTGCGCGGGCGGGAGATGCCACGACCAGCCGACCGCTGACATGGCCCTGAATTCGGTCGAGATTACTCTGGATGATGTGTGTCCCCTCTCCGAGAACACGCAACAGACGACTGAGGTCGGGCTGCAAGCCGTCGGTCCCCTTGTAGGTGAACTCGATCAGTGCTGTTGCGCGCTGACCGTTCCAATAGGAAGCCAGCCGTTCCGTCACCTCTTCGGGCAGACCGCGATCAAGCGGTTTCAAAAGCGCAAGCGTCGCTTCATGGCGAGGATTGCCGAAGACCTGCCACACTGGCCCTGTTTCGGCGATCTCCCCCGCCTCAAGCACAAGCACGTGGTCACAGATTTCCCGGATGACGCTCATCTCATGGGTAATGAGAACGATCGTGAGACCGAGACGACGGTTTATGTCCTTCAGCAAGGACAGGATAGAGAGCGTCGTTTCAGGGTCAAGGGCGGAGGTCGCCTCATCACAGAGCAGGATTTCCGGCCGGCTGACGAGTGCGCGAGCGATACCGACACGTTGCTTCTGCCCGCCGGACAGGCGAGATGGAAAGGTATTTTCCTTGCCTTCCAGTCCCACAAGCTTGAGGACTTCCGCAACACGCTCTCGCACCTCCTGGGCTGGCACACCGGCAACGACTAACGGTAGCGCGACATTGCCAAAGACTGTCTTGGCCGACAGCAGATTGAAGTGCTGAAAAATCATACCGATACGGCGCCGCAGCGCCACAAGCTGATCTTCGTCCAAGGTGGAGATGTCCTCGCCATCGACAAGCACCTGCCCCCCGCTCGGCCTCTCAAGCCGGTTGATCAAGCGCAACAGGCTGGACTTACCTGCACCGGAGCGCCCTATGATGCCGAAGACGGAACCTGCAGGCACATCAACGCTAATATCGCTGAGCGCCCTTACCGCGCCTGCGGAAGAGATATAGGTTTTTTGAACCGCATCAAAGCGGATCGAGCCCACCGTACCCGGCAATGGCTTCGACACGCGTGACGGGGCTAAATCCTCAGATGGGCGCGCCGTCGCCGCAGCTCGGAGCGCAACATCATTGAAGGCATCGAAATGAGCCACACTCATTTTTCCCACGCGATCGTATAAAGCTTAGGATTATGAGCGAAGCCGTTATCGATCGCCTCTCGGACGGCCTTGGAGTTCTGGTACAATTCCACCACCTTCTTCAGGGCTGGGTTGTCCGCCTTGGCTTTGTTTGCAGCAAAAATAATGGCGAACTGCTTATCGTCGACACCGGAAAAGATCAGCGCAGAGCCGGGATCGAATGTCTTGGCGGCAATGATGAAGTGAGGATATCCAAGCGCCAGATCTACGTCGGCCGTGATGCGCGCAAGCTGAGGACCCTCAACTTCCTTGAACGTGACATTCTTCGGGTTTTCGACGATATCATCAAGCGTGCCGAGAAAGCCGACGCCGTCTTTCAGCTTGATCAGCCCACCCTTCTGGAGAAGCAGCAGTCCGCGCCCCTGATTGACCGGGTCATTGGCAATCGCGACCGTCGCCCCCTCAGGAACGCTGGCGAAATCCTTGTGTTTAAGTGAGTAGATTCCGATATTTGCCAGCGTACCGACGCCGATAGGCGTTATGTCATACCCCTTTTGTTTTATAGCATTCGTCAGAAAGGGGATGTGCTGAAAGTAGTTCAGATCCAGATCCCCCGCTTGAAGCGCCTCATTAGGCGTCGTCCAGTCGCTGAACTCAATGACCTGAAGATCGATGCCAGCAGCCTTAGCCTCCGGCACAAGTGCGGCTACAGAGTCACCGTAAACGCCGGGAACGACTCCGATCTTTACAGTTTCGGCAAAGGCGGACCCGGTGAATGCAAGCATCAAGCCGAGAAGAAAAGCAGTTAATTTCATGGAAGCCCCTTCAAAATTTATTTGTATAGAAAATTAGTAGATTTAATTCGTTTTGGGAGAAAGGAACCGCTTTTTCTTCACGCCTTGGAGAAAAAACGTTTCAAAAAATCGTAAGCCGACACAGCAGAATTGATCGTGTGGAATAAATCAGCGGCAGGCTGAATTGCTCTATTGCGCACCAACGGGAAAAATTTTGAGCGAAACGAGGTCATCCTGAGAGGCTCACCCGACAGACATTGTGAAGCGCTTCGCGGAATCAACACACAAAGGTCGTGAGGTGATGACAGGTTTCACGCTACCTGCTCGGTCTTTGTCGAGACGAGGCGTTCGGAATGATCCAGCGCAAAGGACGTGGGCCTGATGAGACGCTCGAAAAGCGCGTAGCCTTGCGGCCATCGCCCGAAACCGCTGGCGATATTGAGATGGCCGACGGCACCCAGATTGACGAGTTCGCTGCCCCAGAGCACAGCAGTCCCTGCCACCTCCTCCGCATCCATGTAAGGGTCGGTCGTGCTGCCGACAACGAGGCTCGGAAAGGGAAGCGTCGAAGCCGGGGGAAAACTGCCAAAGCGGACGATGCATGGATGCAGCGCCTCTACCTTCTCCAGCGAGGCCGGTGCAACGAGAAGAGCTGCCTTGATCCTGGTCGCCAGCGGCCGGCTGGCCATGTTCGCGATAAGCAGGCAGCCGAGACTGTGTGCCACCACATAAGCTTCCTCCACACCGGCCAACGCGGTCTCAAACCGCGTCAGCCAGTCTTCCAGCACCGGGCACTGCCAATCATCCTGATCGACCAGCTTCGCGGTAGGATCATCCCGAAGCCAATGGTCCTGCCAGTGACCGGGAGGTGAGCCATTCAGTCCAGGAACAATCAAGGTCGTACACATGTGATATCCATGAGTGCGGACTCCGCTGTCTCGGAGGATGTGCGACGGGGCGTTTGGTGTTGTACGATTTCAGGTGTCAGCCCTGTGACGCGGCCGCCACCTTCGGATGCTCAGGCGCAGAAGCGGAAGCCGTCTTCACATTGCCACCATGCCCGCCGCCGCCGAAAACCTGATGCTCTCCGAAGGAAGAACGGATCTGTCCTCTTGGGCCGGGAAGGCCGATTTCGGGGAAAAGCAGCTCGGAGACGCGATAAGCTTCTTCCAGATGTGGGTAACCCGAGGCGATGACGGTGTCGATGCCGATGGCCTGATACTCGCGCAGCCGCGCCGCGACCGTCTGCGGTGAACCGACGAGCGCCGTGCCGGCACCCGAGCGGACGAGACCTATACCGGCCCAGAGATTCGGAGAAACCTCAAGCCTGTCACGCCGTCCCTGATGAAGAGCGACCATGCGGGCCTGACCGACCGAGTCCGAATTCTTGGCGAAGACCTCCTGCGCCGCGGCAATCGTCTTGTCTGACAGTTTGGAGATCAGCCTGTCGGCCGCAGCCCAAGCCTCCTCATCCGTCTCCCGTACGATGAAGTGCAACCGAATACCGAAGGTGACCTTCTTCCCATGCGCCTCGGCGGCTTTCCGTACCTTGGCGATCTTTTCCGCGACCTGCTGCGGCGGCTCGCCCCAGGTCAGGTACTTGTCGGTGATCCCTGCGGAAAAATCGATCGCGGCATCCGAGGAGCCGCCGAAATAGATAGGCGGATGGGGTTGCTGAACCGGCGGCAGACCAAGGCGCGCATCGATGGCCTTGATATAGCGCCCATCGAGATGAGCGTGGCCGGTGGCTATCAGCGAGTTGAAGACCTGGAAGAACTCATCCGCGTGATCGTACCGCTCGTCATGGGGCAGGAATATCCCATCGCCCGCAAGTTCCTGAGCGCTCCCGCCCACAACGATGTTGAGAAGCAGGCGGCCATTCGAAACGCGGTCGAGCGTGGAGGCCAGCCGTGCGTAATAGGCGGGAGACGCGACGCCGGGCCGGATCGCCACAAGAAACTTCAATCTCTCGGTATGCGCCGCAAGATCGGCAGCCAGAATGAAAGACTCCTCACAGGCCACACCCGTCGGGATCAACACACCGGAATAGCCGATACGATCCGCAGCCTTGGCGATCTCACGAAAATAACCGGGGTCGGAAGGCCTGCTCAGCTCATCGGAGCCGAGATAGGCCCCATCTCCGGAGCTTGGAATAAACCAGAGAAAATCGAGAGGCTTATCAACTGTCATAATCATATCCTATGGGCGTATCGAGTAGATGCCGATCTTATAAAAGTCTGCCAAATTGATAAGAAATCCCGTTCCAACACGGGCACCAACAGCGGAACAAATCTCTCTTAAAGCGCCGATCATCAGCCTGCGGCCACGTAATCTGCACGAGGCGAGATTTCGTCCTCTTGAATCAGATCACCCACACCGCTCGCGACGAAGATCGCATGTTCCGTCACCTGGGGCAGCCCCATCAACTCTCCAAACGTCCCGCGCGCGAGGGGACCGGCAATGAAGAGCGAGCTCGTGCTCTCGCCTGAAGTCGATACTGGATGAGATTGAGCATCGACCAGGATACCGAGTCCGGTCGGGCAAGCCTGCAAGACGCCGGCGTCTTCGAGTTGCTGAAGCATTGTCTGACTTTGAAGAATGCCGCCATGGGCCGGGCCTGTGGTGACGACGATAGCATCGACATCGAGCGCTTCAATATTTCTGCTGCGTTGAGGCCGCAGCATAACCCGGTAGCCTGCGGCGCTTTTCGTAACGGAAGAAAGCGAGGCGGCACGCACATCCATCTGACCGGTTGCGATCGCCTCCTCCACAGTGGCTTCGACCTGCGGTGCGATCCGAAAGCGATGGACATCCCAGAACGGCCGCAGGTGTCGGGCAATGCGTCTGCGCGCGGCAACCGGCAGGTTTTTCCAGATGTCCTGCCCCTGCCCTCTGAGCGCGTCGACAACGCTGTGCCAGGTCATACCCAGATCCTCCGCCTCCTGTAGACGTTGGCGAACGGCATGAAGCAGCGCGCTGGCTGACTGGAGTGGCTCCGCCAGGAAATCGCCGAAAGGCTCCTGCCCCGCTGGCCCGTGGCCACGCGATCTCAGCCCTCTGCGAGAAACAGCGGTGATGTGGCCTGTATGCCGACGTCTTTTGAGAGAGGCAACGACATCGGCAGCGGTCAGCCCATTTCCAACGATGAGAACACGATCCGCCGGATCGATCGCGTTTGCCGCGTCAGCCACCGTGAAATCCCCAATCAATTTCGGATCTTTCTCGAAAGGCCGAAGCACCCGCGGCAAAGAAGGTGGCGGATGGCTGACGGCCAGCACGACAATGTCGGCCAGCAGCACGTTTCCATCGGCCCCGATCATTTCGTAACGGCCTGCTCTTTGCGATATCGACACCACTTTTGTCCGCCAGTGTCCGATACGCCCGCTCTTCAGAAACGGTTGAATACGTGCCGAAACATAATCACCGAAGACGGACCGCCGGGGATAGGGGGAACCATCGTGAGCGATCAGCTCATCATCGTTATGGGAGGGCAGACCTCCCAGATAATTCTCGAAATCATCTGGTATATCGGGAAATAGGGTCATTCGCGCCGCAGGGACATTGACCCTGTGCGCTGGATCGATCGCGCTATAGGCCAGACCGCGCCCCAATTCAGATCGCGGCTCAACGATTACGACGGATGCATCGGCGGGAATGTCTTTGCCCCCCACAAGATGCACCGCCACGGCAGCACCCGTAAAGCCACCGCCAACAATTGCCACGTTCACATGACCAGACGATGCTGGAGAAAAAGACCTCATGGTTTTTACGTCTTTCCCGAAACAATTGGGGTACACACGGGTTACCTCCGTCGCTCGCACTCTCTTTGTCGACGCATTTTCGGACGCAAAAACCGGTGATACCGCAAATGCTGAAGACGGATCATTGCCTAAATAACGGGGTAGCAGGCAAGACCCCAGAAGGCAATTTCGGCTTCTTGCTCACGATCCCGATCGTTACTTTGATCGAGGCTTTCGATAGGAGGCAGCGGCGTTTCAAAAGGATCGAATTCCGCCTTACGGTCGTTTACTCGAAATATCCTGAATGTATCGAGCGAAAACAGATTGAAACCGATAGACATTTCACGTTCTCCTTCTACTGAGACGTATAGTTTCGCCAGCTAAGACGCTCGGGTCAACATTCTCTACAAGATCACTATTCTATTTTTGACCCATTTCTGACAAAGCTCTTCGCTTTCCCGCGTGTCGCTTGGAAACGGGCCAAACAGCGCTCTGAGGTGCGGACTGTTTGAGTTGCACTCAAGCAGCATCCGCTGGCCTGTCATGACGTGCACCCGCACTTAAGGAACGCTCCAGCAGCTCCGACAGCTGGCGTTTCAGCGTGGTGACGGCGGTGGAGTTTCGATCCCGTTTGCGCGGGAGATCGACATTCACCGTTTCGAATATTCGTCCGGGCGATGGCTGCATCACGACGATCCTGTCGGCCAGCACCACGGCCTCTTCGATATCATGCGTGACAAGCAGCATGGTCGTTCGCTGTTCCAGCCATAGATCGGAGAGATGATCTTGCAGCGCTGTCCTCGTCATCGCATCAAGCGCTGAAAACGGTTCGTCCAGCAACAGAACCGCAGGCTCGACCACCAGCGCCCGAGCCAGCGAGACGCGCTGTGCCTGACCGCCAGAAAGCTCGCGCACCCACCGGTCTCCATAGGTTGACAGACCCATACGGTCCAACGCCTGCAAAACACGAAGGTGACGATCTTCGCGAGAGAGGTGCGTCAGCCCGAAGCCGATATTGTCCGCAACACTCAACCACGGAAAGAGCCTTGGTTCCTGGAAAACAAGATTTACCCGTTCATCGGGTTCGGTAAGCGTCTTATCCTGGAGGATGATGCGGCCGCGCGTCGCGCTCTCAAGACCCGACACAAGCCGCAGCAGCGTGCTTTTGCCACATCCAGAGCCACCAATGATGGCGACCACTTCTCCCGGTTTGATCTCAAGACTGAAGCCGCTGATCGCTTGCGTGCCATTGGGATAGGTCTTCGATAGTGCATCTATGATCAGCATCTTATCTCTTCCGGCCGTGGTGATCATGCCACCGAACAAAAGGCGCGCTACCGACAATCAGCAGCGTGTCCGTCAACTTGCCGAAGACCGCGAAAATGAGGATCGCAGCCAGAATCTGGTCGGGCTTGCCCAGTTGCTGCCCATCCACGAGAAGATAGCCAAGCCCGTTTGAAGCACCCATGAACTCCGCAGCCACCACGAACATCCAGCCAAGCCCGAGACCGGCCCGAAGTGCCAGCACATAGTCCGGCAAGACGGAAGGCAGAAGAATACGCCGCACAAGTGGGAAATCAGACAGACGAAATATTCGACCGACTTCCACCACCTTGCGATCGACACCACGAACGGCGCCGTAAACGCCGAGATAGACGGGAAAGAAGACACCGACGGCAATCAGCGCGACCTTGGATGCTTCGAAGATCCCAAACCACAGGATGAACAGCGGGACCCAGGCAATGGATGGAATGGCGCGCAGTGCTTGCAGCGTGGGGTCGAGCAGGTGGCTCAGACGCTGCGAATATCCGGTGATCGCACCGATGACTGTGCCTAAGGCTGCCCCCGCCAGAAAGCCGACCGCGACACGCCAGAGCGTAATGCCGATGTGGCCTGCCAGTTCGCCCGAAGATGCAAGTTCGGTAATGGTCTGGAAAATGCGCGACGGCGGCGGCATCAACCGTCCCTCAATAAGTCCGGAACGCACCAGCACCTCCCACAGGAGGAGAAGAATGCACGGAAATATCAGGCCAAGGACTGGATTGTCGAGAACCGGGATGCGTATCGCACGCGTCCCGGCTTCTTTCTTCTGACTATCCGCCCGCCACAAATCGGCCAACGCCATGAAACAGCTCCCTACTGGCCGAGCGCGCTACCATAGGCCGGATCGATCAAGTCGCTTGCCACTTTTTTTACATCAACGTCCGTCTTGATCACGCCCGCCTGTTGCAGGGCGATGCCTGCCGCCTCGATCGTCTCCCGTTGCTCGTCACCGATCCTGGAGTGGCTAAGATCGGTACGCTCAAGCTGCTTTGCGATGACGCTATCCGGCAGTTTCGTTGCAGTCACCAGCGCAGCCTCCAGAACACCGGGCTCGGCAATGGCTTTCTTACGCGCGACCTCATAGGCAGCGATCACGCGGGAAACGATTTCGGGATGTTCCTTCGCAAACGCTTCACGAACATTCAAAACACCCCAACTGTTGTTCTCCGGCTTGCGATAAAACAGGACATCGCCGTTCTCCGCCTCAGCCGAGGCCATAATCGGATCGAGACCAGCCCAGGCATCGACATCCCCACGCTGCAACGCCAGCTTGCCATCCGCGTGCTGCAAAAGCACAAGTTTGACATCCTTCTCGGAAAGACCGGCATCAGCCAAAGCGCGGACCAGAAAAATATGCGGATCCGTTCCGCGCGTCACAGCAATGGATTTACCCTTCAGATCCGCCACCTTGGCGATGCCGGTGTCTTTCCGGGTCACAAGCGCCGTCCATTCAGGGCGAGAATAAACATAGACGGATTTGATGGGATTACCGTTGACGCGCCCGATGAGAGCGGCAGCGCCTGCGGTCGAGCCGAAATCCAGCGATGACGCATTGAGGAACTCCAGCGCCTTGTTGGAGCCCGCGGACTGCACCCAGGTCACCTTGATGCCGTCCTTGCTGAATTCCTTCTCCAACAGACCGTCATTCTTCAGCACCAGACTGACAGGATTATATGTCGCCCAATCGATGCGTATCTCGGAAAGCTCGGCCGCCAGCGCCTGACCAAAGGTCGTCACGGATGCCAAAAGACCAAGCGCCAACCCCAAAACAACCTTCATAGTCTGCTCCCTTTAAAAGAATGGAGTCAATCTATGATTTTGATCAATTTCTGAAAGGTGCCCCTTTCTAAAGTTCGCGCGGGCTTTGGAATAAAACAGTCGAAAAGTGGTCTCAGAGATGTTTCGCCGTTATCGGGAGATCGATTTTCGAAAAGCGCAATGCGTCGATTTATTGAAATGAACCCTCGCACGACGCTCTGACGGCTGGTCAGGCGCAAGGGCAGCGGGCAATCGCCACCGCTTGACGCCGTCATCAAAGCGAATGCCACAAAAACATATAAAATCGGTAGAATTTACTGCCAAGGCCCGGACGCAGCAAATTCCTTTCCTCGGACCGTCACCAATTTGGATTGCCCTGCTTGGTTGCTCTGCCTGTCGTCTGGAATGCTTTCATTGTGAGGCAATCGCCTCGCGAAATTCACAGATAATGACATTCAGGATGACGGCATGGGCGGCGCGAGCGAATTTCTCTGGTATATTCCAAACGACACAAAGGCCGGCCATCGGGGAGACATCGCATCAGCCGATCATAACAGCCTCGCCACCCTGACCTCCCATGCCAAGGCGTTAGAACAAAACGGCTGGAAAGGCGCGCTGATCGGAACTGGTTGGGGCCGGCCCGACACATTTACGGTCGCCACGGCGCTCGCAGCGCAAACCTCAACCTTCGAACCGCTGGCGGCCATTCGCCCGGGCTATTGGCAGCCAGCGCACTTTGCGTCCGCGGCAGCAACCCTTGACGAGTTATCGGGTGGACGCCTTCGCATCAACATCGTCTCGGGTCGGGATGATCTTGCCGCCTATGGAGACAGTGAAGGCGATCAGGCGCAGCGTTACGCCCGCACGAAGGAATTCATGCGGCTGGTTCGACGGCTCTGGACCGATGAAAATGTTACTTTCCACGGAAAGCATTTTCAGCTTTCCAACTCGACTGCTCAGCCCCGGATCACCAAGAGGAAAGGTCGGCTGCATCCGAAGCTCTACTTTGGCGGTGCGTCGGATGCTGCGGAACGGGTCGCGGCAACGGAGGCGGATGTTCAACTTTTCTGGGGCGAACCACTGCAATCCATAAAGGACCGTATCGCGCGACTGAAGGACCTCAGCAAACGGCTGGACCGCGATTTGCCGCCACTGGAATTTGGCCTGCGCATCACCACTGTCGTTCGAAGCACGACCGCGGAAGCCTGGCGCGATGCAGAAGACAGGGTTGCCGAAATGGCAAAGGGCAGCGGCGCGCGCTGGAACGACCATCTGCAGTCTGTCGCCGTGGGCCAGCAGCGATTATACGATCTGCAACAACAAGGTGATGTGCTGGACGACAACCTTTATACAGCGCCGGGACGCGTCGGCGGCGGTGGAGCGGCGACCACCTGGCTGGTCGGGTCAGCAGCGGATGTCGCTGCGTCCCTCAACAAGTACCGAGAGCTCGGCATCACGAAGTTCATACTGTCGGATACGCCTTATCTGAGAGAGATCGAGCGGCAGGGGAAAGAGCTTCTCCCGCTACTCGAAACTCATCTCTAGCAATGAAGATTGATCTCCAACAGGGTGATAGCACCGCGAAATTATTGACTGAGGCTCACTCCATCCAACTCCGCTACCCAGCCTCGGGGCCTGCACCCCAAGTTGGTACCACCGAGTGCGGTGTTGCGAAATTTCTCCTGCAGATACGCGAAAATTTAGAATGTTACGCCCAAAGATAAGGCGATAAGCGGCCGCTCATCTCTCTATAAAATGAATAGATTACATAAATTGAATGTCATGAGATATCACATGGAGAACCACTCATGACAAAGCTTTCCCGTCGCGCTTTCGCCGCTCTCGTCGCAGCCTCTACCGTCAGCACTTCCTTCGTCTCCACACCCGCATGGAGTGCAGAGACGACCACCAACATCGGTTATCAGCCAATCGTCGAGCCATCCCGCGTGCCGCAGGCGGACGGCGCTTACGAAAAAGCGACGAAAGCCAGGATCAACTGGCAGAAATTCGATGGAGGCGCGGATGTGATCGCCGCCATCGCATCCGGTTCGATCGATATCGGCTATGTAGGATCCTCGCCGCTGGCGGCCGCCGCAAGCCGCCAGTTGCCGATTGAAACCATTGCTCTCGTCGGCCTGATCAGTGAGGCCGAAGCGCTTGCCGTTCGAGGGATTACCAAGCCGGAAGACCTAGCAGGCAAGAAGATTGCCACGCCCTTCGTATCGACGGCCCATTACAGCCTGTTGACGGCCTTGAAGCACTGGAACATTGATCCGAAGACGGTGAACATCCTCAACCTTCGCCCGCCGGAGATTGCTGCTGCGTGGGCGCGTGGTGATATTGATGGCGCCTATGTCTGGGACCCGGTACTTTCCGAGATCAAGAAAACCGGCACCGTGCTTGCCACCTCCGCCGATGTCGCCAACTGGGGCGGCCCGACCTTCGATGCATGGATTGTCAGCAAGAGTTTTGCCGACGCACATCCTGATCTCGTCAAAGCCTTCGTCAAGGTGACGGGCGATGCGACCGCCGCTTACCGCGCCAACCCTGAAGCCTGGAACGCGACGTCGCCGGAAGCTGCGAAGATCGCACGCCTTACCGGTGCCAAGCAGGATGAGGTTCCCGCACTTCTGAAGGGCTACATCTTCCCCACGCTGCAAGAGCAGGCTGGTGCCGATTTGCTCGGCGGACGAACAGTCAAGGCTGTTGCTGCGACCTCGGCTTTCCTCAAGGAGCAAGGCAAAATCCCCGCGACACTCGATGACTATAGCGCATACGTTTCTCCGCGCTGGGTTCAGGACGCAGCCAAACTGTCCTTCTGATCTGTTCAGCGTACCCGAGAACCGGCACGCCGATGCGTACCGGTTCTTCCCGTCGTAATGCGAGGAAATCCATGCTTAGCCGCCTCACCTTTGACACTGTAAGCCTGACCTATCCGGGCGAGAGCAAAGCGTCACCCGATGTTCCGGTCCTCGAGCGTATCAACCTCTCCGTCACCAGCGGTGAGTTCGTTGTGGTTATCGGCAGGTCGGGCTCCGGCAAGACAAGCCTCCTCAATCTGGCGGCCGGTTTCCAAGCTCCGACCTCCGGCACCATATTGCTCGATGGGAAGCCGATATCCGGCCCTGGAGTAGAGAGAGCCGTCGTTTTTCAGGACGACGCGCTTTATCCTTGGCTCAACGCCCGGGACAACATCGCCCTCCCCTTGTCGCTGAAAGACTTACCGCTCGCCGAGCGCCGCAAGATCGCCAATGATCTCTTGATCCGGGTCGGCCTCGAGGGTGCTGGCGACCGGCGCATATGGGAACTGTCGGGCGGAATGCGCCAGCGCGTCGGTATCGCCCGCGCACTTGCCGCAGAACCTCGCTTCCTTTTGCTCGACGAGCCGCTTGGCGCGCTGGACGCCCTGACCCGCACCAAACTGCAGCTGTTCCTCCTTCACATATGGAAGACGAGCCAGTCCGGCGCTCTGCTGATCACGCACAGCATCGAAGAAGCATTGCTGCTGGCAACGCGCATCGTCGTGCTACAGCCAAATCCCGGCCGGATCGGCACGATCCTCGAAAGCGGCTTCGCCGAGGAAATCCTGTCCGGAGCCGATCCACGCAAAGTTCGTCAGTCTCCATTGTTCCGCAGCATGCATGACGGGCTGACGGCGCTTATTCACGATACAGCCGATGAGGACCTTGCAGCATGACGATCCTTGCCGACACTCACCCTGCAAAGATCAAAGCAGAAAGCCACTCCGTGGCCGGACAGCCGGAAGCCGCGCCGTCGCGCCTGCGCGTCCCAACCCTCGTGATCTCGTTTCTAACTGGTCTCACGCTTCTGGGAGCGTGGTGGATAGCGTCTGCCCTCAACGTTGTCTCGCCAGTCTTTCTGCCCTCTCCACCGGTCGTCGCAGCCTCCTTCGGCACGCTGCTCACAACAGGTTTCGTGGATTCCACGCTTTTGGAACACCTTGCCGCAAGTCTCGGTCGCGTGCTTGGCGCTCTGGCCGTATCACTCGCCATCGGTATTCCCGTCGGCCTGCTGATCTCTCTCAGCCGCGTCGGTCGAGGCGTTCTCGACCCGATCGTAGAATTCCTGAGGCCACTGCCACCGCTGGCCTACCTTCCGCTAATCATCATCTGGGTCGGCATCGGTGAAGCCTCGAAGGTAACGGTGATCGCCCTTTCCATGCTGCCACCGATCATCCTGTCGACGAGTGCAGGTGTCAAAGCCGTGCCAAAGGATTTCGTCCATGCCGCCCGTGCCTTCGGCGCCACCCGCACCCAGGTCCTGACACGCGTTTTGCTGCCTGCATCCGTGCCGTCGATCCTGACCGGCATCCGCATCGCGCTCGGCACGGGCTGGTCGACACTTGTGGCAGCCGAACTGGTAGCAGCCACCCGCGGCCTCGGCTTCATGATCCAGTCGGCTGCGCAGTTCCTGGTCACCGATATTGTCATTGCGGGAATAGCAGTCATCGCCATCGTTGCCTTCGCACTCGAATGGCTTGCTCGACTTATAGAGCGCCGCTTCGTGCCGTGGGCCGACACATCACGCCGACGCTGAGCTGATGAGGGCGGGTGACCAAGACTCTCCTGCCCTGTCCTCATTGTTGCGTGCTCGGTTGCAGTGAAAAAAGTGAGAGATGGGACTCTCTTGTACGACGGCTATCCCGTCTCGATATAAGGTCCGCGCAACGTTCTGCGCGCAACGCCTCCTCGTCTTATCGGGATCAACTTCATGTCGAAATCGCTTCACCTCACTGCCTTCATGCGCCCGGTCAGCCTTCATACAGGTGCATGGCGCTATCCAGGTGCTTATCCCGACGCCAATTTCAATTTCGGCCATTTGAAATCCTTCGCGCTGGCGCTGGAGCGAGCAAAGTTCGATGCCTTCTTCATGGCCGATCACCTGGCGGTGTTGAACATGCCCATCGAAGCCTTGAGGCGTAGCCATACGGTCACCTCGTTCGAACCTTTCACCCTCTTATCGGCATTGGCATCGGTAACGGAACGGATCGGTCTTGCGGCAACCGCGTCCACGACCTTCGACGAGCCCTACCATGTCGCGCGCCGGTTTGCCTCGCTGGACCATATCAGCGGTGGACGGGCGGCATGGAACATCGTCACCACATCAAACCCCGATGCCGCCCGCAATTTTGGTCTCTCCGATCATGTGGAGCATGGCGAACGTTACAAGCGTGCGCGCGAATTCTTCGACGTCGTCACCGGCCTGTGGGACAGTTTTGCCGATGACGCAATGATCCGCAATCAGGAAAGCGGCATCTTCTTCGATCCAGACAAGATGCATGTGCTGGACCATAAGGGCGAAGAATTCAGCGTGCGAGGACCGCTGAACATTGCTCGTCCGGTACAGGGTTGGCCCGTCATCGTGCAGGCGGGCCAGTCGGAGCCCGGAAAGCAACTGGCTGCTGAAACGGCCGAAGTCGTCTTTGCCGCACCACGTGATTTAGAGACCGCCAAGGCGCTCTATGCCGATATCAAGGGCCGCATGCCCGCCGCCGGTCGCAATCCTGCGCATCTGAAAATTCTACCCGCCGCAATGATCGTCATCGGCGACAGCGTGGAAGAGGCGAAGGCCAAGCGCTCCAAGCTCGATAGCCTCGTGCATTACGACAGCGCGATCGCCTCACTTTCCATCGCACTCGGCCACGATGCCTCAGGTTTCGATCCCGACGCCCCACTGCCGGAAATCCCTGAGACCAATGCCAGCAAGAGCGGACGCGCGCAGGTGCTGCGGCTTGCCGAGCAGGAAAAACTGACCGTGCGACAACTGGCACAACGCTATGGCGGCTATGCGGGGCTGGCCTTCATCGGCACGCCGAAAACGATCGCAAATGAAATGGAGACGTGGTTGAACGAACAGGCGGCGGATGGCTTCACCTGCGTCTTCCCGTTCCTCCCGCAAGGCCTGGAGGATGTAACGGGTAAGCTTGTGCCGGAATTACAACGGCGCGGCCTATTCCGCAAAGACTACGAGGGCGCAACCTTGAGAGACCATCTTGGCCTGCCGAGACCAACCAATCGCTTCTTCGTGTGATCGCGCGCGCCTTCCGGCAGTATTGCGATCGGAAAGCACATCATTGTCATTATCGGCGCGCTGACAAACCTTATCGCGGGAGCGTCGAAGAACCCAATCCCTCCTTCGAAGGCCGTCGCGGAAGATTATTCCACCAATTTGATAGAAATAGAATGACCGGTCTTCCTAGGTTGCTGGCGTGATCGTAGATTTCATCTACTCACCCTGATCGCCCACCAAAGCAGAAGGCTTCAAATGCCACGTTATGTCATCATCGGAGCCGGCGCGGTCGGCGCGAGTCTGGCCGCCCAGTTTGCCTTGTCCGGAATTGATTATGTCCTGGTCGGGCGGGGCGCTCAAATCAGACACATCAAACACCACGGCCTGACGTTCCGCAGACCTGGGGGCGTGCGACAGATCAACCTTGCGGCCTTTGACCTGGCAGAGCCGCCAGAGTTGCGGGAGGACGACATTCTCCTGCTCACGGTCAAGTCCCAGGATGCCGCCGGTGCGCTGGCTTACTGGTCGTGGCGCGCCGTCGCCGGCTCACCCCTGCCGGCCGCCTTATCCCTGCCAATCGTCACGTTCCAGAATGGTCTTGCCACCGAAGCTGCCGCTCTTCGAACATTTGCCAATGTTTACGGGGCAAGTATTCTGACGCCTGCCCTCTTCACCGAGACCGGCACAGTTGCAGTCGCGGGAGACCCTGAGCTTGGCATCGTCACGGTCGGGCGTTTTCCTGCAGGACGCGATGCCTTGAGCGACCAGATCGCCGCCGACCTCACCAAGGCCGGATATCTGGCCGAAGCCGTCAGCGATATTTCCCGGTGGAAGGCAGCAAAGCTGCTCCACAATGTCCGCAATGTGCTGGAATTATTCGATGGTGACGTTGCCCTTCGCGAACAGATCAGTACGGCGCTCGTTCAAGAGGCAACGCAGGCACTGCACGCCGCGGGATACACTCTCGCATCACCGTCAGAGCGTAGCATCGATATCTCCCACTGGCGTATCGCGCCCGACAGCGGGGTTGCTCCCGGCCAGCAATCGACATGGCAAAGCTTTACGCGGGGGGCCTCGAGCGAGGTCGATTTCCTCAATGGCGAGATCGTGCTTCTTGGGCGTCTTCACGGTATTCTGACCCCTCATAATGAAGCCGTTCAACGTCTGGCAGGTCAGCTTGCCGAAAAGGCCGAGTTCACAAAACCGCTGCCGCTGGAGACGATTGCCGCGCTACTGGATCGGAGCGAAGAACCGGCCCGTGGAGGCCCTGCAATACATCCAGGGCGTACAGTTACCAGTAATTTCAATTCGGCAGCGTGAAGTGGTGCAATGAAAGAAGCCATATCTGACCACATTATCACAGCGGCCGGCACCCTTTTCTATCGCGAGGGCATCAGGGCCGTCGGCATCGACCGCATCATCGAGGAGGCGAAGGTCGCGAAGGCCACGCTTTACCGCCACTTCCCCTCCAAGGATCATCTCGTTGCCGCCTATCTTTCAGCGCGCCATGAGCGGGTTATACAGTCTCTGACCGAGGTTCTATCCTCCGCGCTGTCTCCCAGAGAGCAAATCCAATCGATCTTCGAACGGCTCTATGAGAAAGCGGACAGCCCGGATTTTCGCGGCTGCGCCTTCGCGCTCGCCGTCGCCGAACACGGCGAATCCGAGAAAGTCTGCTCGGTCGCCCGGCGTCACAAGGCAATGGTCCGCGACATTTTCTCCGTCGTTCTGGGCAAGGCAGAAATCCTCGATGATCTGGCTGCCGCCCATCTCTCACTTCTCTACGAGGGAGCGCTTGCGACCGTTGCCGTCGGGCGCGATCCACAGGCCGTCCTGCTGGCGCGCGATTGCGCGCTTGCCGTTTTCGATACGGCCTCCCCTCTTCTCCAGACCCATAGAAAGCAGGCATGATGACAAAGACCATCGATTACTTCTTCAGCATCGGTTCACCCTGGGCCTTCATCGGCCTTGAGCCCTTTGTGGCACTGGCAAATAGACACGGCGCGACCATCAAGCCCCATGTCATTCCGCTGATCGAGGAAAATGGCGCCATCTATTCCCGCAACCGGCCAGAGATACGCCGGGCCTATTGGGTGAAAGACCTCAAACGCTGGGCCGCTTTGCGCGGTAAGCGGCTTAGCTTCGACAACCGGGCGGCTCTTGCCGATCCGACACCGGCTGGTGCTCTCGTAGCGGCCGCTATCGAGGCCGGGCAAGACTGGCTCACTTTGACGCTGGCGCTGCAAGAGGCATTCTGGGTGCGCGGCGAAGATATCGGCAATTCGGCCATTCGACGCGCGATTGCCGATCAAGCGGGCTTCGATGGTGCCGCCTTGGACGAACTCGGACAAAGCCCGGCAATAGAGGCGCAACTGAAGGCAAGCTACGAAACCGCCAAGGCGGCAGGTGTCTTCGGCGTGCCGACCTACCGCTATGAGGATGAGCTCTACTGGGGTCAGGACAGCCTTCCATTCCTGGACCGCCATCTTCAAGGTGAACGTCTCGCAGCCTGAACGGCAACATAGCGAAGGCGTTGGCAGCCCGTCTACCTCAAGAGAGCGGCCGACGTTTCGCATCTAGTGGAATGATTCATGACCAGATTGTCCACCGCCCTCTCGCAATCCTTGCAGAGTTTGCTTGGCGAGCGATTTTCCACGTCGACTGCTCTGCGGGAGCAACACGGGCAAGGCGAAGCCCATCACGCAGCCGCCCTTCCCGATGCCGTCGTCTTTGCCGAAACCACTGAGGAAGTGTCGAAGATCGTCAGGCTCTGCGCGGAAGAGAACGTGCCGGTTATCGCCTTTGGTGCGGGGACTTCGTTGGAAGGACATCTCGCTGCAGTTCAAGGGGGCGTATCCATCGATCTTTCACGCATGGCGAAAATCCTCCGTGTCAGCCCGGAAGATCTGGATTGCTCCGTAGAGGCCGGGGTGACGAGGGAGCAACTGAATGCTGACCTGCGGGATATGGGATTGTTTTTCCCAATCGATCCTGGCGCCAATGCCTCACTCGGCGGCATGGCCGCCACCCGCGCCTCCGGCACCAATGCGGTGCGCTATGGCACCATGCGCGAAAACGTTCTCGGGCTGACGGTGGTGCTGCCGAGCGGACAGATCATCAAGACTGGCGGCCGGGCACGAAAATCCTCGGCAGGTTACGATCTGACGCGGCTTTTCGTCGGCTCGGAAGGCACACTCGGGATCATCACCGAGATCACGCTTCGCCTTTACGGCATACCGGAGACCATCTCGGCAGCGCTTTGCTCGTTCGAAAGTGTCGATCAGGCGGTCGCGACAGCCATCCAGGTCGTGCAGCTCGGCATCCCTGTGGCGCGCATGGAATTGATGGATCGCGGACTGATCAAAGCCGTGAACGACTATTCAGGACTCGATCTCAAAATCCGCGACACGTTGGCCTTTGAGTTTCATGGCTCGCCTGCGGGCGTGCAGGAACAGGTCGAGATGGTGTCGTCAATCGTCCAAGAGAATGGCGGACAGGACTTCGAATGGGCAAACGCCCCTGAGGAGCGTAAGCGGCTATGGAAGGCCCGCCATAACGCTTTTTATGCTGTAGTATCGCAGAGACCGAACGCCAAGGGCTGGTCATCGGATGTCTGTGTGCCGGTCTCGAAGCTCGGCGACTGCATCGTCGCTACAAGAGAGCTCTTGAAGGAATGCAGCGTTCCAGCCGCTATTCTCGGGCATGTGGGGGACGGCAATTACCACGTCGTCTTCGCGGTCGATCCGACCAACGCCGAAGAGCTTGCCGAGGTCGCGGCAATCAACAAGAAGATGGTTCGCTACGCGCTATCGGCAGGCGGCACCTCCACCGGCGAGCATGGCGTCGGCACCGGCAAGATCGCCTATCTTCGCGAAGAACATGGCGATGCGGTCGATCTGATGGCGGTCATCAAGCAGGCTGTCGATCCCGCTGGAATCATGAATCCCGGAAAAATTCTGGCCGGACAGCGCGCTTGAACTCCCGTGAGGGTGAGAGGTCACAATGAACGTCTTCAAATCCCACAGTTCTCACTGGGGCGCTTTTTCCGGACGCCTTGCCAATGGCCGTTTGGATATCAGACCGCACGAAGGTGATCCTTACCCCTCGCCCCTGCTCGGTAATCTGCCTGCCATTGCAGACAGTCCTGCGCGTGTCCGAAATCCCGCGGTCCGACGCGGATGGCTGGAAGCCGGTAGCAATCACAGAGACCGGCGCGGCGCCGACGAGTTCGTGGAAGTGTCCTGGGAACAGGCGGAAGCGCTCGTTGCGGCAGAGCTTGCCCGCATTTATGGTCGCCATGGCCCGGCTTCAGTGTTTGGCGGTTCCTATGGCTGGGCAAGTGCGGGGCGATTTCACCATGCGCAGAGCCAGATCCATCGCTTCTTGAACGTGCTGGGCGGCTATGTACGGTCCGTCAACACCTATAGTTCAGGCGCGGCGATGGTCATCATACCGCATGTCCTTGGACCGTATGACAGCTTCGACCGAAAGAGCGTTACCTGGGACGCGATAGAGCGCAGCACGGAACTTGTGTTGGCCTTCGGCGGAATGGCGATCCGCAATGCCGACGTCCATGGCGGCGGCATCAGCCAGCATCTGGTCCGGCAAAAGCTGACGGGCGCCCAAAAGCGGGGCGCTCGCTTTGTTTCCGTGAGTCCCTTGAGGGACGACTTTGCCGAAGACCTGAAACCTGAATGGCTGGCGATCACACCCGGCACCGACGTCGCGCTTATACTTGGCTTGGCATACACGCTTGTTACCGAAAGGCTACATGATCACGCATTTCTCCGGCGCTACACCGTGGGATACGACACGTTCGAGACGTATCTTCTGGGAAAAGAAGACGGCCGGCCGAAGAGCGCGGACTGGGCAGCCTCAATCTGTGGGATCGATGCTGAAACGATCCGAGCCCTTGCGCGAAGAATGGCAAGTAACCGCACCCTGATCACCGTCAGTCACTCGCTCCAGCGAGCCGATTTTGGCGAACAGCCGGTGTGGATGGGGATCGTGCTGGCAGCGATGCTCGGCCAGATCGGGCTCGATGGCGGCGGCTTTTCCTACTCGCTCGGCGCGCTTGGCAATATCGGCAAGACGCTGCTGGCGGTTCCTCTACCGACACTCAACCAGTTCAAAAATCCTGTCGCAGATTATATTCCCTGCGCCCGGATCGCCGATATGCTTCTCGATCCCGGCGGAGAGTTTCACTATAACGGCCACAGCTTACGCTATCCGGATATCCGTCTGGTCTATTGGGCGGGTGGCAATCCGTTTCATCACCATCAGGATATCAATCGCCTGCGTGCGGCATTCAAGCGTCCTGAGACGATCATCGTTCACGAGTCTGCCTGGACGTCGACGGCGCGACATGCCGACATCGTGCTTCCGGCCACAACCACGCTGGAACGTGACGATATCGGCGCTGCAGACCGCGACCCGCTGATGATCGCAATGAAACGGCTGATCGATCCCGTCGGTGCGGCAAGAGACGATTACGATATCTTCGCCGGAATCGCGCAGCAACTCGGAAAGTCAGATAAGTTTACCGAAGGGCGCAGCAGCCGCGAATGGCTGGCCTTTCTCTACGAAACAACCCGCTCGGCGCTGGAAGCGCAGGGCCACGACGCGCCGGATTTCGAAACGTTCTGGCAGCGCGGCGAGCTTGTCCTGCCGACGAAGGCTGATGATGGCGGCCCGGCCCATGCCTTTCGGGCAGATCCGGAGGCCGCGCCGCTGCCGACACCTTCGGGAAAGATCGAGATATTCTCAAGGACGGTCGAGAGCTTCGGTTATGACGACTGCAAGGGCCATCCACGCTGGTACCCGGCGCGAAGCGAAACTGAAGGTGAAGCAGATCTCTATCAGCTTCACCTCGTCTGCAACCAGCCCCGGCAGCGGCTTCACAGCCAGCTCGACTATGGCGATTTCAGCCGTTCCAACAAGATCAAAGACCGAGAGCCCGTTCGTATTCATCCGGAGGACGCCAGCCGACGCGGTATTTCCGAGGGCGATATTGTCCGGCTCTTCAATGCAAGAGGCAGTTGCCTCGCAGGCGCGCTCTTGAGCGACGACGTGAAGCCAGGCGTTCTGCAGCTTTCGACGGGTGCCTGGTTCGAGCCGGACGATCCCGCGGCAAAGCGCACGATGTGCATCCACGGCAACCCCAACATTCTGACCCGCGATATCGGCACCTCGAAACTCGCACAGGGCTCGACCGGCCAGATCGCCAGGGTCGAGGTCGAGCGCTATGCGGGCGAACCGCCGAAGGTGAGAATCTTCGAGGCCATCACTTTCGGAACGGGCGACGAGAAATTGGCGGTCTCACGCCGATACGCCTCAAAGCCGGCCGGCACTGGTTCCAACCGGCGCTGAAACAGCAATCCAACCAGCAGCGAAAATGGCGGCAAATTAATCCCCTAAAACTATAGAAAAAGAACAACCAGTCTTTCTCTCTGCCGCGTCACTGTTAGATTAGGCGTCAAGATAAACCCATCAACGCAAGGGGGCTGCTCATGACCGAACTATGTAGAAGCGAGCGCGCTCTTAACGCTGGCAAGCGTTCGACACGTTCTGGCCAGCGCTAACAGCACGCTCTTCCTTTCATCGATGGGCTTTCGACATCTCGTCGCGTGCGCGGCGGGGACGGACATTCGCATGCTTTGCGGGGCCGTTCGACAGCCAGATCATCCCAAGATTTTCAATATTTCACTCAGGACTACATCATGGTCAGACATCTCTCACTGCCTTCTTTTTCCCGACGCAAGCTGCTGGTCACGGCGTCGATCGCAGCCTCCGCGGCGCTCTTCCTTTCGGCCACCGCACCGCTGCCAGCACAGGCAGCGGACCGCCCGCATGATGGCGGCGATATCACATTCCTTATCGACTCCCTCGGCGATACATGGATTCCCAACAACAGCGCCATATCGAGCTTTCAGGGCCACATCTGGGGCCATGTCACCGACAAGCTGGTCTATGTCGATGCCGAGGGCAAGGTGAGCCCGTGGATCGCTGAGAAGTGGGAGCAGAACGACACGGCGACGGAGTTCACGCTTCACCTGAAGAGCGGCGTGACCTTTTCGGATGGCGAACCCCTGGACGCGAATGCCGTCGTTGCCAATCTGAACATCTGGTATGCGGGCCGCAAGAACGAAGGCATCAACCCGATCGGCCTCTTCCCCAAAACCTATGACCGTGCCGAAGCCGTGGATGCGAAAACGGTGAAGGTCTTCTTCAAGAAGCCAACGCTCGGCTTCATTCCGACGCTCGGCTATCACGGCTCGATCCTCATCTCTCCCAAGACGATCGCCCAGCCTGCGAGCGTGCAGGCGGACCTCAGCAAAACGGTTGGCAGCGGCCCCTATGTGGTGAAAAGCTGGAAGGAGGGCGATCATGTCACCCTCGTCAAGCGCAAGGATTACAACTGGGGACCGGCTGCGGTCGGCCATACGGGTCCTGCCTATCTCGACAGCATTACCTATAAGCTCGTTTCCGAGCCGTCGCTTCGCGTGGCATCGGTTCAGTCCGGCCAGGCAGATGTCGCCTATAATGCCTCTCCCCAGGAACTGAAGTCGCTGAAGGAAGAAGGCTTTACAATCGCCACGCCGCGCTATCTCGGCTTCGTCAATGGTTGGGCGGTCAATACCAAGCTTGCGCCTTACGACGATGTGAAGGTTCGCCAGGCGCTTCAGGCGGCGATCAACCGCCAGGAGATCATCGACACCGTTTATACACCGGACTGGAAGCTCGCGACCTCGTTCATTCAAAGCAATGTGCCAGGCGCGACCGACCATAGCGACCTGCTCGCCTATAACCCCGACAAGGCGGAAAAGCTTCTGGATGAAGCGGGCTGGGTAAAGGGTGCCAACGGCGTGCGCGTCAAGGATGGCAAACCGCTGGAGATCACCCTTCACTCCAACCCCTATCTTGCAACCTCCAAGTCGGTCGATGAGCTGATTGCCCAGCAGCTTGGCAAGGTGGGCTGGAAGGTGAATATCCGCGCTTACGACGTCGTGACCTTCGGCGAAAAGGTCAAATTCGGCGGGTCTGCGGTTCCAGCTTACGAAGTCACGCGCAGCTTCATCGACGCGGGCACGGTCGCCAGCATCCTGACCAATGCCAATAATGGTGAAAACTGGTTTGCACTGGATGAGCGCGACAGCGTGCTGAACGAACTACGCGACAAGATCGCCGGCGCGGGCTCGATCGAAGAGCGCAAGCCGCTGCTCGACAAGCTGCAGCAATATGTTCTGGAGCAGGCCTACTTCATTCCGCGGACACAGATCGTTCAGCGCATCTACGTTCAGTCACCGAAGCTCAAGGGCGAAGTCTATAACGGCATTGCCTATGCCAGCTACTACACCGCCTACCTTTCCGACCTGTCCGAGTGAGATGAAAGCCAGGAGGTGACGCTATGAGCAACGCATACCTTACCTACGCCGCCAAGCGGCTCGGCCAGGCGATCATCGTCATCCTTCTGGCCTATGTCTTCACCTTCGTCGTCGTCAGCATCCTGCCTGGCGACCCGATCACCAGCGTGCTGCGCAATCCGCAAAACGGCTTTACCGAACAGGAAATCGCCGAAATCATTGCAGCGCAAGGCTTGGACAAGCCGATCCTCGTCCAGCTCTGGAATTCGCTTTCGGCCTTTCTGACCGGCGATCTCGGCATGTCGATGCGCTCCAACCGGCCGGTTTCGACGCTGATCACCGAGGTCCTGCCTTCAACGCTGGTCCTTGCCGCCTCGGGCATTGCAGTGGCACTGACCTTGGCCTTCGCAGTGGCTTATGGAACGCAGGTGGTGCCGAAGAAGTACGGGCAAGGAGTGCTGCGCGCCTTTCCCTCGCTGTTTCTATCGACGCCGAATTTCGTCATCGGTTTGTTCCTTATCCACCTCTTCGGCTTTCAGCTGAGACTGTTTCGCGTTATCGAGCCGGACAGTTTCTGGGCGACTTTCTTCGCCGCCGTCACTATCGGTATCCCGTTTTCCGCACAGATCGCCGAAGTGCTGATCGCCAATCTCGATCACGAAGCTGAGCAGGATTATGCAGCCGTCGCCCGCAGTCGCGGCATCCCTCCCTCTCGCCTCTTCACCAGCCATCTTCTGAAGCCCGCTGCACTTCCAGTCGTCACCGTGATCGCGCTCACAGTGGGCGAACTTCTCGGTAATTCTCTGATCACCGAGACCGTCTTCGGGCGCACAGGGATCGGCAGCCTGGTGCAACGATCGGTCAGCACGCAGGACCTGCCGGTTCTGCAAGCCATCGTATCGCTCGGCGCTGTCGTCTTCGTCGTCGTCAACCTGATCGCAGATCTTCTCTATCCGCTTCTCGATCCGAGGGTGAAACTCATCGTCGACCGCAAGCGCCGCCAGAGGGTCGCCAATGACGCTGCCCCCGCACTGGAAGCAGGAGCAAAGCCATGAGCCTTTTTTCCGATACTATCTCCGCTGCCAGTCCGCTGGAACGACTGAAAGGTCTCAACATCCCGGCGACCGTCGCGCTTTCCTTTCTGGTCATCGCAATCGTCATGGCCTGGTCGGTCGCGCCGCAACTCTTCACCAGCCACAGCCCTATTAATGGCGTTCCGGCAGACAAGCTGCTCGCACCGAGTCTAGAGCACTGGTTCGGAACGGATCATCTGGGACGCGATGTCTATTCGCGTGTGGTTTATGGCACGGCATCATCCGTCTCCAGCGCGCTCGTGGCCGTCATCATCGGTGTGGTCATCGGAGGGGTGATCGGCCTTCTCGCAGGCTTCTTCGGGGGGTGGGTCGATGTCGTTTTCGCCCGTTTTGTCGATGTGCTGCTGTCGATCCCGAAATTCCTGCTTGCCGTCATCGTCGTGACCGCCATCGGCTTCGAGACCATCAACGCAGCGATTGCAACGGGCATATCGGCCATTGCCTTTTTTGCCCGCGTCGCACGCGCCGAAGTGATGAAGACGCGTCAGGCTACCTTTGTGGAGGCGTCCTTTCTGCTCGGTGGCTCGCGCGGCTTCATCGTCCTTCGCCACGTTCTTCCAAATGCGTCCCGCTCCATGCTGCCGCTTGCGGTGCTGCAATTCGGCGAGTCCATTCTCGTCATCGCCAGCCTTGCCTTCCTTGGCTACGGCGACCCACCACCCTCATCCGACTGGGGCCTGCTGATCTCGATCGGCAAGGACTATCTCAAATGGCCCTGGCTCGTTTATGCGCCCGCGTTCGTAACGATCGTGACCGTCCTCTCTGCAAACAGGATCAGCCGATGGCTTCGCAAATCGCATTGAGACCCGTCTTTCAGAAAACCGATTTCACCGCTCCAACACTCGTGCCTGCGACATCTCTGCTGAAAGTGGAAGAGCTCTCGGTCTCCTATGGCCGGCAAGAAGTCGTCCATCGTGTCGGCTTCGAGATCCGGCAGGGCGAGAGCCTCGCCCTGATCGGAGAATCAGGCTCTGGCAAATCCACGATCGCCAAGGCGGTGCTCAGGCTTCTGCCCAATGGGGCAAGCGCCTCCGGTCGTGTCCTCTTCGAAAAGGAGAATATTCTCGGACTTTCGGAGCGTCGTTTCAGGCCACTTCGAGGCCGTGACATAGGCTTTGTTCCGCAGGACCCGGCGAACGCGCTGAACCCCGTGAGGACGATCGGATCACAGGCTCAGGAGGCTGCTGCGTTGTCCGATCAAGCAGACCCGGCGGCGCGCAAATCGCTGATCCTCGATACTTTGGCAAAGGTCGGTCTCGACAACCCGCAACGCGTCTTCGAGTCCTATCCGCACCAGCTTTCAGGCGGCATGCTGCAACGCGTGCTGATCGCCCTCGCGATCCTGCCACGGCCTTCGCTTCTGGTCGCCGACGAGCCGACCTCGGCGCTCGACGTCACCGTGCAGAAACGCATTCTCGACTTGCTGTCGCGGTTGAAGGAAGACATGAACATCAGCATGCTGCTCATCACCCATGATCTTGCGATCGCGGCAGAACGGGCCGAAAGCCTGATCGTGTTGAAGAACGGTGCCGTACAGGAGGCGGGGCGAACATCTGCCGTCTTCTCCTCACCAACCTCGTCCTATGCCCGGAAGCTGCATGGCGACGTTCCCGCGCTCAATCCGAGCCGCTATGCGACCTTACGCGATCCCGGTTTCGATCGCCTCGGCGATAAGGGTAAGACGAAAATCTCGGTCAACGGCGTGACCAAGCGCTTTTCCGTCGATGGCAAGATCTTGACGGCGGTGGACAATATCTCCTTCTCGGTTGCCCGCCGGAACGACTCACGCGCTTGTCGGCGAATCCGGTTCCGGCAAGACGACGACCATCCGCCTGCTGCTGGGGCTGGACGAGCCGGAAAACGGGTCGATCTCTGTCGCAGGCGAGCAAGTCAGCAGCAGGGACGTTTCGTCGCTTCGATCCGTATGGCGGCATCTTCAGCTTGTCTATCAAAACCCGTTTACATCGCTCGATCCCACATGGAAGGTCGAGCAGCTCGTTCGCGAGCCGCTGGACCGTTTCCAGATCGGCACGCGCGAAGAGCGCGATGCCGCCGTCAGGCAAGCGCTTGCCGATGTCGGCTTGAGCGAGCATCTGCTACAGCGCAAGCCTTCCGCCCTTTCCGGCGGGCAGCGTCAACGTGTGGCGATCGCCCGCGCCCTCGTTCTCAAACCAGACGTGATCGTGCTGGATGAACCGACCTCGGCTCTCGATGTCAGCGTCCAGGCCGATATTGTCGAGGTCCTCTTGTCGCTCCAGGCAAAGCTCGGCCTGACCTATGTCTTCGTCTCGCATGATCTGGCGCTGGTTCGTCAACTCGCGCATACCGTTTCGGTCATGCAGAAGGGACGCATCGTCGAGCACGGCACCGTTTCGGACGTCTTCGGCAATCCAAAGCACGACTACACCGTATCACTGCTGAACTCGATCCCTTCCGGTACGGCTGGAACGTCCGCTGCACCTTTTATCCGGCCTGCCCGTCAGAAGGAGTACACCGCATGAATATGGCGGCGCCGTCTCTTAACCTCCCCGCCTCCTTCCGGCCAAAGCAACGGCTCGGTTTCAATACGCGGGTGTCGTTCAATGACGATGACGGCCCGGCCGAAGGGTTGAGGCAAGGTATCGAACTGTTCAAGCAGGCCGAACGGCTCGGCTATCAATCAGGCTGGGCTTATCAACGCCATTTCGACCACTACCTGTCTTCGCCCCTGCCCTTCTTCGCGGCCGCCGGACAACATACGCGCCACATCACGCTTGGCTCTGCCGTCATTCCCATGCGCTACCAAGACCCCATCCTGTTGGCCGAGGCGGCAGGAACCACCGATCTTCTGATAGGCGGTCGACTGGAACTTGCGCTTGCGACGGGAGCGAACGGGGCATTCGATGCCGTTTTCGGCGCGGTCGAGACGGACGCCAGAACAGAGGCAAAGCGTCGTCAGTCCCGCTTTCTCGCCGCCATCTCCGGGGAAGTTCTGCACACTGTTACGGAGAAGGACAAAGGCGCTGCTCCAGGGGCTGAGTTGCGCGTTACGCCGCATAGTCCCAGCTTGCGAAGCCGCATCCGGCAAGGCTCTTCCAGCATCGCCTCGGCGATCCAAGCCGCCGAACTCGGCATCGGCCTGATTTGCGGAACGGTCCTGCACGATCAGGAGGACGGAGAAAGCTTCGGCCATTATCAGGCAAGGATCATCGAGGCTTATCGCAGCCACTGGCTTCGCCTCTGGAAGACGACACCGCCGCCGGTTGCCGTGGCGGCATCCATTCTGGTGAGCACGACCCCGGAACTGCGCGCGACCTATGCAGCCTATGACCTCGAGCGGCGCACGGCCGGGATCGGAGCATCGCGTCCGAAGGGGGCGTTGCCGCCTGCAGGCCCGCCCGCGGGAGCAATGATTTCTCCCGTCTTTCAGGGCAAGCCTGATGAGGTAATAGAGCAGGTCTTCCGTGATCCGGGACTGGCAGCGGCAGACGAACTCGTGCTGTTCCTGCCTCCTGCCTTTAGACTGTCCGAAAACATCAGATTGCTCACGGATTTCGTCACCACGGTCGCTCCCTCTCTAGGATGGCGGGCCACACAACATCACGAAGGGCAGGAATAGGGGCCGCGAGGTTTTCGCTCGCGGGAGACGGGCTGGCAATATTTTCTACAATTTCCATAGAAATAGAAAGACCTGTCTTCCTCGCTCGCTCCCGTCCCTCTAGCCTTGATGCAGATTTACAGAGACCTCAAGGAGCTCCCATGGCTGCGGAATTCATCAGCGTCAGTTTTCCCAACGCGTCCAATGATTTGAACCCTATTCCCGATGCGCCGGTCGATCCACAGTTTTTGGAACGTTATGCGCGTGCACTGGACGACTACGGATTCAACTACACACTCATCCCCTACTCCTCGTCGTCATTCGATCCCTTCACGATCGGAGCCACAGTGCTGGCCCATACCAAGAACATCAAGATCATCGTCGCGCTCAGGCCAAACACCGTCTACCCGACAGTTGCGGCCAAATCGCTTGCGACGCTCGACCAGCTGAGTGGGGGACGCGTCGTCGTTCACTTCATTGCCGGCGGCAGCGATGAAGAACAGGCGCGTGAGGGCGACTTTCTTAATAAGGAAGAGCGTTATGAGCGCCAGGAAGAGTATATCCGCATTCTTCGGCTGGCATGGACGTCGAAAGAACCCTTCGACTTCGATGGCAAATATTACCAGTTCAAGCAGTTCCGCAGCGCTGTTCGTCCAACCAATGGCGTGATCCCGATCTCGCTTGGCGGCTCGTCCGATGCGGCCTACCGCATTGGTGGTTCGCTCTGCGATATCTTCGGCCTGTGGGGTGAGCCGCTGAAAGAAACCAAGGAACAGATCGACCGTATCTATGCCGAAGCGGCAAAGGCGGGAAGAACGGATCGCCCGCGCATCTGGGTCACCTTCCGCCCCATCGTGGCAGAGACCGATGACCTTGCCTGGGAGAAGGCGCATCGCGTACTCGACCAGTTGAACGCCAACCGCCAGAAGGGTCTCTCCCGCAGTCCTCTCAATGCGGCGACGCCCGCCAATATCGGTTCCCAACGGCTTCTCGATATCGCCAAGCGCGGCGATGTGCATGACCGGGCGCTCTGGTACCCCACCGTGACCGCGACCAATGCAAGCGGCGCGACGACGGCGCTTGTTGGATCGCCCCGCACCATCGCAGACTCCATCCTCGATTACATCGATCTCGGCTGCGATCTGATCTCGATCCGCGGCTATGACAATTATAACGACGCTGTCGATTACGGCCGATACATCCTGCCGCTGGTGCGCGACGGCATCCGCGAGCGCGAGGACGCCAAGCGCAAGGCGGCCGCCTGAGCGCCATGCCGCAACCATGCCGTCCGGTGCCTCGATCGGACGGATTTTCCTCTCAAGTCAAAGAGGTGGCCGCAGCGAAACACTGCCTCGCTCCCTCAGCCATAAGGTCGTTGCCCGCATGTCTTACGATCCCATCACACTCGATTACGCCGTTCGTGAGGTGGCTGAGGCCGCACCGGAATCGGATCGCACCGGCACATTCCCCTGGGCCGGCATACACGCGGTTCATCGGGCGGGGCTTCTCGAAAGCACCGTCGCGACGCGCTATGGCGGTCAGGGCGGGACGCTCAGCACGGCGGCGCATATTCTCGCGGCATTGGGGCGCGGCGATCCATCCGTCGCACTCATCACCGCCATGACCCTGTTCAATCATCTGGCCCAGGCGAAGAGAGGACATTGGCCGGAGGGGCTTTATAAGGAGCTCTTGTCGAAGGCCAGGCAAAAGCCACTCTTGCTGAACGCCGCTCGCGTTGAGCCCGAACTCGGCTCGCCTGCACGCGGCGGCCTTCCGGCCACGGTTGCGAGGAAAACGGCGAATGGCTGGTCGATCTCCGGCCGCAAGCGTTTCGTCACCGGCGCGCATGGTCTCACACATTTTCTCGTCTGGGCTCATACGGATGAGCCGCAGCCGCGTGTCGGAACCTTCGTCGTTCCAAACGGCCTGCCCGGTATCACCATTATCGAGAACTGGAAAAGCCTTGGAATGCGGGCAACCGGCTCGCACGACGTCGAGTACAGCAATGTCGAGATTCCGGCGGAAAACGTGCTTGATCTCGTCGATCCTTCGGTCGCCGAACAGGATAATCGAGGCCATGCCGCCATGACGCTTGCGCTGACAGCGATCTATCTCGGCGCGGCAGAAGCCGCTCAGGACGCCTTCATTCGTTTCGCCCACGAGCGTGTTCCAACCAATCTTGGCCGTTCCATTGCCAAGACGGAGCGCTTCATCACGCTTTCCGGTGAAATCGACCTTCTGGTATCCGGCGCGCGACAGATCATTTTCGGAGCGCTCGATGGCGATCTGAGCGACGCCGAGCGCCTGATCCGCGCGCGGCTTCTTGCCGGACGCCAGATCAGGGAAGCGGTTCAGATCGCCGTTCGCGGCATCGGCAATCCAGGCCTCAACGAAGATCTGGGTCTCGAACGCCACTTCCGCGACGTTCAATCCGTCCTCGTCCACGCCCCCCAGGAGGATACTTCCGTTGCGATCCTTGGCAAGGCTGCCTTTGACCGTTGGAACAAGGGCGAAAGCGTGCGGACATACCCGCCCAGTCTTGCCATCGTAAAAACGGCGTGAAGCGCAAAACTCAAGCGGAAACGCTTTACCAGATCAATTGGATTTTCAATGAGCAATAATCTCATCGTCGGCTTTTCCGGCAACACGACACGCCCCTCCAGCACGCGACGCTTCGTCGAAAGCGTCACTGAGGCTCTGGCACAGCGCGCTGGTCTCGACCACGTCGTTTTCGATATCGAGGACCTAGGCCCCTCATTGCTTTCGGCTCGCTCGGTCGCCGATCTCGACCCGCAGGCGCGCAAGCGCGTACAGACAATCATTGAAGCCGATGCACTCGTCATTGGCTCCCCGACCTACAAGGGCAGCTATACAGGGCTTTTCAAGCATGTCATCGACCTGCTCGACCCTGCGGATTTACGCGGCAAACCGATCCTGTTGACCGCGACAGGCGGAGGGGACCGTCACTCGCTGATGGTGGAGCACCAATTGCGACCCCTTTTCGCCTTCTTCGAGGCCTTCGTGACCCCAACGGCCATCTATGCTTCAAGCCGGGATTTCGCAGAAGGTGTCCCGTCCCCCAACGTCAGCGCACGCGTGGATCAGGCCGTCAACGAGGCCAATCTGCTTGTTCAACGCCGCTCGATAGCAACTGCGGTGGCGGCAGAGTAGGTCTCCTGCTTTTCCGTCGACCTATGACAGTTACCAACGTGGTTCCGTCTGAGGACCTCGGATCAGACATTCTTTAGGAGAAGAACGTTGATCAACTCATTGGCGTAACGGTTGATGAGGTGAATTGCGTTCCCTTCCAGATTGCCGAGGCGTCGGCATCTGGAAACAGCAGCCTCAAGTGACCGATGATCTGCCCTGCACGCGGGTCTGCTAAACGATAAAGAACCGCTTTCGCCTGCCTCGCTCCAACGATGATGCCAGCGTCCCGCAACTCACCGATCTGTTGCGACAGAGTGGGCTGGTGAACGTCGAGAATCTCCTCCAATTCGCCGACGGTCCGCGCGCCTTCCATCAGGACGCACAGGATGGAAAGGCGTACCGGGTTAGACATCGCTTTTAGAAAATCGGACGCCGTACCGATAGCGCGGCATTTCACCTTCGGAACATGCGGTCTTCGTTCGCCCCCATTACCGGTCTCGTCTTTTTTCACTCTCATCGCTCCCAATCTTGGAAATTTTTTCCGTCTGCCCTAGCTCAGAAAGGGTTGAATTTCTCGCGCACCTCGCACTATCATTATATAAATTTATATAAAGAAGATCAATAAGGGGACGCGTTTTGGTTTTTAGGATTGGTCACCATCCGAACAATCTCCATCTGACATTAGCCTCTCGTTGGCCAGGGGCGTTTTCAACAATGCAACCGGAATTCGTCGCTTACGCCGAAGGCCGAGAAACCGGCGCGCGGCTGGCGAAGGGAGAGTTCGATATCAGCGGCACCGGATCGACGCCGCCAATCCTCGCAAAAGCATCCGGGCTGCCTGTCATCTATGCGGCTGCATCTGCCCCAAGGCCGACGAATGGTGCGATCCTCGTTTCAAAAACAAGAGACATCAGCTCAGTCGCGGATTTGAAGGGAAAACCGATTGCCCTCGTCGATGGCTCCTTTCTCAGCTATCTTCTGGCCAAGCAACTTGAAGAGATCGGACTGCGCCTGACGGACACAATTCGTCAGGATATGTCGCCGAATGACTCTCTTGCGGCGCTGCGCGAAAACTCGGTGGCAGCTTGGGTTGCGATGACACCGCATCTGGAGCAGGTTCTGGTCAGCGGCGAATTCACCGTTCTTGCGCGATGCGGGACGCTTATTCCCAATCGCTCCACTTTCTGGACAATCGAAAACCGCGGACTGACAAAGGCAGCTTTAGAGGACTTCACCGGCGAGTTGAAGCATCTCGGCAGCCAGATTGCCAAAGATCCAGAGAAGGCTGCCGAGCTTCTGTCCCCTTCTGGTGAAGAGGCGGAACGGCGCGCATGGACACGTGTGGTTTCCGAGCGGAACTGGCAGGTGGATGCGGCAGATCAATCTCTGTTGCGCGAACAGCAGGAAGAGGCCGACACGCTCTTTCACCACGGCGACCTTGATACAAAACTGACCATTTATCCGGTGGATGAGGGAGATCTCTGACATGAACGTGCTCTGGTACATGTGTGCACCCGACGGCGCTTATCCCTGGAAACCGGAGGGCTCCCGCACCATCGACTATGGTTATTATAAGCAGCTTGCGCAGGCCTACGACCATCTGGGTTTTACCGGAGCTCTGTTTGCAACAGGCGCGCATGATGTGTGGCCGCTTGCCAGCGCCCTCCTGCCCTACACCGAGAGAATGAAATTCCTCGTAGCGTTCCACCCCGGACTGATCGCGCCCACGCTGCTGGCCAAGATGGCGGCAACATTCCAGGAGTTTTCGAACGGACGGCTGATGCTCAATGTCGTGTCCGGCGACGCCAAGATGCTGGGTGCCTATGGCATGATGCTGCCACATGACGAGCGCTATGCGATGGCCGATGAGTATCTGACGATCTGGCACCGGCTGATGGCTGGCGAGAGCGTCACCCACAAGGGTCAGTATTTCCAGACGGAAGGTGCCAAGCTGGCACTTCCAGCAGGCACCTCGATCCAGCCGCCACCGCTCTGGTTTGGCGGCTCTTCCGACAGCGCCATGGAGGTCGCGGCCAAGCACGTCGAAACCTATCTCTCCTGGGGCGAGACACCGGAACAGATGGGCGAGAAGGTTCAAAGGGTCAAATCCAAAGCCGCCGAATATGGACGTGAGCTCACCTACGGCATCCGGCTTTATGTGATTGTTCGCCAGACCGATGAAAAGGCATGGGAGGCGGCTGCCGACCTCTATGATCAGATGGACGACGCGGCGATTGCGGCAAACCAGCGTTTCGTCTCCAATACGGACTCGGTCGGGCAACAGCGCATGAGCGCCATGCATGGCGGCATCAAGCCTGCCAATCTGCGCGATCTGGAGATCGCCCCCAACCTTTGGGCGGGTGTAGGCCTCGTTCGTCCAGGACCGGGCACCGCTATTGTCGGTTCTCCCGACACGGTGATCCGCACGCTCGAAGAATATCAAAAGATCGGCGTCGATACCTTCATCCTCTCAGGCATGCCATTGCTTGAGGAAGCCTACCGCTTTGGCGAACTGGTACTGCCGCGTCTCCCCGTGGCCCGCGTCGCGCCGGAGCGCAAGCACTTCACATGGTCCACTTTGTTTGATCGAGATCTAAGCGGAAAGCCTGCCAATGTCTGACACAATGGCGTCCGCGCATAAGAACCGGAAGAACATCGAGCGCACGCCGAAGCCCAGCAATGCACAGGGCCGGCTATGGAATGTCGGTGCACGCATCGCTTCCCCGATTGCGCTTGTCGCTCTCTGGCAAATTGCGAGCGTGACGGGTTTTCTGTCTCCTCGTATACTGGCAGCCCCGAGCGATATCATCGCGACGGCGGCGCGCCTGATCGCATCCGGGGAACTCATCACCGGGCTTGCCGTGTCGTTTCTGCGCGTGGCTGCCGGGTTTTCGATTGCCGTCGTCATCGGCATCTCACTGGCGCTTCTGTCAGGCCTCTCGCGGCTTGGAGAGGCGGTGATCGACCCGCCGATCCAGATGCTCAAGGCCATGCCGTTCCTCGGCCTTCTTCCGCTTTTTATTCTCTGGTTCGGCATTGGCGAAGCCCCTAAGATCGGCCTTGTCGCCTTCGGGGCGATCTTTCCGGTCTATCTGACACTGCATGGCGGCATCAGGGGAATAGACAAAAAGCTGATCGAGGCAGGCCAGACGCTCGATCTTGGGACCATGGGCATCATCCGCCACATTGTCATTCCGGGCGCATTGCCGTCGCTCCTCGTCGGCGTTCGCTATGGTCTCAGCGTCGCCTGGCTCAGCCTCGTTGTCGGTGAACAGATCAATGCGTCGAGCGGCCTCGGCTACATCATCACCTATGCGCGCGACTTCCTGCAGACCGACGTCATTGTCGTCTGCCTGCTGGTCTACGCGATCATGGGTCTGTTGACGGACGGACTGGTGCGCATCATTGAGGCCTATGCGCTACGCTGGCGCCCGCAGGTGATCGCATGAGCGACCTTGTCGACATCAGACAGCTTCATCGTTCCTTCGGCGGCCCTGCCGTTCTGGATGGTATAGACCTTTCCATCGCGCCAGGTGAATTCGTTGCACTTTTGGGCCGCAGCGGCTCGGGAAAATCGACCCTGCTTAGGGTTTTATCCGGCCTGGACGCGGCGCCTGCGCAAAAGCTGGAGATACCTTCCAGGCGATCTGTGGTGTTTCAAGAGCCTCGGCTTCTTCCGTGGAAGAGCGTCATCGAGAATGTCGCCCTCGGCGTGAAGACGCCGGACGCGCAAAAGCGTGCGGAGCGGGCGTTGGCGGATGTCGCCCTGTCTCACAGGAAAGATGCATGGCCACTGACCTTGTCAGGTGGCGAAGCGCAAAGGGCAGCGCTGGCACGTGCTTTGGTGCGCGAACCCGCCCTTCTTCTGCTCGATGAACCCTTTGCGGCCCTCGACGCGCTGACCCGGCTGCGCATGCACGATCTGGTCTTCGAACTGTGGCGCAAGCACAGGCCCGCCGTTCTGCTCGTCACCCACGACGTGTGGGAAGCTGTCGCCCTCGCGGACCGTATTCTGGTGCTCGATCAGGGACGGATCTCACGTGAAATACGCATCGACGCCGACCATCCCCGCCATAGGGGTGATCCTGAATTGATGTCCATCGAAACCGAGCTTCTTCGCGAACTTGGTGTCGAACCTTCCCATGCCTGAAGCCCAACCTCACTCCCAAGCCCAAGCAGCAGACTGGATATATTGATGTTTACCAAGCGACAATTCCTCTCCACCCTTATCGTAGCGGCTTCTGTGGCGGGCTTTATCCCGGCCGCTCAAGCGGCCGAGCAGACGATCCGTATCGGCTGGCTGCGCGGCCCGAACGATATCACCTTGGCCAAATCCCGCGGTACGCTGGAAAAAGCGCTCGCGGAAAAGGGAATCAAGGTCGAATGGGCCGGCCCTTTCCCCGCAGCAGCTCCCGCTTTCGAAGCGCTTAACGCTGGCAGCATCGACATCACCGCTGGCAGCTCGACGTCAGCGATCGCAGCCCTTTCGGCCAAAATTCCGCTGGTTATTTTCGCCTACCAGAAAATGGCGCCGAGCGCCGAGGGCATCGTCGTGAAGAAGGAGTCGGGCATCGCTTCGATCAAGGACCTTGCCGGAAAGAAGGTCGCCGTCAATCGAGGCGGCACCGGCGAGTATCTTCTGATGCAAGGTCTGCAGACAAATGGCGTCGATCCGAAAAGCGTCGAGCGCGTCTACCTCAGCCCAAGCGACAGCGGACCGAGCTTTACCCAGGGCCATGTCGATGCCTGGGCAACATGGGACCCTTTCCTGACCATTGCCGAAACCGCCTATGACGGAAAAGTGGTGGCCGATGGTGCGGCGATCAAATCGGACAATGCGGTCGTTCTCGTTGCAAGCAAGGAGTTTTCGACCTCGAAGGCGGACCAACTCCAACTCGTCTTCGACGTCATCAAGTCCGAAAATGCCTGGGCGATCGCCAACAAGGCAGAGGCAGGTGCTGTGTGGGCAAAGGAGATGAATGTGCCGAACAATCTTTCGTCGAAAATCGGCGAGAACAATGCGGTTCCAACGACCGCCGTGACAGAGGCAGACGTCAAGCAGATCAGCGCCGTTGCCGAGTGGTATGCCAAAAGCGGCATTATCCCCTCACTGCCGGATGTGAAGGACAGCGTCGTTTCGCTCAAGTAACAGAAAGCGAAAGCGAGGCACAGGCAAGTTACAAGCAGCGGCTTTGACCGTTTCGTGAGACTGCGACGAGGCGGCCTTAGCGCCATAGTCTGCATGAGACCATGCCAACGATCGCCTCGCATAAAACACCAAGCGTTTGTAATCATTGAACGCCGGGAGTAACAGCAATCTCCAGGACAGCGTCAGGGTGAAGCCTAATTCAAAAACTGACGTTGTCGTGATTTCTCTTGGACGACAGACCGGAACCTCTTGAGCGGTTTAACGATTGTCATACGTCTGAACGGGGAGGAGCCTATGAAGACTTATCTCGCTACAACAGCCGTTGGGGTTACCATACTCGCCATGGCAACATCCTATATCCTACCCAAACAGAGCGACGCTGTCCGTCCTCCGCAATATGACATAGCGGTCGCACCATAATCACACTGACGCAATAAAACGCTATCTCTGAGAGTTCAGCACTAGAGGTGCAGACCGCAAAGGAGGGCCAGATGGCAAAATGGGTTTTGGTCAAATATGAAGGGACGCTAGAGGCTGACCGATGGGAGCTACCTGGACACCTCGAAGAACGTCATGTCGAGGAGATTGTCAGGCGGCTTGTGTGCCGAAATCTCAGCGAGGACGATATCATCAACTCTTCACTGCCTGAGGGAGATATCAGGCGCTATATTCTTTTGGATCGGAACGACGATCCAACTGTCATCCATATGGGCGAGAATCCCTTCTTCGTCGCAACACTTCAGGAGTAACGCGCGCTGAAAGCGCGGCCACAGCACTGAAACAAATGCCACTCGGATTCAACTCGCGCCGCAGCATCTGCCTCTGGGACTTGCCCAAACATCTTGCCCACGCCGCCGAGAAAGCGTTCGGAGTACTGCACAAGCGATTCCGCAATATTCGGGATGACATAATCCTGCGCGCTGTCACTTAGATATGTTGATCATTCGCCTCATAATTTGTTGACGGCCCGGATTTTTGTGTCCAGAAGTGACGACTTATCCAGCTCTCAGATCTTGGCGACAGCTGAAAGGCGTGTGCGGTGACATATCTTCACGCAATGCAAACCGAAATACAGGGCATACAGGCCGTTTCACCTCCAAGGTGGCGTTCGCTGGATGGCATCGTCGGCGTTCACTGGGAGGCGGAAGGTCACGCTGGCGCCAGTGGATATTACCTTTCGCCAGACCCTCGCATCATGCTGTTCTTCAAGGATGTCAGCAGCCATATACGCGTTTCCGATCAATCATCTCGTTTCGATCGTTTCGAACGGGGGTTGGCCTCGGCGATTTATGTCCCTGCCCACGTGCCCTTGTGGACGAAGTTTACGCGGCGCCATCGCTTTTCGCACCTTGATCTGCATCTGCACCAGGATCGGCTGATGCGTTACATCGCTCCGATCGTCGGATCGTCTGCTGCTCGTGCCGTCTCAAAAAGGCCGGTTGAGCTCAAAGAACCGGGACCTTTGATCAGTCTCGCCAATCTGGTTGTCGATGAACTGGACGACAGCGCCAGACACCCAGCATTCGCAGAAAATTTGGTCGGCAGCATTGTAACAGGCCTCCTCGATCTGCATGCGGCTGATGAGGAAAAGACGGCTGCAAGCGGGCGTCTGACCCAAGCTCAACTGAACAGGCTTTCAACCTACTTTGCGAATTGCGGCGGTCGACGTCTAACCGTACGAGAAATGGCGGATGTTGTCGGCCTGTCCGAAAGCTGGTTCGCCAACGTCTTCAAGCAAACCACAGAGATGACACCGCTACAGTGGCAATTGTCCCGCCGTATCGACCTTGCCAAAGGCATGTTGAGCGATACCAGCGTGAGCATCGCCGATGTCAGCGCGCAACTTGGTTTTTCCGATCAGGCGCATTTAACCAAGGTCTTCCGCAGTCTCACAGGCGATACGCCGGCCGCGTGGCGACGAAAACACCTTTTGACGTGAGAATGTCCCGGCGTTAGCGCCGGGACTGTGACCGACTACCAGGTCTGACGCAGCGACGCGTAGATGGTGCGTCCGGGATTGTAGTAGAGTGCACCGCCATCGTTGTTGGCGATGTGCTTCTCATCGAAGACGTTGTTAACATTCAGCTGGAAAGTGGTGTTCTCCCGAATGTTGTAAGAGAACGATGCGTCGAAAACGACCGCCCCCTTTGATTTGCGCGTATTGGCGTTGTCGAAGTAGTAGGACCCTGTGAAACGCGCTCCAGCTCCAAAAGTCATGTCGCCGCGCTCGCCGCTTCCTTCCAAGGTGTAGGTGCTCCAAAGAGATGCCATGTGCTCCGGCACCTGAGCAAACCTCTTGCCGTTATAGGTTGCGCCAGTGTCCACAATCTTCGAGTCGATATAGGAGTAGGCACCGATCAAGTTGACGTTGGACGTGAGCTCGAGCTTGCCTTCGAGATCGAAGCCCCGATGACGGACCTCCTTCACCGTATTCGGCAGGTAGACGGGAGCCTCATAGGTGGTGATGTTCTCCAGCGTCAGATCGTAAATCGAAGCGGTAATGAGGGCTGGAATTGCATCTGGCCGATACTTGATCCCGACCTCATATTGCTTGCCATAGGTCGGTTCTTTCCCCGAAGTCGGCGGTGCCACCGATTCTGCGTAGCTGACATAGGCAGCAAGCTCATCCGTCACCTTGTAGCTCAATCCGAAGCGCTTGCTTAATTCGCTATACGTGCCGCTCGCGGTTGTGCCGGTGTTGAGGTTCTTATCCTCAAGATCCAGCCAGTCATTGCGCAGCCCGAGGCTTGCTGTGACGCGGTCGTTGAAAATCAGGTCCTGCTGGAGATAGATCCCTCCATTGACCTGATCCTTTTTCGAACTGCTATAGGGCGAAAGAGGACCGGGACCACCAGCAAAAACGGGGTTTGTGAAATCGATCTGCGGTGCAGCGGTATAATAGTTCGCGCCCCGAGAATTGAAGTTGCTGTAGTCGGCGCCAACCAAAGTGCGGCTTTCGACCTGTTCGAACTCCGTTTCGTAAAGGAGATGGGCATCTGCAATGAAATGCTCGGCCGAACCGTCGCTGCCGAAGTAGTTGCGATTGACCCGCGTATCGTCGGGATCTCCTGCACCGAGCGCATCATAGATGTAGGTGTAGCCAAAGCCGTTTCTCGACTTGCTGTAGCGAGCGTTGGAGCCGAACGACAGACCATTGCCGAAATCGTGCTCCAACATGACGGAGTAAGTGTTCCGGTTCGTCGTATCGTAGTTGTAAGATGGCTCGCCAAAGAAGCGGTCGCGGTTGAAGTCTGTGAAGAGTGGGTGACCGCCGCTGCTCGGCGTACCATCGCGATCCAGATGATCGAATACGAAGGTAAGCGACGTCGCGTCCGTCGGCCTCCATGTCAGGCCACCTTGAACGAAGTTCTCATCATTGCTCGAGAAATCGAACTCGCCATCAGAGCGCTCGAATTTGCCCGTCAGGCGGTATGAGAGCGTATCGTCTTCCGTGAGGTTGTCACCGAAATCGAAGCCTGCTTCCTTGTGTGCGTAAGAGCCGGTGGTGCCGTATATCTCGCCAAAGCGCTCACTGCGCGGCTTCTTCGTCACATAGTTGATTGCACCACCCGGATCCGAAACGCCAAAGCCCGTGGAGTTAGCGCCTTTCAGCACTTCCACCCGCTCAAAGCTATAGGGTTCTTCCTTCACGCCGGTCCAGGTGCGCCCTACCATCAAGCCATCACGATAAGTGAAGGGCGTGAAGCCGCGAATCTTGACGTAGTCGTACCGTTCGTCCGAACCATAGTAGTCGGTCGTCACGCCAGCCGTGTATTGGACCACCTTCTCGATGCTGTCGGCCTTGCGCTGCTCGATTTCCTTGGAGGTCACCACCGAGACAGTGGCTGGCGTGGTGAAGATTTCCCCCGGCATCTTGCCGACGGCATTCGATCGTTCCGCGACAATTGACTTCGAGTCATTATCCGACTGGCTACTCCCCTGAATGGTAATCGTCTCCAGCACGGTGGCATCCCCGTTCGCGTCCTGCGCCACTGCGAAAGCCGGAAGCAATGTGATGATTGCCGTGCAGCTAAGAAGGGTTGCGGTGCGATATCGCAGGAGAGCTCGAATTTTACTGGAGGCGGGAATGGCGCTGATCATGCTTCTATCCGGAAATTGGCGTTCAGATACTCCCGCCAATGACCTGGTCATCGTCTGGAGCCGACCGATAAGCGCTCCGCCATCTCAGGATGCGAGGCAGGCCGCCGCCGGTCAATCGCTCTATAACTGGATAAAATAAATCCAGTATTGTATATATCTCTCTTTTGTAAAATTCCCCGGAAAATCAAGTGTCGGATCGTGAGTGAAGCCTCAAATTGCTTGACCTCCCGAAATTAAGCTGAGACTGACAGTCAACTTAACATGAAAGGAACAGGACCATGCGGGTCAAACTGCATCAGCTCGCGCCGCTTGCAGCCCTACTCCTGAGCATGACCTCGTTGCAGACCGCAGCAGATGACGTGGCTCGCTTTCCGCTGGACATCAAACATGCGCTCGGCACCACGACGATCGCGAAAAAACCGCTCCGAGTTGCAACGGTTGCTTGGGCCAATCACGAAGTTCCACTAGCGTTGGGGATTGTCCCGGTCGGCATGGCGGCGGCTAATTTTGGCGATGATGACGGCGATGGCCTGCTGCCATGGGTTTCGGAGCGCCTTAAGGAACTCAACGGCAAAACACCTCGCTTATTCGATGAAGGTGATGGAATTGATTTCGAGGCGGTGGCCGAGACACAACCAGACGTCATTCTCGCCGCCTATTCAGGATTGAACCAAAGCGACTACGCGACACTGAGCCAGATTGCGCCGGTGGTTGCCTATCCGCAGGCGCCGTGGTCCACCGATTGGCGCGAGACCATCCGTTTCGATAGTGCCGGTCTGGGCATGGCTGCTGAAGGTGAAACGCTCATTGCCGACATCGAGAACAAGATCGCAGCAGAAGTTGCAAAATACCCTGAGTTGAAGGGCAAGTCCGCGATGTTTGTGACACATCTCGACGCGACCGATCTCAGCGTCGTCAATTTCTACACATCACAGGACACACGAGTTCGCTTCTTCAAGGATCTTGGTCTCTCCATGCCCAAAAGCGTGGTTCAGGCCTCGTCCAATGGCAGCTTCGCTGGCTCAATCAGCGCCGAGCAGATCGACATGTTCGACGATGTCGACATTGTCGTTACCTACGGCGATCAGCAACTTGTCGATGCGATGAAGGCCAATCCCCTCCTCGCACGCATGCCCGCAGTCAAGCACGATGCCATCGTGACTTTGGGTCGCGATCCGGTCGGCACAGCGGCCAATCCCACGCCTCTTTCCATCACGTGGGTCTTGCCCGCCTATGTCGCCAAGCTTGCGGAAGCAGCGAGAAAAACGGAATGAATGCGCGCGACGTGCTGCAACTGGCACAGCCACCGAGGTTCACTGTAACCGAGCGCACGAGGCTCCTATGTCTTGTTGCGGTTCTGGGGGGCTTAACGCTTATTGCGCTCGTTTCGCTCATGGTGGGAACACGCGATGTGCCACCGGCAGACGTTTTGGCCGCTATCACGGGCGACATCTCCACTCTCGATCGGGCAGCGGTCGCAACGCGGATACCGCGAACAGTGCTGGCGCTGATTGCCGGGGCTTCTCTCGGATTGGCCGGAGCCGTGATGCAGGGTGTCACCCGCAACCCTTTGGCCGATCCCGGCATCTTAGGAATTAACACAGGTGCATCTCTTGCCGTCGTGGTTGGGGTTGCCTGGTTCGGAATTAGCTCAGCCCACAGTTTCATATGGCTGGCAATTTTCGGCGCGGCGGCAACTTCCATCTTCGTCTATACCATCGGCTCAATGGGACGCGGCGGCGCTACGCCTTTGAAACTGGCACTGGCGGGCACCGCAACCGCCATTGCATTTTCCTCACTCGTCATCGCCATCGTTCTACCGCGGGCAGATATCGCCGGGGGTATCCGTTCCTGGCAGATCGGAGGAGTTGGAGGGGCTACTTTTGAGCGCATGGAGCCGGTCTACGGCTTTCTGATCATAGGCTTCGCACTCTGCATGCTCTCTGCTCGGAAGTTGAATGTGCTTGCTCTCGGGGATGAGCTGGCTGCCGGTCTCGGAGAGAACGTTGCCGTCGCGAGGATTATCGCGACAGTCGGCGCCGTGATCCTTTGCGGCGCGACAACCGCCGTGTGCGGACCCATTAGTTTTGTCGGTCTGGTCGTGCCACACGTCTGCCGGCTTCTCTTCGGTGTGGATTACCGCTGGCTCCTGCCATTCTCCGCACTCGGCGGCGCAATCCTCCTGACACTCAGCGATATCGTCGGTCGCTTCGCTGCGCGTCCGTCAGAGCTGGAAGTGGGCGTCGTGACGGCTTTGGTCGGCGCGCCATTCTTCATCTTCATCGTCCGTCGGCAGAAGGTGAAGAAGCTATGACCTATGCGCCCACGACATCGGCCTTGTCGGAAACGGTCAGACAAAGCCGGACCCGTTACCTCAGACGTCGCCAAGCGTTGCTGTCCGTAGTGGTCCTGGTTGTCCTCGTCCTGTTCTGCTGCACTCTCACCTTCGGCCAAACATATGTCCCCTTGTCAAATGTCATGCGAATCCTTGCGGGCGAAAACGTGCCCGGAGCGGGTTTTACCGTTGGCCAATTGCGATTGCCTCGGGCAGTTCTTGGTGTGGTAGCGGGTATGAGTTTCGGCTTGGGCGGCGCGGCATTTCAAACCCTGCTGCGTAATCCGCTCGCCAGCCCCGACATTATCGGCATCACCTCGGGTGCGAGTGCAGCAGCCGTCTTCGCAATCGTCATTCTCGGGATAAGCGGCCCCGCGGCTTCGGTATTTGCAGTGCTGGCAGGGCTCGCGGTGGCACTGCTTGTCCATGGCCTTTCTTACCGCAACGGCGTCTCGGGCGCTCGGCTCATCCTTGTTGGCATCGGTGTCTCGGCCATGCTTGAGAGCATGATCGTCTACATCCTCTCACGCGCCCCTGCCTTCAGTCTTCAGGAAGCCATGCGCTGGCTCACGGGAAGCTTGAATGGCGCGAAGCTCGAAATGGCAGGTCCCCTGCTGCTCGCACTTGTGGTTTTTGGCAGCGTTCTTCTGGTCAAGGCACGCGATCTCGAGGTCATGCGAACGGGTGAAGACACAGCCACCGCACTGGGCGTCAATGTGTCATCGACTCGCCTCCTGATTATCGTCTCCGCCGTGGGATTGATCGCGACAGCAACCGCTATCACCGGACCGATCGCCTTTGTTGCCTTTTTGGCAGGCCCTATTGCCGCTGGCCTATTTGGACGCCGTCATTCGATCTTACTCCCCGCAGGATTGGTTGGTGCAACCCTTGTTCTCGCAAGCGACTTCGTCGGGCAATTTCTCTTGCCAGGCCGCTATCCTGTGGGTGTCGTCACTGGCGCACTTGGAGCGCCCTACCTCATTATCCTGATCATTCGAAGCAACCGCCAAGGAGCTGCCTCATGACTGGTCCGCACCTTGAGGCCAAAAACCTTTTCGCCGGTTATGGCGAAAAGGAAATCTTGAAGGACCTGGATCTCGCCATTCCTTCTGGCCAGATCACCGCCGTCGTCGGAGCCAACGCCTGTGGGAAATCCACCCTGCTCAAGGCGCTTTCCCGCCTCATCGCGCCGCAACGCGGCGACGTCATTCTCGACGGCCGCGCCATTCATCGGCTTCCTACGAAAGAACTCGCACGACGACTGGGGCTTTTACCGCAATCACCCATTGCTCCCGAAGGCATCACGGTGATGGATCTGGTCAGCCGCGGACGGCATCCCCATCACGGTCTTTTCGCATCCTGGACCAAGGACGACGATCGTGCCGTTGCGGAAGCTCTCGTGGCGACGCAAACCTTCGATCTGGCTGAACGGCCCGTCGATGAATTGTCCGGCGGCCAACGGCAGCGGGTCTGGATTGCGATGGCACTCGCGCAGCAAACCGAAGTCCTGCTTTTGGATGAGCCGACGACATTTCTGGATGTAAGCCATCAGATCGATGTCCTCGACCTGTTGACCGACCTCAACCAGACGCATGGCACGACCATCGTGATGGTGCTGCACGATCTCAACCTCGCTGCGCGCTATGCGGATCACCTCGTCGCAATGCTGGAAGGGCGGCCTTTCATGGCAGGCTCACCTCAAGATGTTCTGACACAGGACTTGGTTCGAGAAGTCTTCGGACTTGAGAGCCAGATCCTCCTCGATCCGATCTCAGACAGACCGATGATGCTTCCCATGGGCCGCCACCATTCGCGAGCCCCTAACGTCCCTTTGATGCAGGCAAGATCATGAATGCAATCCACCTCTCCACCCTTTCCGGTATCGCCAGCCCTGCTGATGTCAACGCAATGCTCGCTGAAATCTGCGAGCACTTCGTCGAGCATTCCGATGTCGTTCCATCGGAGCACGGAGCCTCACTGAGATCCGAGGACTGGGCGATCGATGTCAAGACCGCGAATGAGCGATTACTGATCGAAATTCGGACCGAGAACGAAGAAATGCTCGCCGCAACACGCACCATGTTTGCCGAGCACTTATTTTATTTCGCCGGTGATGAACCGTTTATGCTCGAATGGTCAAAGCCTGCACCAAAAGTCCGCCCACCCGGCTTTTACGAGGCGACAGTCTTAGGTTCTGAGGATGTGACGCCGCGCATGCGTCGAGTTATCCTGAAAGTGTCGGATGTGACACCCTTTATCGGCGGCGACATCCATGTGCGCCTGCTTGTACCGCCACTCCACCGAACGCCGGTCTGGCCGAAGCTGAAGGAAAACGGCAGTATCGGCTGGCCAGACGGGGAGGATGAACTTCTTGTGCGCGCCTATACGATCCGTTCAGTGGATGAAGAGGCCAAGCTCGTCAGCATCGACTTTCTCCAGCATCCGAAGCCAGGCGTCGCCACGCCCGGCGCAGACTTCGCCCGCGATGCACAACCGGGACAACGGGTGGCGCTCATGGGACCTGGAAGTGGCCATCTGCCTGAAGCAAAATCGATCCTCTTTGCAGGAGACGAAACGTCTTTGCCAGCCATCGCCCGGATGGTGGAAGAAGCGCCAACCGGCACCACAATAAAGGCAATTATAGAAGTCGAGGATGCAGCGGAAGAGCAAGCGATCCGCAACGATGAACTGGTTTCGGTTGAATGGTTGCACCGCTCCACTTACGGCCAAAATGGCGGCAATGACCTTGTTGAGCGGTTGAAAGCCGAAATAGACAATATCCCGCGAGAGACATTCGTTTGGTTTGCTGGCGAAAAATCAGATGTTCGTACGATCAAGCGTCATCTTGCTGAAAAGGAGCGTGACCGAAAGCAGCAATACGTCGCTTGGTATTGGAGTAAAGAGGATTGATGGCGAACGCGACCGCAAGGATGCTGTTTCAATGACGCTGCTGCATTGAAACAGCACCTTCAGCGTGAAGCCTACTCGGGCGACACCAAAGTTTTCCGAGATCGAATTCCCCAAACGAATGGTCCGGGGGCTGACGAAGGAATGGCGAGTGATCACACCATTGCTTTTGCATTGGTGTGGCCATTCCTCTGAATACGTAGCGACCCTGATCACGCGGGGAGTTGGCTGCGGAAGTGGCGGGCCCCCTGAAACCCTATAATTCCGGCATTCACATGCACAGCAAATAGCAGTAGCTAGTAAGCGGCGAGGCATTGTGTTCAAACCGGAATTTCGAGCAGTGAAAATTTTAGTCGCGGAAGACGATGAGACAATGGCGGGATATATCCGCAAAGGTCTCATCGAACAGGGGTTTTCGGTCGACTGGGTGAGTGACGGTCGCGAAGCGCTGACCTATTGCCTCTACAACACCTGCGATCTTGCCATCGTCGACAGAATGATGCCTGGCCTCGACGGGCTCTCTCTGGTCAAGGCGCTGAGAGCGTCAAAAAGTTCGCTGCCGGTCATCTTTCTGACGGCGGTCTCCGGTCTCGAAGACAAGGTAGAGGGGTTGATGGCAGGCGGCGACGACTACATCGTCAAACCGTTTCACTTTTCTGAGTTGCTCGCACGTATTCACGCCCTCTCCCGCCGACCGAAAGAGAATAGCCAGAAGACGGAACTCATTTGCCACGATCTCAAGCTTGACCTTCTTAAACGCGTTGCAGTCCGCCAGGGGCAGGTCATCGATCTGCAGAACAAGGAATTCGCACTGCTCGAACTGCTGATGGAAGCCGAGGGCCGGGTTGTGAGCAAGACCATGATCCTGGAGAAAATCTGGGACTTCTCCTTCGATCCAGGCACCACCGTGGTGGAGACCCATATCAGCAAGCTGCGCCAGAAGATCGACAAGCCCTTCGATACAGCCTTGATCCAAACCGTCCGCAACATGGGATACCGGATTCGTGCGCCTCACTGATCTTATGTCCGGTAGCTCCTTTCGAACTTCAGCAAAGGTCGCGATAGGCGTTCTTGTTCTCATGAGCCTTGGAGGGACACTCTTCATAGGGTCGGTTACCAAGACTCTGCGCGATGCCACCTTGCAGCAGACCCTGGAAGAGGCCGTCCTTTTAAGCGACGTCTACGCCGCGGAGGGGCGAGACGGCTTGGTGAAGGCAATCGGTACGCTAAGTGACCTCGTCAGCAGCCAGGACCGCATCTCTGCCGTCTATGATGAACATGGCGTCAACCTTGCGGGTGCCCATCTCACCATGCCGGATTTCATCGGTGTGCGCGACACCACGCTGCAGTCCATCTCGGCCAAAGGGAGCGAAGGTCATTTTGTGATATCGGTCCAGAAGTTCGCCGATGCAACGCTCGTTGTCGGCCGAAATCTCAAGGCCGTCGACGAGATGCGCGTTTACATGATTGCCGGGGTGTTGATCATGACCTTGCTATTGACCTTCGGAACGCTGGTTCTGGGTCTCTTGGCAAGTGGTAGGAGTTTTTCGAAATTGAGGTCGATCGAAGGCGTTCTCGGGCGCGTTGCAAGCGGCGAGTCCGATGCGCGCGTACCGATCGTCGAGAGAAAGGATCAGATCGACCGCATCTCCATTCAGATCAACGCGAACCTTGATGTGCTATCGCGCCTGATGGACAGCATGCGCGCGACAACGACTGCGATCGCACATGACCTGAAAACCCCACTCGCGCGCGTCGGTCTTTTGCTGAACGATGCCCTCGACGCACTAGAGGCCGGACGCGATCCGCACCCACAAGTCGAGCGGGCACTCAACGAGACCGGCTCGCTCAACGAGATCATCGACACCATTCTCCGCATCACCCGCATCCGCGCCGGTTCGCCGCGCAAGGACATGCAGCTGAACGACCTTCGCGGTCTTGTTGAGAATACGCTGGAATTCTTCGCACCGCTCGCACAGGAGAACGGGCAAACGCTCGACTTTCGTGTAGGAGACACTGAAGAATACCTGCTTTTGTGCGACAAGAGCATGGTGCAGCAAATGCTCGCCAACATCGTCGGCAATGCCATTGTGCATGGAGGCTCCGGCATTTCGATCCGGGTTCTCCTTTCCGACCGGCCAGAGACGATCGACCTTATCGTTGAGGATACCGGCGGCGGCATTCCTGACGCTCAACGCAATGAGGTCTTCGAGCTGTTCAAACGGCTCGACAGCGCTCGCAGCAAGCCGGGCAGCGGTCTCGGCCTTGCGCTGGTCAAGGCGGTCGCAGACCAACATGAAGCCGTCATCACGCTGTCCGCCATCGATCCCGGCTCCCCTGATCATCAGGGCCTGCGCGTTATGGTCTCGTTCCCCAAACGCCAACTTCAACAATAATTATAGAACGCGGCAAGCTGCCTCAAACTGCGTCGCTTAGTGTCTCAACTGTTCATCGACTTCGGGAAATGAACCGTGAAAGCAAGAGCCGACTTGGGCCGCCCATGCTGAAAGACCTGCTCCCTCTTCAGCATATGTCGCGGAGATTGCACTGCAAGCCTAAGCCGCCAGAGTGGCGGACGGACGCGGTGTAGCTGCCCCTTCGCCGGTTTCTTGCTTCCATCGAAGTATTGACCCTGAAACCGCGGCGCCTCGGCAAAAGGCCAGGCCCGATTGCGAGGCACTCTGATGACCATGAACACACTTCGAACCGCAGCCCGCTCGAACAACGCGCTTGTCGATGCGCTCCGCGATCATATGAACAAACGGATCGTCGGCCAGGAAACGTTTATCGACAGTTTGCTCCTTGGCCTGTTCGGTGATGGACACATTCTGCTGGAAGGAGCACCGGGCCTTGCCAAGACCAAGGCCGTCAACACCTTGGCCGAGCTTATCGAAGGCGAGCCGTGCCGTGTCCAGTTTACCCCGGACCTGCTTCCAAGCGACCTGACGGGAACCGAGATTTATCGCCCGGAAAAGGGAACCTTCGAATTTCACCCAGGTCCTCTGTTTCACAACCTGATCCTAGCCGACGAGATCAACCGCGCGCCCGCCAAGGTGCAATCGGCACTCCTGGAAGCCATGGCGGAGCGCCAAGTCACCGTCGCCGGGAAGACCTACCGTCTGCCGGAACTCTTCATGGTGATGGCGACCCAGAACCCAATCGAACAGGAAGGTACATATCCGCTGCCGGAAGCCCAGCTCGACCGCTTCATGCTGCACGTCAAGATCGACTTTCCCTCCCCTGAAGCCGAACGAGAGGTCCTGCGGATCGTCCGCGGCGAGGCCATGGCTGAAACCGTAAAGTCTACCTTCCGGGTGTCCCAACGTGACATCTTCGAGGCCCGGCAGGCGGCTCTGAAGACCCATGTCTCGGATGCGCTGACCGACTACATCATTCAGCTGATCCAGGCGACCCGCCGTCCCCAGATGTACGGCGCGGACCTCGCGCATCAGATTTCCTATGGCGCATCGCCCCGCTCGACCATCGCTCTGGACCGTTGCGCGCGCGTGCATGCCTGGATGAACGGTGCGGATTTCGCCACCCCGTCCGACGTGCAGGCCGTCCTGCATGACGTGCTACGCCACCGCATCATCCTGAGTTTCGAGGCCGAAGCGGAAGGCAAAACCGCCGACGCCTTCATCGATGCCCTGATCGACAGGGTTCCTGTTGCTTGAACAGTCGGGAGACCGTCATGACAGACCAAGACCTCAAAGGCATTGTCGCGACCCTGCCCGAACTTGTTCGGGTGCGACCGCAGCGCGGCTTGACCGGCTTTGCACCATCCGGCCGCGTTGCGACCCATCAATGGGGTGCCAACCGTTCCGTTTATCGCGGTCGCGGTATGGAATTTGCCGAAAGCCGTCTGTATCAGCCGGGCGACGACGTAAAATCCATCGACTGGCGGGTCACCGCCCGCACGGGCCAAACCCATACCAAGCTCTTCCAGGAGGAGCGGGAACGGCCCATCGTCATTCTGACCGACATGCGCGCGATGATGCAGTTCGGCACCAGAAACCGTTTCAAGTCCAATCTGGCAGCCGAAGTGGCTGCCATGATGGCCTGGACCGGACATGACGGCGGCGACCGTGTCGGCGGACTTGTCATGACGCGCAACGGTCTGCGGGACTTCCCCGCCGCCAGAACGCGGCGCTCGGTGCTTGGGCTTCTGGAGGCGCTATCGGAAGAAACCCGGCTCGAGCGACCCATCGGCACGGAGGCGACGCTGGCGCATGCCCTGCGCCGCCTGCGTCACCGCAACCGGCCAGGAACTCTGGCCTTCGTTATCAGCGACTTCTCCGATTTCGGAGACGAAGCGGAGACCGAGCTTCGGCATCTGGCGGTGAATGCCCATGTCACCAACATCCACGTCAGCGATCCCTTCGATGCCGCTCTACCACCGCGCGGCGGGCGCCTGACCGATGGCGAACATGCCTTGGCCGTATCGGCGCTTGGCGGACGCAAACTCGAACGCTACGCGCATGAGTTCGAGGCGCGAAAAGAGCGGCTGGAGACAGTCAGCCGGCACCACGGCATGGTCTGCCACTTCTTGCAGACACCGGACGATTCCTCCTGGATCCTCCATCCGCATCTCAACCGGAGTATGGCAGCATGAGCACGCAACTCACTCCACAAATGCAGACGCAGCTGGCCCAGCTTCGCGACATTCATCTGCCTCAGCCCATCGGCTGGTGGCCGCTTGCGCCGGGTTGGTGGGCACTTATCGCCCTCGTCTGCATCCTCAGCGTTGTCGCCCTGGTCTGGATCCGGATACGCCGCAGGAGTGCGCGTTTTCTGGCGCTTCGCGAGCTTGAGGCGATCAAGCCTGACAGGCAGGACGAATTTCTTGCGCAGATCTCTTCCCTCCTGCGACGGGTCGCCCGCCGCCGCTCGGCCGGGGCCGATGTTTTGACCGGCGAGGCATGGAGCGCATTTCTGATGCAAGGCAAATACGGAATGAGCAGCAACAGTGCCACGCTTCTGGCCACGGGTCCCTACGGCCCGCCGGCCAATGAGAATTTCGAACCGGAGGCGCTGCGCGCCGAAACCGCCACCTGGATCAGGAGGAACGGATGATTACCTTTCTCTGGGCATTTGCCTTTCTACTGCTGCCGCTGCCCTTTGTGCTGCGCTATTTCCTCAAACCCGCTGACAAGGGGTTGGGCGGTGCATTGAAAGTGCCGTTCTTTGCCAGCCTGTCGCGGGACCTAGGAGGCCGGGCCGACCGCACTTCGACATCATGGTGGAAGCTCGCTGCTGCCTCGCTCGTATGGTTGCTGATGGTGACGGCCCTCGCCCGTCCGGCCTATGTCGGACCGGAAGTGCCGCTACCCGCCGAAGGACGTGACATCATGATGGCTATCGACCTTTCCGGTTCCATGGCCGAGCAGGATTTCGCTGTCGGCGGCAGACCAACCACCCGCCTCAACGTGGTCAAGAACGCGGCTGATGCTTTCATTGAAAGCCGCAAGGGTGACCGCGTTGGTCTGGTTCTCTTTTCAGATCGCGCCTATCTGCAAGCACCCCTGACCTTCGACCGGGAGGCCGTCCGCAAGCTTCTTGACGAGGCCCAGGTCGGGTTGACCGGTCAGCAAACGGCAATTGGCGATGCCATCGCGGTGTCCTTGAACCGCCTGAAGGACAGACCAGCCGAAGGACGTGTTCTCGTTCTCCTGACAGACGGCGCGAACAACAGAGGCGAGATGGACCCAATCCGGGCGGCCGAACTCGCCAAGAAACTGGGGATCCGCATCTACACGATCGGCGTTGGCGGAGCTCCGATGGCCGTCGACACCGCGATGGGTCGCCAGATGGTCACATCTTCTGACCTTGACGAAGGCTCACTGCGCAAGATCGCGGAGCTGACCGGCGGGCAATATTTCCGGGCGACGGATGTCAACGGCCTGGCTCAGGTCTACCGCTCCATCGACAAGCTTGAGCCGGTTGGCGCCGACCCGGTGCATGTGCGCCCCGAAATCGCACTCTATTTCTGGCCAGCCGGTCTCGCCCTGCTCATCGCCGCACTGTCCGTGCTGATCGGTACGGTTCCGGCTCTCATGGCAAACCGCCGCTTGTACAAGGGTCCGGTGAATAACGGCCCCGCAACTAAGGAAGCCTGACATGGAAACCAATCTTTTCCACTTCATGCGCCCGGAATGGTTCTGGGCATTGATCCCGGCGGGCCTTCTTCTATGGCTCGTCATGCGGTCCCGCAAGAGCGCCACCGGCGGCAACTGGGGCAAGTATGTTGACGCCCATCTGCTGCGGCATCTGGCTATCAGCGGCGCAACGGCCCGCGCATCCCGCTTCCTGCCATCTGTGGCAGCGGCCATGCTGGTTGTCCTGGTGACGGGGCTTGCTGGCCCGACGTGGGAAAAGGCTGAGGTTCCCTCCTTTACCGGTGGAGAACCCGTGGTTGCGGTTCTCAGTCTGGCGCAATCGATGAATTCGGACGACTTACAGCCGAGCCGCTTGCGCAGCGCAGTCCATAAGTTGCGCGACGTTCTTGCCCGCACGGAAGGTGATGAGCGCGCACTGGTCATCTATTCGGACATCCCCTTCGTCGCCGCTCCTCTGACAAGCGACAACAAAGTGATTTCGCAGATGATCCCCGACCTTTCCACCAAACTGATGCCCGTACTGGGCGACAGGCCTGATCTCGCCATCTCCGAGGCAGTGTCTGTCTTGAAAGGAGCGAATGCGACGCGGGGCAAAATCGTGCTGCTCGCCGACAACGCCGGTAATGCGGCGGCAACGGAAAAGGCAGCGGCCGAGGCACGCAAAGCCGGTTACACCGTCTCGGTTCTCGGCGTTGGCACCGAAAAGGGAGCTACGTTGCAGACGGCAAGCGGTCAGGCCATTACCGATCGCTCTGGCGAAAAAGTGACGACATCGCTTGATGCGCAAGCTCTTGGCGCGGTTGCCAAGGCCGGTGGCGGTACCTACTCCAGCGTGACCGCAAACAGCGCCGATCTGGACCGCATCCTGCCGAAGACCGACAAGGCCGAGACCGCGGGCAAGGCACAGGACTTCAAAGCCGACAGCTGGGTCGATATGGGCTACTGGCTCCTGATCTTGCCGGTCCTGCTTCTGCCCTTTGCTTTCCGGCGCGGCCTGGTCTTCGCCATTGGACTGATCGTCTGCATGAATTTCGTGCCCGGCATTGCGACACGGCAGGCCCATGCAGGAACCTGGCAAGACCTGTGGTCGACCTCCGACCAGCAGGGCAAGCAGGCCTTTGCCTCAGGAGATTACAATACGGCTTCGGGCAAGTTCGAGACCCCCTCCTGGCGCGGCAGTGCTGCCTACCGGGCGGGCAACTACGCGGCCGCAGCTCAGGATTTTTCCGAGAACGCCTACAATCGAGGTACCGCACTTGCCAAATCCGGCCAGCTGAAGGAGGCGCTCGGCGCATATGACCAAGCGCTGGCTGCCAACCCTCATGATGCAGACGCGAAGTACAATCGCGATCTCGTCCAGAAGCTGCTCGACGATCAGAAAAAGCAGGAACAGGAGAAAAACAAGCAGCAGCAACAGCAATCTGGCCAAGACGAGATAAAAGGACCAAAAGCAGCAGGCTGGAGGGAATGGTCAAAAACAGTACCAGCAGCAGTCTCAGGGTCAGTCCGGCCAGCAGGATCAGAAAGATCAGCAGTCCGGTTCCCAGGGCCAGCAAAAACAGCAGAACGCAGGTGGCCAACAGGACCAGAAGCAAGACGCTCAGAACTCGCAGAAACAGAATGGCGGGCAGTCCGGCCAGAACGATAAAAAGGATCAACAACAGCAAGCCGGCAGCAACGGTCAAAAGCAGGATCAGCAGCAATCGCAGGGTCAGTCCGGCCAGCAGGGCAAACAAGGTCAGCAATCCGGTTCTCAAGCCCAGCAGAAGCAGCAGAATGCAGGTGGCCAACAGGACCAGCAGCAGGCCTCTGAGAATTCGCAGAAACAAAAAGGTGGCCAGTCCGGCGATCAGCATCAATCTGCCGCTCAGCCGGGCCAGGAAGGCGGTTCGCAGGAAGAAGCCAAGCAGCAAAACGCATCGCAGGGCGAACAACCTAAAGACCAGGCATCTGCCGAAGCTTCGAAACCCGCCGATGAGGCGAAGAACGGTCAATCCGCGAAGGCAGAAGGGGAGAAGAGCGCGGCTGAGAAGGCGAAGGATCACAACGCCGGTGCAGGCCAGGAACAAATGCAAGATGCCTCTGCAACCAAGCCGAAGGGTAAGGACGGCGGCAGCGAGCAGTCAGGCCAGCAACAAGACAAGACTGGTCCCGAGGGGCTTGCCCAGGCGGACAAGGCGGCACAGGAGGCTGCCAAGGCCCGTCAGCAAGCAAGCGCTTCCGGTAACGAAAGCGGACAAGCCAGTAAGGAGAGCGAAAACGCTCTGTCGAGAATGCTGTCCAGTGTCCTGGAAGGCAATGGCACAGACAAGGGTGGCGAGAAAGTGAAGGCTTCCGTCCCCGGTGCTCCGGTCGTCGATCAGGCAGTCGAGCAACAGTTGCGCGAAGTCCCTGATGACCCGTCCGGCCTGCTGCGTGCCCGTATTCGTCAACATTACGCCCAGCTTCAGTCTGGCTCTAACTAAGAGGAAGCAGAACTATGAATTTCAATAGCCTCAAGACCACAGTCAGCGCTGCTGCTCTTTCGATTGCGCTTGCCGTTCCGGCCTTTGCCGCAGGGCTCTCTGCCCGCGTGGACAGCGGCACGGTGGCGCAAGGGGACACGTTTCAGCTGACGCTCACGACCAACGGCCAGGCGGATGCAAACCCGGATCTCACGCCGCTACAAAAGGATTTCGACATCCTGGGCACATCGCAGTCCTCGTCGACGCAAATCATCAACGGGAAACGGTCTCAAAGCGAGAGCTGGATCGTGTCCCTATCGCCGAAATCGACGGGTACACTGGAAATTCCCGCGATCAACGCGGGAAGCCTGAGCAGCGCGCCCGTCGCCATCAAGGTGGTGGATGCGGGCTCCATGCCCAAAGCCACGGGTACCTCGGCGATCAACCTCTCCGCGACCCTTAAGGACGGCAGCCCTTTTCTGTTTCAGGAAACCGCCGCTGACGGTGCGGATCGAGACCAGCGCGCCGATAAAGAGCGCCGAGCTGATCCCGCCGCATTCAAGCGCATTCGAACTCGTTCAACGCGGAGAGGACAGGGTGAACCAGGCGACGCGGAATGGGGAGCCGGTGAACATCATCGAACGCACCTATATGCTCAAACCTCAGGAGAAGGGTGCAATCGAAATTCCCCCCTTCGTCCTGCGCGGCTCCGTTGCCGATCCTTCAGCGAGGGGCCGTGATCCCTTCGCAGATTTTCAGGGATTCCCGGGTTTCCCGTCATCCATGTTCAACGACATGTTCGATAGTGGCAAACCTTTCGCCGTTCGCTCAGAGCCTATCAAACTGACGGTACGCGCGGATCCCAACGCCGGCTCCGGGCAACACCAGTGGTTCCTGCCTGCCAAGAACGTCAAGCTGACCGCCAAATGGTCGCCCGAGCACCCGGTTTTCAAGGAAGGAGAAGCGGTGACCCGGCGCATCAGCCTGCTGGCGCTCGGTGCCAGCACGGTTCAGCTTCCCGACCTGTCCTTCGATAACACGGATGGCGCGCGGATTTATCTTGATGACGTGCAGAAGGGCGAAGATCAAACAGCTGAAGGCACCGTCGCGAGAAAGGATTTTCTCGTATCCGTGGTGCCAACCCGTGGTGGCGAGATCACGCTCCCAGAGATCAAGGTGCACTGGACCGACAGTGTCTCGGGAGAGGCGAAAACAGCCACCCTGCCAAGCGAGGTCATCAAGGCCGAAGGAACGATACCACCTGCCAACAACCAAACTGCAGCGACACAAAAAACTGCACCTGCCTCTCCGGTGAAGTCGCAAGGACATCAGGAAAGCAGCGAGGTATTGCCCGCCTCTCTATTTGCCGGTCTCGGGGTCGCCGCGGTCCTGGCCGCGCTCGGCGGTGCAGCGCTCTATGTCAGACGAAAGCAGCGTGCTGACGAAAGTCTCAGAAAACCCGTCGCGGCGAATACGTCCAAGCAGGAACGGCCAGCCGATACAGTTTCTGAACGTCGCAAGCAGCTGGCTCAGGCAATCAGCAAGGGAAAATCCGGTGATCTTCGCGGATCCTACGGCTGTGTTCTTGCCTGGCGCCGGCTGGCGGGTGGTGACCCGGCCATGACGGATGCAGCCAGAGAGGCAATTGCCGCTTTGGAAAAAGCAGCCTTTGCACCCGTGGCGGAAGCCACAGAGGCTAGAGCCCATGACTCGCTCAACGTCCTGGCACGGGAAGACCGCAAGATCGGTGGTTCGCAGGACAAGACCTCGTCGAAGCTACCGTCGCTCTATCCGGCCTGAGGCCACGAGCTACGTCCGCTTCCAGGCGGCTTTGGTGACGTCCTTAATAACCGATTTGAAGGGCCCAAAGCCGTCGTGGCGAGAGACGAAGCGCAATTGAAAGGAGGAGCCCGTCACAAGCCTCCTCCTTTTCCTCTCTACAGAGGTACGCCGGTCCGGGACCTGGGCCAATCCTCGTTGCCAGCCTGGCATTTCCGGTTTGATTGCGGAACTGCGGATCCTATTTCAACTTTCCAGCCAGACATGTGGAGCACCCTTAGTGATGCCGGAAACGCGCCAGCTAAAAATTTAAATAATTTTCACCATGAATCGTTGTTCGATGAAACCAATGCCTTGGAAGGGCGTTGCGCTTTTGTAATACGGACACTTTCAGGGGGTACAATGATTTGGAGTTTAGCTAAGCTTGAAGACGAGCGTCAGGAACTCATAGAGGTCATAAGCAACCTCAAGGCGTGGCAGCATTCTCCCATCGAGGACAGCCACGTCATCGCTCTTAACCTTACAGCGCACATGATGCGGTTAAGCGAATTGGAAGAGGAAATACTCACCAATAGGCGCGAGCAGGACTTGGCTGCGTGTGCAACCATCATCAGGAAATCCGTTTAAGGCTAAGGTTAAAAAACAAATTTGCAGATAGAAAAGCGAGGACCGGGATCATTAGAGTCCTCACGGCGTACAAATGCCTTAACGCTCATGCATAATGCCATAGGTGTTGCAGCTGATGTCCGGCTTCCATCCGGTAGTACATCGCAGTTCTTCTCATCTTGAGGTCACCGCTTTCATACCTTGGAGCCGAGGTTCTCTGTTGACCCTCTCTCTCAGTGCAGAAGCGCTTAAATGAACGACGATCAGACGAGCCTGCGCGGGATGACCACAGCACAAGAACTGCCAGTCCCGATCGCCATCCTGGCCACATCGCCGCCATCGCCAATGGCGCTTTAATTCCTCCCCGGATAATCATCAGGCAGGATAAATGGGAACGGTCCCGGCGCGCGTTCGACTTGGGCCGTGTGGGTGACGAAGCGACCTTGCGAGAAGCGGTGCAGCAGGAATTGCGGAGCTTCCAGCACGAAACATGACGCCGCCTCGGGGGTCAGGTCCAGCGCTACCTGATGAGCGACGGATGGCGCAATCTGGCATAGGGTTCCGCCGAAGATGGTCTGGATGGCGCGATGGACATGGCCGCAGAGGACGCGCTGTACTTGCGGATGGTCAGCAATGATCCGCTCGAATTCTGCAACGCCCTCAAGAAGCCCAACCCGGTCCATGTGGCCAATGCCGGTTTCGAAGGGCGGATGGTGCAGCATGACGAGCGTTGGCGCATCCGGCGCAGCGGCGAGCGTGTCAGACAGAAAGGATAGCGTTTCGGGACGGAGCGCACCATGGCTTTCGCCCGGCACCAGCGTGTCGAGGCCGATGATACGAATGGGTCCGCAGGATGTCACAAAATCGAGGAGGCCTGATACGGGCAGATAGTCGAGATCGGCAAAGGTCGACCGGAACTCTTCGCGCCGGTCGTGATTACCGGGCACGCAATAGACGGGCATGGGCAGCCGGTCGAACAGCGTGCGGATAATCTCATACTCCTCCACGAGCCCACAATCGGTCAGATCGCCCGTGACGATGACGCACTCGGGGCGCGGGTCGAGCCGCAGCAGTGCATGAATAGCATGTTCGGCATAGAGATTGGTTTCTGATACGCCATAGGCAAGCATGCCATGCGGGCGGATATGAAGGTCGGTAATCTGGGCAATCAGCATCATCAGTCTTCTTGGTTGAACTCGATAAGGGCGTCACCTTCGATGTCGAAGGCGACGGTTTGGCCGGGCTGGAAAGTCAGCGCCGACGGCAGGTCGATCTGCAAAGTCTGGCCCGGTGCCACCTCGACGATGAGGCGCTGCGTAGCGCCGAAAAAGGTCGAGGCGACGACACGCGTAACAACCGCGCCGGTGTCCGAAAGTCGCACCGCTTCGGGGCGAAAGCAGACCACCGCTGATCGATCCGGGCCGCCGAGAGTTAGTCCCGCCCGTGTTCCCTCCCCTTCAAGTCTCAAAACACCATCACGAACGTCGCCATGAAGGCGGTTCATCGTGCCGACAAAATCGGCCACGAAGGCATTGGCCGGGCGATGGTAGATGACGCGAGGCGCATCGATCTGCGCGATGCGGCCGCGGTTCATCACCGCGACCCGGTCACCGATCGCCATGGCCTCGGCCTGATCATGTGTGACATAGATGGCCGTGATGCCAAACTCCCTGAGCAGCAGGCCGATTTCCACCCGCAGACGTTCGCGCAGAACGGCATCGAGCGCGGCCAGCGGTTCATCCAGCAACAGCACGCGCGGGCGGATCGCCAGCGCACGGGCAAGAGCGCAACGCTGGCGCTGGCCGCCGGAAATGGTGGTGACGCGACGGTCTCCCAGTTCCTCAAGCCCGACAAGGGCAAGCAGCCGCCGGGTTTCCGCCTCGCGTTCGGCCTTGGCGATTTTGCGGATCTTCAAGCCATAGGCGACGTTTTCCGCAACGCTCATATTGGGAAACAGCGCATAGGACTGGAAGACCATGCCGACATTGCGCTTTTCGATCGCCACCTGTGTCACATCTTCCCCGTCGAAGCGGATCATATCCGCGCCATCCGGTTCCTCCAGTCCGGCAATGAGGCGCAGAAGCGTGGTCTTGCCGCAGCCCGATGGACCGAGCAGCACGAGGATTTCGCCAGCCATGACATGCAGGTCGGTGGTATGGAGCGCCGCCACACCATTGAAAGTCTTGGAGAGCGCGTGAGTGGAGATGGAAACGCCGCGGCTGGATGGCGCCGCCGGGACGAGGGAGTGAGCGTTCATGGTGCAGTTCGCTTTTCGGTGAGGCTGGCCACCAGTTGGAGGCCAATCAAAAGAGGGACGATCATGATGAGGAAGACGAGCGTATAGGCCGAAGCGACTTCAAGGCGCATCGAGGCATAGGCATCGGCAAGACCGACCGGCAGCGTCTTGGTCATCGGCGTATGGGTCATCCAGGTGATGTTGAACTCGCCGACGGAGAGCGTGACGACGGTCAGCGAACCGGCAAGGATGCCCTGGCTGATATTGGGCAGGATGACGTCGAAGAAGCGCCGCCAAGCGGGCGCGCCGAGGCTTGCCGCGCCCTCGTCCAGCACCTTCCAGTCGATCGTATCGAGAACGGCGATGACGGCGCGCAGCATGAAAGGTAGCGTGAAGAGCACATGGCCGACGACGATGAAGAGCGTCGACTGGCGAAAAGTGCCGAAGCCGCCATAGGCGAGGATCAATCCAAGCGCTAGCGCAAGTCCGGGTATCGCGACCGGCAGCGTCACGATCTCCTCGACGATGCGGGCAAATCGACCGCCACTACGCACCAGTGCATAGGCGCCGGGAACGCCGATCAGCAATGTCATGAGAAGTGTCGCGACCGCGACAATCAGGCTTCGCCAGATCGTATCGGCATAAAGCTCGAAGACCTGGCCTACCCAGTCCAGTGTCAGCCCGGCGGAGAGGCCGCGCGCATAGTTGACGCTCAGCCCTGCGAAAATCGAAAGGATGACCGGCATTGTCAGGAAGAGCGTCAGAAGGGCGGTGACGGCAATGCCAGCAGCCGATGTCCAGGAAATCCTGCGCATCTCACGCTCCCGTGGCATCGCGCATGGCGCGGTTGCGGGCAAGGGCAAGCACTGCCCAGGTGATCAGACCAAGCGCTATGGAGAGTGCGGCTGCCATGCCGGCATTGGTTGCCAGCGTGAACTCGGTGTAGATCAGCATCGGCACGACATCGACATTCGTGGCAAGCGTAAAGGCCGTGCCGAAGGCGCCCATGGCAGTGGCAAAACACAGCGCACCACCGGCATACATGGCCGGAAACAAAGCCGGCAGCACGATGTCGCGCTGAATGGTGATCGGCCCCGCGCCGAGTGACCGCGCCGCTTCCACGAGCGACGGATCGAGCTTTTCAGCCGCTGCCAGAATTGTCAGCAGCACACGCGGTACGGAGAAATAGACATAGCCGAGAAAGAGCCCGGTCAGCGAATAGGCGAAGACGAGATTGCTGCCGGTCAATGCCCTGGCAAGATTACCGACAAGCCCCAGACGACCGCCAAGCAAGATGACCATGAAGCCGACGACGACGCCCGGAAAGGCAAGCGGAAAGGTCAGCAGCGACAAAAGGACACCGCGTCCGGCAAAGCGCCGGTTGGCCAGCGTCTGCGCCGCAATGGTGGCAAGGATAAGCGTGACCGCCGTGGTGAAGAGAGCCAGGATCAGCGTGGCGATCAGGCTGGTGCGATAGCGCTCATCGGTAAGGATGGCGAAAAAGGCCATTGGCCCGCGTTCCGTGCTTGCTGCCGCAACCGTCAGACGGACCATCGGCAAAAGGAGGAAGGCGAGCGCGAAGATCGCCAGCGGCAAGAGAAGCAGGATGTCGAAGCGCCTGTTCTTCACGGCGGTCTCCTTGGCAAAGTCATCGGATGCGGATGAGGCGGATGGCGAGCCGGGACATGCATCGTCTCGGCTGCCTTTTTGAGGGAGGTTTGCGCCGAAGGCTTAGCGGACTTCCGCGAGATAGCGCTCGGAATACGCCTTCTGTGCTGCCTGCGCCTTCGCCCAGTCGATAGCCTTGGCACGCTGATAGTCGCTTGCTGGCAGGAACCTGTCGGCGATATCCTTCGGCATCTCCACCGGAATGGCCGGGCGAAGATAGGCCGTCGTCCAGAAGAGCTGGCCCTTGTCGGAGAGCAGATAGTCGAGGACCTTTTTTGCGGCGTCCATATGCGGTGCGCCTTTGACCAGCGTCATGACATAGGGAAAGCTGACGGTGCCTTCGCAAGGAATGACGAAGGCGAACTTGCCTTTTTCGGTATATTTGGCGCGATAGGCATTGAAGTCATAGTCGAGCAGAACCGGAATCTCGCCGGAAACGACGCGGGCATAGGAAGTCTGCTTGGTGACGATGGCACCGTTGGCGGCAAGCTTCTTGAAGAAGTCGATGGCAGGGGAGAAATTCTCGAGCGTACCGCCGAGCGCAGAGTTGGCGGCGACGGAAGAAACATAACCGACAGCGGCGGAGGTCGGGTCGAGATAGCCGACAAGACCGTTATATTCCGGCTTCAAAAGGTCGGCCCAGCAGGCCGGAGCCGGCGCGCCGTTCAGCGCATCGACATTGACGAAAAAGCCGAGCGTACCCTGGTGCACCGTCCACCAGCGGCCCTCCGGGTCCTTCAGGCCATTCGGAATTTCATTGAAACGCGCTGGCTTCCAGGCTGCCACGAGATCCTGGCTCGCTGCAGAAATGCCGGCATTGATGCCGAGATAGGCGATATCGGCCACGGGGCTTGCCTTTTCGGCGATGATCTGGGCAATCGCCTGGCCGGAATTCTTGTTGTCGCCAGGGATGTCTATGCCGAGATCGGTCTTGATGTTTTTCAGCATCTGACCCCAGTTCGCCCATTCGGGCGGGCAGTTGTAACAAACGGCGTCTGCTGCGCGCGCGGGCGTCAGCGCAAGAATGAAGGCGCCTGCCAGAAAGCCGAGGCAGGCCAGGAGGAGTTTAATTTTCATGGGAGTGAGGTTCCTGGTTCGTTGAGGAAGAAGAAGATTGGGTGCGTGGATGGGGTTTGGCCTCTTCGATCGTTTCGCCGCAAGCGAAGGTGAAGTTAGCCCGGATATGGGCCGGATGCCGCCGCCCCGCGGCGATATCGAGCACCATGGAGGCCGCCAGGACACCCATGGTGCGGGAGGGTTGGACAATCGTTGTCAATCTTGGCGAGATGTGTCGGGCGAGATCTATGCCATCGAAGCCGGTCACCGAGACATCCTGCGGCACGCGCAGACCCGAACGCCGCAAAGAAGCGATCACCGTGAGGGCGAGTAGATCGTTCGAAACGACGATCGCCGTCGGATGACGCTTGTCCAGGGCAGTGGTCAAATCGACGTCTTCGGTCGCGTCGATAAAGTCCACCTCCAAGGCCGCGAAGGGCTGACAACCGGCGGCCTTCATCGCATCGCAATAGCCTCGATAACGATTGATCGCGCGATCCGAGGATGCAAACCGGCCACCGACGAACAAGATGGAACGATGGCCGAGGTTCAGCAGCTTTTCCGTGAGCTCACGCATCGCCGCCCGGTTATCGACCGAAACGGAGCCGAAACCGTCCGGCACGCCCTCATTATAGACGGTAGCGGCAGGGATGCCCTGTCGGGCCACAGTGGCGAACACATCACTCGTTGCGGGATCGCAGACCGTCATGATGAGCCCCATGGGGCGCTCGGCAATCAAAGCGGCAATGACGGCCATTTCCTCGTCGGCCCGATAGTTGGATTGTCCGATGATGATCGAGAGATCGTTGGTGCGAGCGCAATGTTCGATGCCGGCGAGCGCACCGGCAAAGACCGGATTGGTGAGACTGGGAAGGAGAACGCCGAGGACAGGCCGGCGCGCAGCCGACGGCGGGGCAAGGGGAAAGCCAAGGGTCAGCGCCGCATCCACCACCTTTTTCTGCATGGCAACGCTGACAGGACCGTTGCCTGTCGCAACACGGCTGACGGTGGCGATGGAGCAGCCGGCACGTGCGGCGACATCGCGAATATTTGCGGGCGTTCGAACCATGGAACCTCTCGGTATGCCGCATTCGTCGCGGCACGGAGAGAAGCCCTAGCAAAGGAGTCTAATATCTCAGTGACAGTGTTTCAGTCGTTTTCAGTCGAATGAATCCCGATCTTCAGTGTGCTTCCAAATCATCAAGATGATGGCAGGTTTGTTTCAGCCGACTTCAGGGTTTTGCGCTGTGGCTTCCGTTGGAGATGGTAGATCCAGTGAACACGTGAATGTGAGACCTCCAGCTTTATTGTCTAAAGACGCATTCATGGTCATTAGAATTTCTTTCATTCATCTGACGGAAGATTGGTGCATCTGAATTTGAACCGTTAAAAACATATGATTTCCCAAAATATGAAGAAAAGGTCTCGCCTCCGTCTCGCCGTCGTTCTTGCGGTCGGGGCCGTGTTTGCGTGTCTGGGCACCTGGACCGAATACACCAATTGGCAGCGGCTGGTCCAAAACGCAAACAACCGCCAAATGGAAACCGCCCGCGCCATGGCGCTTCATACCGACGACTTGATGGCGCTTGCTCAGCAACCGCTCAACGACCTGTCTGCTCACGCTAGAGAGGCGCTCGGCGACGAAAGCAAAACCCAACTGCTGTTTGAGGAGATGCTGCACGTCGTCAAGACTTCCCCCTTGCTGCGCAGCCTGGCCTATGCCGATGCGCAAGGCCGCTTGCTCCAATCGACGTTTGCCGCGAATTCCGCAGGCATAGATCTCTCCAACCGCGAATATTTCCAGTTCCACAAAGCGAATGTGTCAACGCAAGCGCGCTTCGGCCTCCCCTCTCAAAGCCAGACAAATGGCCGGTGGTTCCTTCCGATCAGCCAGCGGATAGACAATCCTGACGGAAGCTTGGCGGGTGTTATGATCGCAACCATCGACATGGATCATTTCTCCCATTTCATTGAAACATTCGGGGTGAACGAGGAGAATGCCTTTGCCCTGCTGCGCGAGGATGGCGCCATTCTTCTTCGCCTGCCGATGGACCTCAAGGCGATGGGTGCAAACATCGCTGACAGTGCGCTTTATCGCGATGAGATCATGAAGAAGCTGCGCGGCAATTACGAATATGTCTCGCGTTTCGATGGCGCAAAGCGCATCAGCGGGTTCTATCGCAGCCCTGAGACGGGCGTAACGGCGATCGCCGCACAGACCAAGGACTCTATTTTTGCCGACTGGCTGAAGCAGTCAAAATATCCTTGGCTCAGCATCGTTCTCGCCTACTTGATCGGTACCGCCATGGCCGTCCGGTGGATCAGGCAGATCGAACTCCGGGAGATCTGGGATCAGAAAGTCGCCGCACGCGAAGCTGAATTCCGCCTTATCGCCAATGCCTCAACCGACGTGATTGAAAAGATTTCCCTGGCGGGCATCCGGCAGTATGTATCACCTGCCGCGGAGAGAATATTCGAGCAGAGTACCGAAAGCGTGATTGGCACGAGTGTGCTGGATAACCGGGATGATCAGACCAGATCCACATGGGAGCAAGCCCTGGCCAAGGTGCGGTTGGGATCCTCAACGGAATCAATCCTCTATCGACACCAGCGGATGGATGGAACCACGATCTGGCTGGAGAGCGTCATCTCCTGCGTTCGGGCTGATGATAGCAACGAACCTGACGGAATCGTCGTCATTACACGCGACGTCACCCGCCATCAGATGATGAAGCAGGAGCTGAATGCACTGGCAACGACGGACGAGTTGACGCGTCTGTTCAACAAGCGTTACTTCAATACCCAACTGAGCGCCATGCTGACGGCGGCACGCGCAGATCAGCAGTCGGTTTCGCTCATCCTGCTCGATCTCGACCGCTTCAAGGTCTACAACGACACCTACGGACATCTGGCCGGCGATTGCGCGCTACGCGATGTCGCCGCCGTCATCCCTTCGCAGCTCATCGGGACCGGCGGTCTTGCGGCCCGTTACGGTGGCGAAGAGCTGGTCGTTCTGCTGCCAAATATAGGTGCCGAAGAAACCGCGAGAATAGCCGAGAATATCCGTAAGGCGGTTGCCGCGTTGAATATCGCGCATGCTGAAAATTTGCCATGGGGTCATGTGACCGTTTCTTGCGGCTATGCGACGGCGCTTCCCTCGCAATCGCTGTCCGAGAACGACTTGATCGCTCAGGCAGACCGGGCGCTATACCGGGCCAAAGCCGCAGGACGCAACCAGTCGCAAGATTGTGAAGACAACGGCGAGCGGAAACGCGTGAGATCGAGATCGTGAAAACTGTGTTTTCACGCGTCGAGAGAGAGGTATCTAACTCGCAGCGGCGGCGCCGAAGAGAGGCTTTGGACCGCGAGACGCGCTGGCGGCCCTAGCAATTTGTTGCCGTTGAACGCCCTCCCCTTCATCTGCCGGGAGACAGCTGTTTCCGATGAAGTGTTTCTGAAGCAAGACCGGCGAGTTCTCGAATGAAGAAGTCGAGAATGGTTGATGGCTTCTCTCCCAGACGAGTGGCGATGATGAAGGGTGAATTGATCCTGGCTTCTTTCGGAAGAAGAGCCCGAAAGATGCCCTTCTGTACCCAATCGGCCGCGTAATGATCGGGCAAGTAGCCGAGATATCGGCCTGACATGACGAACATTGCCTGGGCTTCCATGTTCGACGCCGATGCCTTGGCGCGCGCTCGTGGGAAATACTGCAATTCGCGCATATTGGCATAGGGCCTGACAACGAAATCGAAGCCTTCCACACGCTGCACGGAAATGTCCGCTTCGTCTGCCGTGAAAAGAGGATGGCCCTTGGCGCAATAGAGGGAGTGGATCTCGTCCCGTAGGCGTGACAGTTTGAGGCTCTGATACGGCTCAGTTTCCGGAAGGATGGCGATATCGAGACCACCATTGGCGATTTCGGACAGTAGCGCATCTGGAGAATCGATGACCAGTTCCAGCCGTGCCTCTGGAGCCCTTTCGCTGATCCGGGCGATGATGCGATGAATGGGCAGATCCGCATCGGTAATCGTGTTGTCCACCAGGCCAAGTCTCAATGTCCCGGTGATCCGGTTTTTCAACGTGCCTATTTCGCTTTCGAAGGCGTTGAGCGCCAGGAACAAAGATTTCGACTGTTCGTAGACGATCGCGCCCCGGTCCGTCAGTTCAAAGCCGCCTCGCCCGCGCCGACAGAGCTTATACCCAAGCCTGTCCTCCAGCGCCTTGATATGAAAGCTGACTGCGGACTGGCTAAGGCCGAGGGTGATTTGCGCGCCGAGAAAACTTTTATGCTCTACCACGGCACGAAACACGGTGAGGGAGCGAAGATCGGACTGGGCCAAGTGCATGGATAAAACCTTACATCATATTTATTGATGTGAACTTCATATCTTTCCTATTTTCCTGCGCTGAAGTCCATGGTTCGTTGGGGCATCAAAAAACGGGGAACGAAACCATGAAACCTAGAGCCTCCGCCAAAGCACTCCTGATCGGCACCGTATTTGCTGCGCTTCTCTCTTCGACCGCTGGCGCCGCGGACCTTCTTGAAAAAATCAAATCCGACAAAGTCTTCACGGTGGCCACCGAGGCCCGCTTCGCACCCTTCGAATTCGTGGAGGACGGAAAGATCGTCGGCTACTCCGCCGACATCATGGCTGAAGTCATGAAGGCATTGCCGGACGTCAAGCTCAAGCGTCTCGATCTGCCTTGGCAGGGCATTCTTCCAGGCCTCGCTGCCGGCCGTTTTGATTATGTCGTGACCTCCGTTACCGTCACGCCGGAACGCATGAAGGCCTACCATCTTTCAACGCCGATTGCCGATGCGACCATGGCCATTCTGAAGCGCAAGGGCGATGCGGCCATCACCAAGCCGGAAGACATCGCCGGCAAGGCTGTCGGATCCCAGGCAGGCTCCGCACAGCTGGCAGCGCTCGAAACCTTCGCCGGGAAACTGAAGGACAATGGCGGCCCGGTTACGATCTCCACCTATACCGACTTTTCGGAAGCCTATGCCGATCTCGGCGCCGGTCGGATCCAGGCGGTCGTGAACTCGCTTCCCAATCTGCTGGAGGCCGCCCGTCAACGTCCCGATGCCTTCGAAGTCGTGCTGCCGACCTTCGGCCCCAAGACCTATTTCTCTTGGGCGGGTCGTAACGACGCGGACAGTGAGTCCCTCAACGCGCTGATCGATGGCGAACTCGTCAAGCTGAACAAATCCGGCAAGCTTGCCGAGTTGCAGACGAAGTGGTTCGGCGCGCCGATGCAGCTTCCGGACGTTCTTCCTGCGGCCGAATAAGATAAGACGGAGAGGTCATGGAAAGGACAGCCGCACATATCTGGCCTGCGCTTCTCGATGGCCTCACCATCACCTTGACGATCAGTCTGACGGCGCTTCTCTTCGGCGCGCCGTTGGCTCTCCTGCTGGCCGCCGCCGCGCGAGGCGGACGATGGACGCGCATTCCGGCGGGGTTTTACCTTTCCTTCTGGCGCGGAACACCGATCCTCGTACAACTCTTGATCACCTTCTACATCCTTCCATTCCTCGGGCTGGAGCTTGAGCCGATCGTTGCGGCCACCTTGGCCCTGGCGCTCAATACGGCGGCGTTCCAGTCGGAGATCTACCGGGCAGGGCTTCAGGCCATACCGAAAGGCGAGATTGAGGCCGCGAAAATGCTGGGCCTCACGCCTTTCGCGATCTTTCTCAACATCGAGGTCCCTCAGGCTGTACGGGCTATGTTGCCAGCGCTGGTGGGAGAAATGCAGGCTCTGGTCAAGAACTCCTCGCTCGTCTCGGTCATCGCCGTGACGGATTTGACCCGCCGCGCCCAACAGGTCGCGTCCTCCACGTTCCGCCCCCTGGACGCCTATGCCTCCGCTCTCGTTCTTTACGTGACAGTCGGCATCCTTATCGCCGCGTTGGGACTGATGATCGAAAGACGCCTGTCACGTCGGGGTCAAAATTCATGACCGGCTTTATCACTGATCTGCCGCTCTATCTTGCCGGACTGCTTACGACCATCACGGTTTCGGCATGCGGCGTCGCAATCGCCATCCTGTTTGGCGTCTTGCTCGCCACCGGCCTGCGGAGCGGTTATCGTCCAATTGCCCTTGTAACCAGAGCCTATGTGGAGTTCGCTCGGGGCGCGCCCCTCGCGCTCCTGCTTTTCCTGCTCTATTACGGCGGTCCGCAGGTTGGGCTTTTGCTCAGTCCCTATGTGGCAGGTATCTTTGGACTTGGCATCTATGGTGCCGGACCATTCGCCGAAATTTTCCGCGCCGGTCTGAACGCCGTTCCCGAGGGAGAACGCGAAGCCGCAGAAATGCTGGGTCTGACACGCGGACAACGCTTCCTGCACGTCGAACTGCCCCAAGCGGTACGGCTGACACTCCCCCCCTGCGTGGGCCAGGCGATCGCGCTTTTGAAAGAGTCGGCTGTTCTTTCGGTGATCACACTTGGAGAGCTGACGAAAGTGGCGGGAACGATCAGCTCGATCAGCTTCACGGTGGTCACGCCCTACCTCACCATCGCCCTCCTCTACTGGGCTCTTGTTGAAATTCTGTCGAAGTCCGGTCGCGCTCTGGAGCGCCGCTTCGCGTTAAGAGGTTCCTGACATGACGAGACCGGCAGCGATTTCCGTTCGCGGACTTGAGAAGCGGTTTGGCGATAAGACCGTTTTGCAGGGCATTGATCTTGATATTCAGGATGGCGACGTGACCTGCATCATCGGGCCTTCCGGGTCCGGTAAAAGCACCTTGCTGCGCTCGCTTGCCTTTCTCGACGCCTATGATGCGGGCGAGGTCCACATCTTTGGCAAGATGCTGGGATGGCGAGACACACCGCTTGGGCGCGAAAAGGCAGGCTACAGGGAATTGACCGATGCCCGCAGCCCGATCGGAATGGTCTTCCAGCATTTCCACCTGTGGCCGCACTTGAAGGTGCTCGACAACGTGACACTCGCTTTGCGACTGGCACACGGCTTGTCACGCGCCATTGCTGAAGACGTCGGCCGCGAAATGTTAAGCAAGGTCGGCCTTCTGTCCTTTGCCGACCGCTGGCCGGAGAGCCTCTCCGGCGGACAGAAACAGCGCGTTGCCATCGCCAGAGCCTTGGCCGTAAAGCCGAAGGTGATGCTCTTCGATGAACCGACCTCGGCACTGGACCCCGAACTCGTCGGTGAGGTCCTCTCGGTGATGAAATCGCTCGCATCGGAAGGAATGACGATGGTGATTGTCACCCATGAAATGGGTTTTGCCGCACATGTCGCCAATCGCGTCGTCTTCATGGATGCCGGCAGAATAGTCGAAGAGGGCGCGCCGAAGGTGGTCTTCGCCACGCCTAAAAGCGACCGTCTCTCCCAATTTCTGGAAACCTGGCGCGAACGCGCGATTTGATGCCCGAAAGGAAATGAATATGACAGCCCACGGCTATGACAATGGACGGTTAAACCTGCCTTTCGTTGGCATCTCCACCTTCGCCAAAAGTCCCTATGTGGAGAACTGGGACAAGATCGACGCCGATGTTGCCATCCTCGGCGCACCATTCGATTTTGGAACCCAGTGGCGTTCCGGCGCACGCTTCGGGCCGCGCAGCATTCGCGAAGCCTCGACGCTTTTTGCTTTCGGTCACGCTGGCGCCTACGATCATGAGGATGACGTCACCTATCTTGAAGGTGTTCGCATGGTCGACTTGGGTGACGCGGACATCGTTCATACCGACACGGTGAAAAGCCATGCCAATATCGAGTTTGGCGTGCGCAAGATTCTAGCGGCTGGCGCACTGCCGGTCGTGCTCGGCGGTGACCACTCGATCAACATCCCCTGCATCAATGCCTTCAGCGAGCAGGAACCGATCCATGTCGTGCAGTTTGACGCCCACCTCGATTTTGTCGATGAGCGCCATGGCGTTCGCTTCGGCCATGGCAGCCCGCTGCGCCGCGCCTCGGAAAAGCCCTGGGTGACCGGCATGACCCAACTCGGCATCCGCAACGTCTCCTCGACGGCCAAGGAAGGTTACGATTACGCCCGCGCCCAGGGCTCGGACATTCTCTCGGTCCGCCAGATCCGCAAGCTTGGTGTCGATGCTGTTCTGGCTCGTATTCCAGCAGGCAAGAGATATTATTTGACGATCGATATCGATGGCTTCGATCCCTCGATTGCACCCGGAACCGGCACGCCCAGCCATGGCGGCTTCATCTATTATGAGGTGCTGGAGCTTATCGCAGGGCTCGCCAAACAAGGAACGATCGTCGGCGTCGATCTGGTGGAAGTGGCACCCGATTACGATCACACCGGTTCAACCGCGATCCTGGCCGCGCAGCTGCTGCTGAACACCATTGGAAGAGTGTTTGCGCCGATGCCGTCCTGATAGGAACTCAAAGCACTTCTGTTTGATAGAAGCGGTTTATAGATCCTTGCTTACGCTACGAGCGGGTTCATTTTTCTTTCCCTAGCCCGCCCGACGCGTTTCGTAACCCTTATCGCAACGGCATCGCCATCCGAAAGAGCGCCTCGGACAGCATCACGAATGCCCGTCGCGACGAAATCGGCATCGATGTCCTGCGCCGCCACCGAGCTTTCTCCGTCTCCGTCGACACCTGGCATGACGATCCCAACGCGTAGCGACGGCTTCTGCCGCTTGAGGCGACGCACCGCTTGACGGGCGTGGGCCTTGGACCCCGCATTCAGAAATGCGATGACGACGGTATCGATCTCTGTAAGGCGAAGAAGGTTGATGGTCGTGCCGCTGACTATGGAATGTTCGGCTTGAGAGACCGTCGCCCCCTCAATGGCGAGAACTTGCGCAATCATCGAAGCGGCCGCGTCGTCCATCACGCCCCTGCCGCCGATGCAGAGCACCGATTTGTGCTCGACCTTGGGCAGTTCGCGGCTTTCAGCGGTCTCTTCCAGCGTCGCCGCCTCGGTTTCTGAGGGATCCTGTTCCGCCTCTTCCTCGATCGCTATCTCTGCGAGGTTGCCGATCAGCGTCTGGGTCGTGGACGCAAAAAGGGCAATTTGCGCTTCCGTCATCACGCCACGCTGCCGATCCATCTCGCCAAGCTTCAAAGCCGGAAATCCGACGTGCTCGTAATAATCGAGGAGATACTCATCTTCGAGAAAATCTTCCGCGTTATCGGTCGCTTCGTTTGGGTCCCCGGCAAGAAGTCTCTGATAAAGCTTCTCCTGCGGTTGCAGAACGGGCTCGTTCCCGAGAAGAACATCCAGAAAGCCAAACTGTGGGACATGCCGTCCAAGCACCACGAGGCAGACGGTAAGGGGTGTGGACAGCATCAATCCGACTGGTCCCCAGAGCCATGACCAAAAGATCGCCGAAACGATGATCGCAAGCGGCGAGAGGCCGGTATGACTTCCATAAAGCCAAGGCTCGACGACGTTGTTGCTCACCAGTTCCGTGACGATGAAAAGTGCTGCAACCCACGCGACGAGCGACCATCCGGGCGCAATCGCCAGCGCAAGGAACAGCGGCAAGATCATGCCGATCACCGGACCGATATAGGGTACGAAACGCAAAACAAGCGTCAGCAATCCCCACAGAATGGCGTTCGGAATACCGAGCAGCCACAATCCGATTGCGATCGGAAGAGCATAAAGCGCGTTTACGACAAGCTGCATCAGGAGATACTTACCGACGCGCTTTCCGGCATCCTGAAGCGCTGCCGTCGTGCGGTGCAAATCGCCGAGCCCAACGAGGCGGATAAACCTGTCGCGTAGTTCCTCACGCTCCAGCAGCATGAAGATTACGAGGACGATGACAAGACCCGCCGTCGCGAATGGGCTGATCAGCGGCAGGATGAAGTTTCCGAGCGTCTGAACCGGATTGGAGCGCGTGATAATTTCGACGGGCATCGGGTCCCGCCTGGTGGATTGTGAGGCCGCGTCTTCCTTGCTCTCCTCGGCAGTGTCCTGCATCTCCGAGCCGATGCGCTCAACGACCTTGCTAACATGCTCGAGTATCCCGTTGCCGGACCCAGCGTGGCTCAGCGCCTGCACCTTGGCGACAATGTTGCGCTGATAGGTCGGAATATTATCCGCCAAATTGGCAACCTGCCCTGCGACGATGAAGCCGAAGGCCGCGATAACCAGAAAGGCGCTCGCCACCGCCATGAGGACGGCAGCGATTTTCGGAACGCGGCGCTTGCGCAGAAAGCTTACGATCGGGGCAAGCGTGAAGGTCAGCAATAGGGCGAGCGCAAGGGGAATGAACACCTCCTGCCCGACATACAGAATAACCGCGACGCCGATGAGGATGAAGATCGTCCGACCCGATAGGGTCGGCGCCGTGAGCGCGCTCGATCTATTCAAAATTGCCGCTCCTGCGACTGGGTTTTTCTCGATACCGCCCACGGATGTCCCCAGAGTTGAGTGTCTTACCGGGAATCCCGGCGTGCAGGTAAATGCGCCAGGAAGGAAACTGATCGGGCCATCGCAAAAAAATTTCACGGCTGCAAAAACCAACGCTTCATGCCGTTCCAAACTAAAGCAATATTGATAGGGAAAAGCAGCAGTCGAGCGAGGCTCTACAGACTGGAAGAATGTGACACTGATTTACAAGATGCTCGCTTTTTTTGGTGGCGGGAGAGCTGCCCAAACTCAAGCGGCAACGCGAACCCTGAACGTGCTGATTGGCCGAGAAATGTTTTTGACCTGTTGGAAGCCGGCGTCCTCGAACTTCAGCTTTCTTTGCTTCCGGATGTGATCTCTAACCGACCGTGAGACGCAGATCCCTCCGGGCTCCGCAATGCCCTCAAGCCGCGCAGCGATGTTGACGGTGTCACCGAATATGTCGCCGTTATCGATAATGACGTCGCCGACATTCATCCCTATTCTAAACAAAAGTCGATCGTCCTCCGGCCTGTCGGCATTGCGAGTCACCATGAAATTCTGGACTTGAAGCGCGCAATCGATTGCTGACAATGCGCTTGGGAATGCTGCAACAATGCTGTCGCCGGCCGTGGTTATGATCGCGCCATTATTCTCTTCAATTATTGTGTCAATGACATCTCTCGCCGCCTTCAAGCGCTCGAGAGTATCCGCCTCGTTCTTTTCCATCAGCCTGCTGTAACCGACAAGGTCAGCAGCCATGACTGCCATAAGGCGCCTGTCTGCATGTGAAAGAAGTTCGTCTCTCGTTCTTTCAGCCGCTTTTGCTCGAGTGACCGTGGCGCGCACCACCAGTAGAGCCATCCCTCCCACCATGATGGCGAACAGCAAGAGGAGTATGTGCATCCGCGCCTTTGCTGCGCTGGCCGCTTCCGAACGTTTTGCAAGCTGCGCCAAACCATCCTTTTCCATCTGAGCCAGAACGGACCGGATCCCGTCCATAAGGATTTTGCCCTGCCCCGTTTTCACCAGCGCGATCGACGCGTTCTCATTCCCAGCGCGTCGATACTCCACGCTCTGTTCGAGCTCGGATTTTTTTTGAGCGATCAGACTGCGTAGTGTCGCGACACTTCCTGTTTCGATAGATGCGTTTTCGGCCCCCTCGGCCAGGTTATCAAGCATACCATCCAGTGAATCCATCGCGGTGGTGTATGGCTTGAGATAAAGTTCGTCGCCTGTCAGGAGAAACCCTCGCTGCCCAATTTCTGCATCCTGGATATGGGACATGAGATCAGCGATAGCGCTGAGATATGCAACGTTTCTCTGAACAGCCTCGTCCGCTTTCCTATCTTCGGACGATATCCACGACGACAGATAGATGGTCATGCACACGCCGACCGCGACAACAGAAAGCGCAATCGGCATCGCTTTCTTTGCGAGCTGCCGAGAAATCGTCGTTTCAATGGAGGAAGGTCGGCGCATATGTGTGGTCCCAACCAAAAAAGGAATTAAAAGGCAATCAGCAGACTTAAGCCCCAGCCTGCCCGAAGAAACGGCGCATAGCGAAGTTTGTTCACCCCGCGGGCCTGTTAAAATTCGCACGGATTTTACTTTATCTCCAGCGCGCGACTGGTCATGCGCATTGCTCTCGATGCCGAGGTCGAAAACACCAGCGCTCGGTTGTTTGTGGCCAGACCGTTACGTCACCTTGAACGGAGTAGAACCGTCAAAACTCACTCCACCAAGTGCATAGACCCGGCTGCATACGATTTAAACAAACCTATTAAGCAGCCGCCTTAGACTGGGTTGCGACTGAGCTCGCGGCCGAATTTCACAATGCCCGTGGCCTCATTGCGCGCAGCTTTTTAGCGGCGAGAACTCTATAATCGGTGGGCTAACGCAATCGCGTCGGCAGCTTCCTCACAGCGATCGGTGAGCCTACTCGTCGCTACCCGAAGATGATTGCTCGGCAAAAGGGAAAACTTGTTGCCAGGCACGACGGCGATATTGCGTGCGGCTAGGGTGACCATCGCGAATTGCTCCGATTCCACAGGAACCCAGAGACAGAGACCGCTACCGGTCCATGTCGTTATTCCGCGATGTGACAAGGCTTCAGCCAGACGGTCTCGTCGTTGCTGATAGATTGTCCCCGCTTCGGCCACACGCTTCATCGTCATGCTATCTTTTAGCAGCCAAGCGACAGCCCCTTGAAGCAAGCGGCTGGTCCAGCCGGCGCTAAAGGCGCGGTAAGATTGAATCTGTTCGATGATCGAAAGCGAGCTTGAGACCACGGCGAGCCGTAGATCTGGCCCAAGTGTCTTTGAATAAGACAGAATTCGCACCGTTCTATCGGGAAAGCGCTGGCCTAGAGACATTGGCAGCGTGGATGAAATGTCACCAACACCGTCATCTTCAATAATGAGCGTGTCACTCCCATTCAGTATGTCACCCAATTGCAGCATGCGGGCTGAGCTGACCGTCTGCCCGGTAACGGAGTGCAGGCGCGGCTGGAAGAGAAATGCAGCCGGACGCTCAGTCAGAACCTGCCTGAGGCTATCTGGTCTCGGCCCCTCCTGATCGCACAATACCGGTGCGATCCGCACGCCCAGATCTTCTAAAATATCCAGAATTCGCATGGCGGTCGGGTGCTCGACAGCCACAACAGATCCGGGCGGTAGCAACGCCCGAACGGTCGTGTAGACAGCATTATAACCTCCATTGGTCGCTAGAAACGCTTCAGGAGTGTAGGGCCAATGTTCTTCCACAGCTTCCTGTAACTCGAGCACAATCCGGCTTCGCGCGTAACTATTCAAATGTTCAACTTCTGCGCCGTGGGACAGGGCTTCCTTCAAAGGTGGCAGAAGCTGGACATCGGGGACGGCCAAGGAGAGATCAAGTACGCCGCTCGCATAGTGTCCGGAACTCGCCAATCGCTCAGGCTTTGCGATGAAACGCTCGCCACTCACCCAAGTGCCGTTGCGGCCCCGCCCCGTAATGATCTTTTGCCGCCGTAATTCACTCCAGGCTTCGGAAATGGTCGCCGGGCTGACCTTGAGTTCATAGGCGAGATCACGAATAGCCGGCAATCGTGTGCCCACCGGAAGAATGCCCGCCCGAACCAAGGCACTTGTTTCCAAGGCGATGCCGCGCCGAGTTTTGTCGACGATCTTCGTGGCGAGCCACTCTGCGGTTGCTGTGTCGGCCATTTCTTACCCAAACTTTAAATGTTCAATAACGTAATAACATTTGTACCATTCCGAGTGTACATTTACCTTCCAGGCATTCAAAAACAAACGAGTAAATCATCATGCCGTTGAAACTTCGTCTCGCACTCCGTGACTGGGACTATATGACGCCGCTCGTGCTGGGCGATGTTTCTTCTCCGAGGCTACAGATCGAAGTCGATCGCGTGGGAACGCTCGTTTCCAATGTTGCTGAAGACGATGCGCATGATGCCGCGGAAACCTCTTTCAGCCGCTATGCACAGATGCGCCACGATGGCGATGAGAGCGTCATCGGTATGCCGAACTTCATCATGCGCGGTTTCCGCCATCGCTGCATCATCACCACCAAGGATAGCCCGATCCGCGCGCTTGCCGATCTCGCGGGTAAGAAGATCGGTGTGACCGGCTGGCGTGATTCCGGCAATACATGGACCCGCGCGGCGTGCCGTCGCGAGGGCGTCGGCGTCGAAGACGCCATGTGGTATGCCGGCCGTCTGACGGACGCACATCCCATCACCGACCGTCTGGACGGTTTCGGCCGTCCAGGCCGGATCGAGGCAGCGCCGGGCGAGCGACCGATGGTCGACTTGCTGAGAGACGGCGGGCTGGATGCCGTCTTCACGCCCTTCATGCCGAAAGGTTTCTTCGACCAGGGCTCGCCGTTCCGTCAGGTTCTGCCGGATTATCGGGCGTCGGAAGTCGCGTATTTCAATGACGTCGGCTACGTGCCTGGCATGCATCTGATCGGTTTCAAGGCGCATATTGTGCGTGAAAATCCTTGGCTGATGGACGAGCTCAGCGAGCTTATCGACGCGTCGCAGCGCATGTGGCTGGAAAAGCGGGAGAAATATGCCGACACGACACCATGGATGATCGATGAACTGCGCCGTTGCGCCGCAGATCTGCCGCCGAACTGGAATGTCAGCGGCTTGAAGGAAAACGAAGCCATGATCGCCGATTTCGCCCGTGAGCTCCATGCTCAAGGAATTCTGCCGCGTCTGCTGACGCCGGCGGAGCTGTTTCCACTGCATGCCGGGGGAAACTGACGGCGATAGTCAGACCCAGGCAATCCAAATCGCTGCAAACAAAAAGGGGAATACCAAAATGCATCCGAAACTCATTGCTTCCGTCGCCCTCGCAGGGCTCTTTCTCGCCGGGCCGGCTCTTGCCGAAACGGCCACCATTCCCAAGCAGAGCTTGAATGAGAACCTTCGCGCCCGGCTGCCGGAAAAAATCCGCTCCGAAGGGAAGATGATTTCCGTCAACAATGGATCCTTTCCTCCCTATGAAATCGTCACCGGCACCAAGATGGAAGGCGCAAGCGCCGACCTGACCGATGCGCTGGGCGAAGTGCTGGGCATCAAGATCGAGCATGCGACCGTTGGCGGTCTGCCAGCGCTGTTGGCGGGCGTCAATTCCGGGCGCTATCAGTTTGCTTTCGGGCCTGTGGGCGATTTCAAGAGCCGCGAAGAAGCGAATGATTTCGTTGACTGGGTGCAAGAATTCGTCGTCTTCGCCGTTCAGAAAGGCAATCCGAAGGGGATCGTGTCGCTTGATACATCCTGCGGCCAGCGGATAGCGGTCATGGCGGGCGGCTCGGCTGAGCGCGTGATCCAGGCACAAGCAGAAAAGTGCAAGGCCGACGGTAAAGCGGCCGTCGAGGTACAGTCCTACACCGATCAGCCAAGCTCCATCCTGGCGGTGCGCTCCAAGCGCGCAGACGCCTTTTTCTCCTCGCAGGCGCCGCTAACCTATTTCGTATCCCAGGCCAATGGCCAGCTGGAACTGACCGGCATTGGCCAGAAGAACGGCTTTGACGACCTTTATCAAGGCGCAGTCGTTCCGAAAGGTTCGGAACTCGGTCCGGTCCTTCTCGATGCCATCAAGGTCCTCATGGACAACGGAACCTATGCGACGATCATGAAGAAGTGGGGCCTTGAGAACAACATCCTCAAGCAGCCGGGCATCAACCTCGGGGGCCAGTTGCCAAAATGACGAGCCCTGCTGAAACCAAAGTGCCACCCTTGGGTGGCACAGACCTGCGGGATGTGGCGACAGCCCACACCCCATTCCGCACAGGCCGCCTTGTTCTTTGGCTGGTCATCGCGCTGGTTGTCGTCAACTTCGCCTGGATCGTTGCCAACAATGAAAATTTCGGCTGGCCCGTCGTTGCGCAATATTTCTTCGATCCGGTCGTCATCAGCGGCCTGTATGTCAGCCTGGGACTGACGGTCATCGCCATGATCCTCGGCGTCATTCTCGGTCTGATCATCGCCATTGCCAAAATGTCTCAGGATTGGCTGGCAAGCTCCTTTGCCTCGTTGTTCATCTGGTTCTTCCGCGGTACGCCGCTGCTCGTCCAGCTGATCTTCTGGTACAACATGTCCACGCTGTTTCCGCAGCTTTCAATTTCGATCCCCTTCGGACCGACGCTTGCGAGCTGGGACACCAACTCCGTCATCACACCCATGACCGCGGCAATCGTCGGCCTAGCGCTGAACGAGGCGGCCTATATGGCGGAAATCATCCGCGGCGGCCTTCTTTCGGTGGACCGGGGACAGGCAGAAACGGCGGAAGCCTTTGGCATGACCAAGGCGCGCGCATTGTGGCGCATCATCATTCCTCAGGCCATGCGCTCCATCGTTCCGCCAACGGGAAACCAGCTGATCAGCATGATCAAGGCGACCTCGCTCGTCAGCGTGATTGCGATGGCCGACCTGCTCTATTCGGTTCAGTCCATCTACAACAGAACATTCGAGATCATTCCGATGCTTCTGGTCGCCGTGATCTGGTACCTGCTCATTACGTCCGTCCTCAATCTTGGCCAGAACTACATCGAGGCCTATTACGGCCGCAGTGATCGCCGCAATGCAGGCATTGCCAAGCCCACTCAAGACGAGGACGCAAGCCATTGACCGTAGTTGCCAACAAAAAGCCTCTCGTCGAGGCGCGCAACGTCCATAAATCCTTCGATCACCTGGAGGTTCTAAAGGGTATTGATCTGGATGTGATGCCAGGTGAAGTGGTGGTTATTCTTGGTCCCTCGGGATCCGGTAAATCCACCTTCCTTCGCTGCATCAACCACCTCGAGACGATTCAGCAGGGCGCGATTGCGGTGGACGGCGAGCAGATCGGCTACCGGATAAGGAACAACCAGCTGGAAAAGCTTTCGTCCAACAGCATTGCGCGCCAACGCCGCAAGATCGGCATGGTGTTCCAGCAGTTCAATCTTTACCCGCATATGACGGTGCTGCAAAATATCATCGAAGCACCCGTCGGCGTGCATGGTGAGAGTCGCAAGAGCGCGATCGAAAATGCGATGCGCCTGCTGGAGCGCGTCGGATTGTCAGAAAAAGCGTCCGCCTACCCGCGTCAGCTTTCCGGTGGGCAGCAACAACGTGTCGCCATCGCGCGTGCCTTGGCCATCAGGCCGAAGCTGATGCTGTTCGATGAGCCAACCTCCGCGCTCGACCCCGAACTTGTCGGCGAAGTTCTTGCCACGATGAAGGATCTTGCCCGACAGGGTCTGACCATGATCGTCGTCACGCACGAAATCGGCTTTGCGAAAGAAGCGGCTGATCGGGTGGTGTTCATGGATGGCGGCCACATTGTTGAGATGGGCAAGCCGGAAGAGGTCATCGGCAACCCGCAACATCCGCGAACGCAGGCTTTCCTCTCGCGCTTCCTTTAATCGTGTGATTTCTCCCCAACTTGGCGCCAGTCTCGCGGCTGGCGTCCTTTTCGAGACCTTGGTGGACCCAATGCTGAATGACAATCACTATGCCCGCGTTTCCGATTTCGAGCCGATCGAGGCTGAACTCAAGGCGATGCGCCAATATTTGCACGCTAATCCCGAGCTTTCACTGGAGGAGGCGGAGACCGCTCGATACGTGGCGGAGAAGCTTGAGGCATGGGGCTATGAGGTGACCCGAAATGTCGGCGGTCATGGCGTCGTGGCGCGTTTGAAGAACGGCACCGGAACCAAAAGCATAGGCATTCGCGCCGACATGGATGCGCTTCCCATCCTGGAGGAAACAGGACTCCCCTATGCCAGCAAAGCGCCCGGCAAGATGCATGCCTGCGGCCATGATGGGCATACGACGGTTCTGCTCGGTGCTGCTGAATATCTGTCACGCACCCGCCGTTTCGACGGCACGGTGACACTGATCTTCCAGCCCGCGGAAGAAAACGGAAAACCCTCCGGTGCGCAGAAAATGATCGAGGATGGCCTCTTCGAGCGCTTTCCCATCGATGCAATCTTCGGCCTGCACAACCATCCGGGTGTGGCTGAAGGGACAATTTTGACACGCTCTGGGCCGATGATGGCGTCGTCCGATACGGTCAAAATCACCATCAAAGGCAAAGGCGGGCACGCCTCGCGCCCTCACCTCACCATCGACCCCATTGTCGTTGCCTGCAACCTCGTCGTCTCGCTTCAGACGGTCGTCTCCCGCAACATCGACCCCACCCAGACAGCCGTCGTCACTGTCGGTACGATCCATGCCGGAGAAGCGGTCAACGTCATCCCGGAATATGCGAAGCTGGCACTCAGTGTGCGCTGCTTCGAGCCCAAGGTCCGCGAACTTCTGGAGCGCCGCATTACCAAGCTCGCACAGTCCATGGCGGAAGCCTATGACGCGACAATCGAACTCGAATACGAACGCGGCTACCCTGTCGTGAGCAATTCTGAAACCGAAACCGCCTTTGCGCGGCTCGTGGCAGAAGAGTTGATCGGCAGCGACAAGGTCACAACCTGCCCGCTTATCCCTGGAAGTGAGGATTTCTCCTATTTCCTCGAACGTAAACCGGGCAGCTTTCTGCGCCTTGGCAACGGCCTGAACTCTGCCATCCTACATAGCCCGAAGTACGACTTTGCCGATGGAAGCCTGACGGTGGGCGCCGCCCTTTGGGCACGCTTGGCAGAGCGCTTCCTGCAAGAATGATACTGTTGAGCAGAGCCGAACGGAGGCATGGCAAAGTTCTCAAGCGGACGAAACGTCCTACGCGCGATAGCGTGCATTAAGGCACATCAATATCGGGATCGTAGACCGCTTCAGCGAAGAAACGCTTACCTTCCAGGTCGAATGCGAGCCTTCACGCCACCTCGAGGTGTGAGGGCGCCAAGCCTTCTGCGGAGACCGGTTCCGAAGACTTGGAATGTGAGTGGGAAGCGTTTAGTCGCCGAGCCACGATATCGTGGTTGAGCCACAGGACCGGACCAGACGGTTCGGACGACTCGCCGAAAATCAACTGACCCGTTGCCTTCACGACGAGACCGCTCAGGAGGTCGCTGATCATCACCTTGCTATCCCGATGCATCCGGGTAATCTCATTGGAAGTGCCGATCGTGAGGTCGGCCTGCGCTTGACTGTTCGCCATTGGCCATGCCGAAAAATCGTAAAACGGGTGCATGACCTCGCTTGCCTGCATCTCGGTGATCTTATCGAAGACGTCCTTCATAGTTAAGCCGTCGGCTAAAAGCGTCTCACAAGCCTGCCACTGCTCATCGGCCCACGTCCCGCCGTTCTCTTTCTTCAACGCCAGGAGCAACGGTATGAGGGGCAATTCGATGCCGGTGAATACATCAGACGAATTGGTCCGGATCTCTGGACAGTTGTAGACAGTCGCTTTGATGCCTGTTGCCCAGGCTTCCCGTGCGATCCCTTCGAGCCGCATCTTCGCGTAGCCCTGGGTGTAATTTGTATAGGTCTGCCAACGGTAGCTTCCGTCGATGAGAACCGCTGATCCATGGTAACCATAAGCGGTGTATCGGACTTGGCCGCCCGAGGCCTCGACACGTTCACGGATGGCCGCGCTGAAATCAATGAGATGGCGGAACGTGTTTGCGGAAACCTCGTCGAAGTTTTGCAGAATGAGTTTCCCCAGATCGCTATCGACCAGCCTCTGCGATGACATATGGCGAGGTCCGGTCCCCTTGTAAATTCGATTGGCAATGACGAGAAACACCTTCGCCTTCGGGATGCCGCCAGCCATCGTGTGGGCGAAGAAAACATTGCGACCATCGGCGATCATTCCGTCCAGAACGGTCATGACCTTTGAAAGCGACTCCGTAAAGCGCGCAGTGGCAATGTCGCGGCATTGCGCAATATAGTCCCAATCGAGCTTGTCGTGTTCCCAGCTCTCGAGCGTCATCTTAGCCAGCAGATCGGTCGGAGTCGGGCCGCCTTCGGGCGCATCGAGATCGAAGCCCGCCATAAGGGGTATATTGATGATCTTGCCGCCCAACTGGGCCTCCGCCGCAGACAACTCATCTGCGTCGAGGGGGCGCAGGGCGTTGTTCTCGTCGCGCCGCCCAACGGTGATTCCGACAATCTCCATCCCAGCCCGCTTGGCTTCGTCGAGCAAGCCGGTCGCGTATCCGCGACCGAACAGTTCGCCGAAAAGTACAAAAACATCGCCTCTACGGAAGACCGTGTTTTCGGAAAGATGATTCAGTGCGACCAGATTTTTCATGCTGTCAGCTCTTTACTTCATTTGTCGGCGAGGGCCACCTCACGCGAACTTTCACGAACACATGCCCGCAATCGCGCCGAATAGGAACTCATTTTCGGTGACTGTTTATTTCAAAACGTGAAGTCGGCCTTAGTTGGTTCTACAGCAAGGCGAGACCCGGCGGTCTTCAGGCCTCAGTGGTGATAGGCGGAAGCGACAGGCGGTGGCGTGGCCGTTCGGAGTATCGCAAATCCCGCTCTCGATCGTCGCTGTCGCTTTGATGAGACTTCTATTTGCCCCCAACGCGAACGTCGTCGGTGTCTGCGCTTGGGTCAAAAGATCGAATGATCGCACGAAGCCTGTAATGATTGATGCCGAGATCGTCCGCCGGTGCCCGCGCTTCCGAACCTTTCAACAGGTGCAGCCGGAACAACACTCAGCGATTGCGCGTGCATGCATATCCTGGGGTAGAAGCTGCCTTCGAAGCTCTCACTGGCACGCGGCGCGCCAAATCTTCTTGAAGCAGTAGGTGACGAATTTCGCCGAGTATCTCTGCCCGCCGCGACGCTTTATCCGCCAGCCGCCGGGAGAGATCGCCATCTGTTGCGTCAGCAGCGAAATGGTTCGATGTTTCGTTTTCAACAATATCGCGAAGGATGTTCATGAGCACAAGGTTCTTCTCGTGCATCTGAGTCACCATTTCCTTCACGTTAAAACGCTGAGACATGACCGTCATTCCCGCTCAAGATTAAACTCTCACTCCTAACGAGCCAGAACCGGAATGGTCCCCCTTATCAATCGACATTCGCCATTCTAGTCAGCCTCGCGCAAGCTTCGAGCCGGCACAGTCGATCAAAGCCAGCGAATTGCGCAGCCGCATTGATGCATCAGAGATGTTCCGGACTCCATTGCAAGCGTCTGAGGGCGGCGAGGCACTGGAAGCAGGGTCAAGCGGTGCGCTGCCATCGAAGTGCGTCATGCACGGAACCGGTCGAAAGCGGTGAGGCGTTTGATTGGTGGATCGACGTCAGGATATCTGTAGATTTCGGCCCTAAGGTAGCAGAGCTCCTCCTCAAGGGTTTCCTCCCCGACCTCGATCCACCAGGATTTTGGACGACCGTCACTTCCGTCGGACCAGCGGTAACCTCGTGCCTTCAGATGATCCTTCATATCGAAGGGACTGTTCTCGGCAAAGATCCGCACTCTGGACCTCTGGCTCGCCTCATAAAGTTCGGCAAAAGCAGTGGAAGGCGCTCCGTCAACTTCCCGAGCCAAGACCTCCAGAAGTGCAAAGCAATCATCGACCGCACGATGGCCCTCATGAAAATAACCGGCCTGCCCAAGCAGATATCCGAGCTTCGTCCCTTCATACCCGCGCAAGGACCAATCGACCTCGGCGTTGGAGCACGCCCACGCTTTACCGGAAAAAATCGCGGAAAACACCTCACAAAACGGCCTGTCGAAGCGCGCATTATGGGCGATCAGCAAGTCAGCCGGTGCGATCAGCGCCTCAAGAGCCACCATGTCTATCGTCTGACCGGACACCATATCGTCCGTGATCCCCGTAAGCTTGGTGATCTCCGCAGGAATAGCGCCGCCCGGCTGCTGAAGCCCGCCATAGACGCCCGTCACATCGCCGATAACGCCTGTTGCATCGAAGGTGAAGGCAACTACGCCTATCTCGATGATCTCGTCCTTTCGATAATCAAGACCTGTAGTCTCTGTATCGATAATGATGCCCCGGAGGGGGTATTCAGGCCGGGGAGCAGATCTGATTGCCCGAGGAACAAGTTTGTTCAGGATTCTATATCGCCCCGTCATCGTCAGATGACGGACCATGTCTTCTTCCGTAATAGAAATGGCACGCTTGTCGGACCTCCGGGATTTGGAAGGGCTATGCGACACCGCATTGCCACGCAGGTCCTGATCCGAAAACATGTCAATCTGTTCTGTCATGCCTGCAATCGAAACCCCGGCGCCAATCTTGTGTCTTCAAAACACAGCTAGATCGGCAGATCAACCGCGTTGGCTGGACAGTCCACGCTGTTCGGCGAGGCGTCGTTGGGCTCGACACCCCTCATCCCTCTCAAGCGCCAGGCTGTTCCGGGTTCCACAAGAGGATCGGACTGATGCTCTCATAAGCCATGCCGTTTGGATAACTGATCGCCTCAAACTGCAGGCCCCAAGGCGCTTGAAAATAAAGGATTGATTGGCCGGCGATAGGGCCGTCCTGGATAGGAAGGGGTCCAAGGCGTGTTTCGACGCCCATCTCGTCCAGATAGGCTTTTGCTGCGGCGATGTCGCGCACATAGAAAGCAATGTGGAAAGCACCGATATCGCTATTCTTCTGCTGTAGATCGCGCTGGTCTGGTGCGGAATATTCGAAAAGCTCGAGATTTGAACCATTGCCACAACGGATCATGGCAGCGCGTTCGATACGGGCTCGCGGATGAACGCCGAGCGCCTCGGTCATGAAACTCCCTTCCGGATCGCCGATCGGTCCGAAAGTGAGCACATGGATACAACCAAGCACCCTGTCGAAGAAGTCGATGGCCTCATCGAGGTTCGGTACGGTAAGCCCGGTGTGGTCGTGACCGACGAGGCCCGGAAGACCTTTTTGGCTGGAAGTATTCATGACAGGTCTCCGATCAGGCTGCGATCTTGTTCTTCGAGTTTGAATGCCGCGTTCATGCGGCTGGCTCAAGCGAAGGCGCTGGCCGCGTCAGCCAGCCGTCATCGATTTCGGGAAGAGGAATGGCATCGAGCAGCAGGCGCGTGTAAGGGGTTTTGGGAGCATCGAAGACGGCTTCACATGTCCCCTCCTCCACCACTTCGCCGAAGCGCATGACGGTAACGCGGTCGCATACGGCGCGGATGACAGAGAGGTCATGGCTGATGAAAGCCATGGCAAGGCCCATCTCCTGCGATAACTCTTTCAGCAGGTTCAGCACCTGCGCCTGGGTCGAGACGTCGAGACCGGAGACGACCTCATCGGCGAGTACGAAATCCGGTTTCATCAGCACGGCGCGAGCGATGCCAATTCGCTGACGCTGGCCACCGGATAGTTCATGCGGGGCGCGATCCAGCGTCACCGCGGGCAAAGACACGCGGTCGAGAATGGCGCGCACCTGCCGCTCGGCATCGCGACGATCACTCGTAAGACCATGCAGGAAAAGCGGCTCTGTCAGAATCCGGCGAATGGTGTGGCGCGGATTGAGCGATGCCATCGGGTCTTGGAAGATCATCTGCATACGCCGGCGCAACGGACGCATGGCCTCAGGAGACAGCTCCGTGATGTCCTGCCCATCAAAACGAATGGTTCCGGCGGAGACAGGCACCAGTTTCAGCAGCGCCCGACCGAGCGTCGTCTTTCCCGAGCCGGACTCCCCGACAATGCCGACTGTCTCCCCACGCTTGATCGACACATCGACGCCGTGCAGAACACGAACGCCTGTTTCGCCGCGCCCGAAAAGCCCCTTGCTCGCACCATAGGTGACTTCGACGCCCTTGGCTTCAAACAGAAGATCGGTCATCTCGCACTCCTCTCGGCAATGCCGATTTCGGCACGCAACTGCCGGAAGATAGCTTCGGGCACGGGCTCTAGCCCCGCGTCGGGTCGATCGTAACGCGGGCCTGCAGCGATCAGTGCGCTGGTGTAGGCATGCTTTGGTGCAGTCAGCAGATCTCTGGTTGCGCCATGCTCGATAACCTTGCCAGCGTAAAGCAGAGTCACGCTGTCGCAGATCTTTGCCACGACACCGAGGTCGTGGGTCACAAAAATAACGGCGGTACCATGCGCTTCCTGCATGCGACGGATGAGGCGCAGGATTTCCTTCTGCACAGTCACATCAAGCGCGGTCGTGGGCTCGTCGGCAACAACGAGCTTGGGGTTCAACGCAAAGGCAGAAGCAATCAGAATACGCTGGCGCATGCCTCCGGATAGCTCATGCGGATAAGCGTTCAACACCCGCTTCGGATCACGGATCTGCACCTCATCGAGAAGGTGGAGGGCACGCTCATGAGCTTCCCTTTTCCCAATGCCGAGCTTCAGCCGCAATCCGTCAGTGAGCTGCGCCTCGATCCGCCGCGCCGGGTTTAGCGCGGTTTGCGGGTCTTGCGGGATCAGCGTGATGTCGCGACCCATCATGTCGGCAAGCTCGCGGCGCGGCAAGGCGAGCAGGTCACGCCCCTCGAAGCGGATAAAGCCGCCAATAATTTCGACGGTGGACGGTAGAATGCCGAGTAGCGCCTTGGCGATGGTCGATTTGCCCGCGCCGGATTCACCGACGAGACCGCGCACCTCACCCCGTTCCAGAGTAAGCGAAACGTCACGAAGGACGGGCGCGCCACCGTCACGTGTGGAGATGGCACTGAGGCCTTCGATAGCAAGGAGGGGCTGGGTCATCGGCGCATCACCGGGTCTAGGGCTTTGCGCAGACCGTTGCCCAATTGGTTGAAGGCAAGAACGGTGGCGAAGAGCGCGAGGAGAGGAAAGACGAACACCCACCAACCCTGGTGGATCATCTGACGACCTTGCGCAATCATACCACCCCATGTCGGGATGTCGGAGGAGAGCGATAAGCCGACGAAGGAAAGGATCGCCTCGACTATGACGGCAATGCCCATTTCAAGGCTGACAAGGGCGATGAGAACCGGGGCCACATTCGGCAAAATCTCGCGCCAGAGAATATGGCGGCGCGAGAAACCGATTGTCTGGGCGGCCATGACATAATCAAGCTGGGCCTGCGCCATCGTCTCGGCCCGCACCACGCGGCAAAAGCGCGTCCAGTCGATGATGACGATCGCGGCAATGACCGAATGGAGGCCCGAGCCCAGGACTGCGACGAGCAGTACGGAAAGAAGCACCGGCGGGAAGGCCATCCATATGTCGACAAGGCGCGAGATGATCCGGTCCGCCCATCCGCCATACCAGCCAGCGGCGAGACCCATCAAGGTCCCGATAATGGCGGACAGGCTGGCGGCAACGAATGCAACGGTGAGCGCGATCCGCGAACCATAGAGCACACGGGAGAGAACGTCACGGCCGAGGTCGTCTGTGCCGAGATAGTAGCCCGGTTCCGCCCCTGGATAGCTCGCGGGCGGCATGTTGCCCAGCATCAGATCCTGCTCAAGTGGGTCTTTCGTCGCAATGGAGGGCGCAAAAATTGCAATGAGCAAAAGGATGAGGAGAAAGCTGCCGGCGATCACCACCCGCGGTTCACGCAAAAGCGGTTTGATTGTCTTCATCGGGAGACTCCAGAGGCGGACAGGCGCATCCATGTTGCTTGCTATCTCAGACATCTCAGCCATGGGCGGCGGTCCTCGGGTTTAGCCATGCTGCGATGAGATCGACCAGGATATTCACGAGGATGAAGATCGCGCCGAAGGTCAACACGATGCCCTGAATGAGAGGAAGATCTCGATTGATGACCGCATCGATCGCCATGTTGCCGAGGCCGGGATAGGAAAAGATGCGCTCCACGATGACCGTACCGCCGATCATGAAGGTAAATTGCACGCCGGTAAGCGTCAGCGTTGGACCAACGGCATTGCGCAACGCTTCCTGAAGCACAAGCCTAAGCGGCGACATGCCTTTCAACCGCGCCAGCAGCACATAATCCTGCACCATGGCCTCTGCGAGTGCTTCCTTCAGCGTCCGGACAACGATCGCCGACAGAGGCAGGCCAAGCGCCAGCATGGGCATGACCATATGGGAAAGAACATCACCAAAAGCCACGAATTTGAATGTGATGAGGCTTTCGATCAGGTAGAAATCCGTGTGAAAATCTGTCGATATTCCGGGATCTATACGACCGGATAAAGGGAAGAGCGGCCAGAACACACCCAGCAGCAGGACAAGCGCCAGCGCCCAAACGAAATCCGGCACGGCAAGAAACAGGCCGTTGATGAAATCCAGCGCGGGATCGAGCGTTGTGCCCCGCGCGAGCGCGCCGAGTATCGCGATCATACCACCGGCAAGAACTCCGAAAACCAGCGCGGCAAAGGCAAGCTCCAGCGTTGCAGGCAAGCGGCCTCCGATCAATTCCAGGACATCGCGGCGTTGCGAGATCGATGTGCCGAAATCACCCTTCAGCACGTTGCCAAACCAGATGCCGAATTGCTGTGGCAGGCCGAGATCAAGGCCATAATGGGCGCGTAGTGCTGCGATGTCGGCAGGGGTTGCACTGGGCGATATCATCATAGCAATCGGATCGCCCGGCACGATCCGCAGGAGACAGAAAACGATGACGGCAACGCCGATAAGCGTCAGCACCGCCATGGCAAGACGATTGAGAAGATCGGAAATGGTCATGATCAAACCCTCCTGTTGCCGTCAGCGTCGGCATTGCCGAACGCGCGGTTCTGCGACAGGGTAAGCAGCGCCACGACGAACGGGGGCGCGACGCTGCTCTGCTTCGTCAGGCCTTGGAGACTAAAGTCGGCTGAAGTGCGCTTGAAACATTCGGCGTGACTTTCAGCGAAGACTTGAAGACGATGGGCTGTACATATTGCAGGACCGGGATGACGTAACCCTGTTCGGCAATATACTTGTCGGCAGCCTTCCACCCGGCGATGCGCTTGGCCTCGTCCTTCTCACCCCAAAGCGGTCCGATCAGGGCGTCGACATCGTCACTCTTCCAGGCCGAGTGTGGCGACTTGGAGAACATGGCAAAGCCGGTCGATGTGGTCGGGTCGCCGATTGCGTTGCCCCAATTGTAGAAGGCCGCAGGGGCGAGCTTGTGACCGGCTCGCAGCTCGAAGTGCTTGGCCACCTCGTAGACTTCGATCTCGGCTTCAATACCGACCTTGCGCCACATGCCAACGATCGCCTGGATCATCTCGTAGTCTTTGGGCTTCAAGCCACGGGTGGTCTGGATCTTGAACTTGACCGGCTTGTCCTTGGAAAAGCCGGATGCCTTGAGAAGCGCAACTGCCTTTTCTGGATCGTAGCCAACCTTGATGGAGGCGTCATAGGCTTCGTATTCCGGAGCTTCCAATGTGTCGATCGGAACGCCGTAACCACGAAGAAGCTTCTTGACGATACCTTCCTTGTCGATCGCGTGATGGGCCGCAAGCCGGACGTTCTTGTCGAGCATCGGTTCGACGTTGGTAATGAAGATCATGCCGATGTCGGAGATCGGCGAGGAGACGCCGCCGAGACCCTTCTTGACCTTCAACCGGTCGAACTCCTCATAAGGAATTTCGAGCGTGACATCCGAGGAGCCGGACTCGATCTCGGCGACGCGGCTCGTCGGGTCCGTGACGAATTTGAAGATGACGGTTTCGAAAGCGGGCTTGCTACCCCAGTAGTTGGGGGTTGCCTTGAGCCGCAGGAAAGAGTTGCCCTCATAGGCGTCAAACATATAGGGGCCTGTGCCGACAGGTTTCTTTTCGAAACCTTCCGCCCCGACCTTTTCATAATAGGCCTTGGGCAGGACGTAGCCGGTGAGGAAGGCCATCCACTTAAAGATCGTAGGGTCGAAGTTGAGAACATCGGCCGTGATCCGCTTGCCTTCAACCTTGTAATTGCCGATGCTGGCCCAGACGCTTGCGACGGGATTGCCGCTGTCGGGCTTGCCCGCGCGGGTGAGCGACCAAACGACATCTTCTGGAGTGAAGTCCGAGCCATCGTGCCACTTCACGCCTTCGCGGACATCCATCCAGACCTTGGTTTTATCGTCGTTCCAACCCCAATCCGTCAGCAATCCGGGCTCGAAGGAAAGATCGGGCTTCTGGCCGATATATTGATCGTAAATAGAGCGATAGATCGCCTGGATTGCCGGGTTCACGCCCGATAGTCCCACCGTCCCGTCAAAAGACGGCAGGTTAGAGTTGAAGGCAATCGTCAGAGTATTTGTTTCTGCGGCCTGAACCGGAATTCGTCCGGCAAGAATGCCGGTCAGAACGGTAGCCGCACCTAGTCCCAGTACGCCACGACGCGTCATGTCAGTCATTTTGGACTCCTAAAGTTCCCCTTGAAGGACTTCCGGTGTTTCCCGGATTAGTTATTGTTTTAAACTTAAAATTAAAATCGTGATTTTGACAAGAGCCCTGCGGCCCATTTGCGAAAATAATATGAAAAAGGATATTTCTTGATACGGCCTCACAGGTCGTCATCACCTCAACTTCGCCCGCATCAGCGGGGGATTGAGCCACCGCAAACCCAGATAACCAGGGATAAGGCGCGGGCGAGGCAACGATGGAAGGGGGAAATATCAGAGCGTTCTGAAGCCGACTTATTTTAAGCTTGATGGATTATCGAGAAAATGTATGCATACAGAAATAATCAAAACACTGGTGGACGAGATGGCTGATTTCGATGCGGTGGTTCTAGGCGCGGGTCACAACGGGCTTGCGGCCGCAGTTCATCTGGCCGCGAGAGGTTGGAGGGTCGCGGTGGTGGAAGCCAAAGCGAGTGCGGGCGGTGCGGTAAAGACCCAGGAACTGATCGAACCCGGCTTCCGTCACGATCTAGCAGCGATGAACCTTTCGACGTTCGCGGGGTCCGCATTTCATCAGGCCTATGCTCAAGAGCTTGCCGCCCATGGTCTGAAATTCGTGCCCACCTCCAAATGTTTTGCCAGCGTTTTTCCAGATGGGACCCATCTCGGCATCGGCACCGACCTTGCGGCCAACAAGGCGGCGATCGCTGAACTGTCGGCTAAGGATGCCGAGAGCTTCGCCGCCATGTCGGCTGATTTTAGCGCCAAGGCTCCGCATCTCTTTGGGCTTCTGGGCGCGCCAATGCCTTCACTTGCAAGCGTGAAGACCGTTTGGAAAGCCTGGAGAGCCGGCGGCATTCCTCTGCTGACAGACCTGCTCCGACTGCTTCTTTCGTCGCCACGCGGCTTTCTCGACCGACATTTTGACAATGAGAAGCTGAAGGTGACCATGGCGACCTGGGGTCTGCATCTTGACTTCCCCCCGGACGCGTCCGGGGGCGCGCTCTTTCCCTATCTGGAAACGATGGCTGATCAGGTCTTTGGCATGGTGATTGGCGAAGGCGGCGCGGATACCATCATCAAGGCAATGGTGAGCCTGCTAGAGAGCAAAGGTGGAGAAATTTTCCTCAATTCTCCCGCTAGCTCCGTGGAGGTTTTCAGTGGCACGAAGAAAATCGTGACGCTCGCGGACGGACGCAGGCTGACGGCGAAGCGCGCCATCATCTCCAACATTCATCCCAAGATTCTCTTCAACGGTATCGTGAAAAACAGTCCGCTCCCGACGAGATTTACCGAAGGACTGAAGGCGTATCGCGCTGGACCAAGCGCAATGATGATCCATCTGACATTGGATGACTTGCCGGATTGGGCAGCCTCTCCAGAGCTGAAATCCTACGCTTATGTCCACATCGCACCCACGCTCTCCATGATGACGAAAGTCTATGACGAAGCAATTTCCGGTCTTCTGCCGCAAGAGCCTGCCCTCGTCGTCGGTCAGCCAACGGCGCTTGATCCAACCCGCGCGCCGAATGGCAAGCATGTGCTCTGGGTGCAGGTGCGTGTGCTCCCGGCAGAGATCAAGGGCGATGCTGCTGGCGAGATCGACGCGAAAGACTGGCTGTCTGTGAAAGATGCCTATGCGGAGCGCGTCATTTCGATCATCGAGAATTATGCGCCCGGTTTTCGTTCAAAAATCCGTGGGCGGTCTGTTTGGTCACCGCTGGATCTGCAGGCAGAGAACCCCAATCTGATCGGCGGTGACAGCCTGTCTGGTTCGCACCATCTCGACCAGAACTTTCTCTTCCGCCCGGTTGCCGGCTATTCGCGCTATAAGAGCCCTGTTGAGGGTATTTACATGTGCGGAGCGGCGACGTGGCCAGGTGCGGGAACGGGTGCTGGCTCCGGCTTCATGTTGGCAAAAATGCTTGCGGGATAGCATGCGGGCAGACTGGAGATAGCGTTGGGCAAGTCCTGAACGCCGGCCGCTTTTTTTGCTGAATGGAGAGTATAATCGCAGACCTCTCTCGACAGGTGCGGGAGGCTGTGTTTCTAGGTCGTTAGAGAACCGCCTGCAGACCTGATGGCGTCTACCGTATCGACATCACTGAGAGCAGCAGGACCGAGATCGACCAAACGAATTTCTACTCCTGCGTTTTGAAGAATTGCTTTAGCGCCTTCGTCGCCTTTCAGTTGCGTCATCCTCTCGAACAGATGAGCCGGAATCACAACCGGATGCCCGGCTTGACCTTCGCTCGCTCCACGAACCACTTGACGACCTTCCAACGCACGGAACGCCGCAATCAGCCGATCGATGTGCTCGTTCGTGATGGCTGGCATATCCGCAAGCATGATGAGCGCACCAGCGCAACTGTTAAGGCTTTCGTGCCCGAACCCGCAGCTAAGCGAGGTCCCCATGCCGGATAAGAAATCTTCATTGAACACGATAGACAGCGGAAGATCGCCAATCACCCGTTCGATCTCCGAGGATCGGTGTCCGGTCACAACAACCACCGAAGAAAGCCCGGAGCGAAGCATCGTCTCAGCCGACTTTCGCACGAGTGGCGCCCCGTCAAACTCCGCCAAGAGCTTATGATGCCCACCCGCTATTCTGCTCGATTGGCCCGCAGCGAGGAGTATCCCGCCTACCCTCATCACATCCGAACTCCTTCACTCCGAGAATCCATATATACCAACGCCCGCTCGCCCCAAAAGCGTCGCGTATTTTTGGTGTCAGGGAGGGAAGGTTTCCAATCTCGCGGCAGCCACATCGGCAAGCACCGAAAGTGCCAGCGACGCTGCATCGCGTGTCGGACCGAAGAGACCGATCGGCGCACGGATACGATCGATGCATTCCGAGGAAACGCCTGCTGTGCGCAACAACTCTGTGCGCCTTCGATGCGAGCGGGTGCTCCCCAGCGCACCGATGTAGAAAGCTGGGGACTGCAAAGCGCGGTCCAAGACAACCGCTTCCAGATCGAGATCATGATGAAGAAGTACCACCGCTGTGAACGTATCGATGTCGATCGCGTCCAAGTTCCTAGAAGAGGACAGTAACTGTACCTCATAGCCGGAAGCCTGCGCCAGACGAGAGACTGCCTCGGCTTCTGCGGTTTGTCCGGAAATGACGACACGGGTCTGTGGACGATATACGGATAGGAAATCGCCCTCGTACCATCCAGACCGAGGTGGAACAGTTTCACTACGCGTCACCGCCTGCGATTTTGCGTCATAGCTCAACGCGACAGTCCGCCGGGCGGAAAGCTGATAGAGGACGGTCTCCAGCGGCTCCATGGCGTGAAGCACATGGATGGCAATCGTCACACCGCCTCCGCATGGCAGAACAATATCGAAAAATGGCGAGCCCTCGCCGTATGTCACAACGCGGTCGGCGCCAACAGCAATGGCCTCCAGGGCCTCGGCCGCAACAGCAGCCTCAATGCAGCCACCGGACAAGTATCCGCAATAATGCCCGTCGGATGATACCGCAAGGTGGGCGCCAAGAGAGCGCGCAGCCCCACCTCGAATTTCAACCAGTGTCGCAAGAGCGGCTCTGCCACGATCCAAAGCATCTAAAGCAAAGCGGAGTATCTCCGCCGGATCGTCAGAACTGTTTGCCCGTACGGGTACCGGCAGTGCGGTTGATATGGAAGCGCTCACGTCATTCCCTCAAGTGAGCGGCGGCCAAAAGGCCACCGAGGTTCGATTATGCAAGCTCAGGCAACTTGCTGATCAGCTTGTCCAAGGTCACGGGGTAATTTCGAACGCGGATACCTGTGGCATTATAGATTGCGTTGGCGATGGCTGCGGAGACCCCGCACAGACCAAGTTCTCCGATACCCTTTGCTTTCATTGGCGACGAATAGGGATCGGTTTCGTCCATGAAGATGACCTCCTGATGCGGAATGTCGGCATGGACCGGCACCTCGTACCCCGCGAGATCATGATTGACGAAGAAGCCGTGCCGCGTGTCGACTGCAAGCTCCTCGGAGAGAGCCCCGCCCGCTCCCATCGTCATGGCGCCAATCACCTGGCTCCGAGCCGTAATCGGGTTCAAGATTCGTCCCGCAGCACAGACCGCCAACATGCGGCGTATGCGCGTCTCGCCGGTTGCCACGTCAACGCCAACTTCGACAAAGTGGCCGCCGAATGTGGACTGCTGATGGGTTTTTGTCAGGTCGCCCCACTCCATCGAGTCTTCGCCAACAAGGCCATCATGTCCGGCGGCGTCTGACAGCGCTACGGTGCGGTTACCTGAACGCACCTTGCCGTCCTCAAAGACCACGTCGGATGAGTTGAAGCCAAGCTTGCTCGCGACAGCTTCGCGGAGTTTGACGCAGGCCGCGTAGACACCGGACGTTGCGGAATTCGCACCGAACTGTCCACCCGAACCGGCTGAGATGGGGAAGTTGGAATCTCCCAGCCGAACGACCACGTCCTCCACCGAAACGCCCATCATCTCTGCGGCAGTTTGAGCGATGATCGTATAGCTGCCGGTGCCGATGTCGGTCATATCGGTTTCGACGGTAACAATGCCATCGCTGCCGAGTTTCACCTTTGCACCGGACGGCATGACAAGATTGTTGCGGAAGGCTGCCGCAACGCCCATGCCGATCATCCAGTTTCCCTCGCGACGTTCTGAGGGACCGGTCCGCTTGTCCCATCCGAACGTCTCCGCACCACGCTTCAAACACCCGATAAGGTCGCGGTAGGAGAAAGGCCGATCGGGATTCTCTGGATCGACCTGGGTGTCGTTCTTGATCCTGAACTCGATCGGATCCATCCCCAACTTCTCTGCCATCTCATCGATAGCGATTTCCAATGCCATCAGTCCGGGAGCCTCACCCGGTGCCCGCATGGCATTGCCTTCCGGCAGGTCGAGAGTGGCGAGCTTCATCGCCGTCATCCGGTTTGCTCCGCCATAGAGCAACCGCGTTTGCATCACCGCCACTTCCGGCTGCCCATCGGGCAGATCGCCAGACCAGCTTTCATGCGCAATTGCCGTAATCTTGCCGTCTCGTTCGGTGCCGATCCGGATGCGTTGAATGGTGGCTGGACGATGAGTGGTGTTGTTGGGCATCATCGGGCGAGGAAGCGTGACCTTGACCGGACGCTGAACGGACTTTGCCGCGAAGGCTGCAAGCACGGCATCTGCCCTGAGGAATAACTTGCCTCCGAAGCCGCCGCCAATATAGGGCGACACGACGCGAACATTGTACTTATCGATGCCCAGCGTCGTCGCAAGATCGCCACGCCACCAGTCGATCATCTGGCTCGAGGTCCAGACGGTCACCTTGTCGCCTTCCCACGCAGCGATCGACGCATGGGGCTCCATCATCGCATGAGATTGATCAGGCGTGGTATATTCGGCATCGTGCGTCACAGGGGCCGCTGCAAAAGCGGCGTCGAATTCACCGGCAGAGCTTTCCGGCTCTGTCTTTGGATCCGGGGTCTCAGCATTATCCATCTCCGCCCGCAGATCGAACCGTCCCTTGGCTGGCGCGTAATCGACGCGAACCAGCGAGGCAGCCGCGCGCGCCTGCTCGAACGTCTCGGCCACAACGATCGCGATCGCTTGGTGATAGTGCTGTACTTCGCTTCCGCCGAAGAGTTTGGCGGTATTGTACTCGCCCTTCTCGAGATCGCCGACATCGAGCGTGGTGATCACATCCAAAATACCCGGTGCGGCTTTTGCAGCAGATGTATCGATGGAGGTTACGTGGCCTTTGGCTATCGCGGAACCGACCGGATATCCGTAGGCATAGGCGATGCCTGGTTCATGCCATTCATAGGCGTAAGTCGCCTGACCTGTTGTCTTCAATTGTCCATCAATGCGGTGGACCGGCTTACCGACGACCTTCAATTGATCGATGGGGTTTGTTGTCGCTGGCGTTTCAAACTTCATCGATTAAACCCTCGCTTCTGCAAGAACTGCGCCCAGCGTTCTTTCGATCAGATCAATTTTGAATGCGTTTTCGCTCGTGGGACGCGCGCCCTCCATCAATGCTGTGGACATGGCACGCGCGCCGTTCTGCAACTCGCCTTCAGCGCCTTCGACACGCCACGGTTTGTGAGCAACACCGCCGACGGCAACTTTGCCGGAACCGTCGGGCGCGATGACGGCTGCGACGGACACAAGCGCAAAAGCGTAGGATGCGCGGTCGCGCACTTTGCGATAGATTTGTGTTCCACCCTCTGGCTTCGGCAACACAACGCTGGTAATGAGTTCTCCTGGCTGCAATTCCGTCTCGATATGCGGGGTTTCGCCCGGCAGCCGATAAAACTCGTCAAGCGTCATAGAGCGCTGGCTTCCGTCCGGCTTGACCGTCTCGACCTTCGCGTCCAGAGCCCGCAGCGCCACAGACATGTCGCTCGGATGAGTAGCGATACAGGCGTCACTCACCCCAATGACAGCAAGCTGGCGGGTATATCCCCCGATGGCGGAACAGCCACTGCCCGGCTGCCTCTTGTTGCAGGCCTGATTGGGATCGTAGAAATAGGGACAGCGCGTGCGCTGCAACAAATTGCCCGCCGTCGTGGCCTTGTTTCGCAGCTGCCCAGAGGCTCCCGCCACAAGCGCGCGCGACAGAAGCGGATAGTCGCGACGCACCGTCTCATCCGCAGCCAGATCAGTGTTTCTGACGAGAGCACCGATTCTCAAGCCACCCTCGGATGTGATCTCGACTTGGTCCAGGCCAAGTCCATTGACGTCAATGAGGTGTGTGGGTCTCTCGATTTCCAGCTTCATCAGGTCGAGGAGGTTAGTGCCACCGGCGATGAACTTTGCTCCGTCATGCTGAGCGGCGGACTCTGCGGCGCCTTTGATCGACGTGGCTCGCTCGTAGGAAAACTCTCTCATGCGCTTACTCCCGCAACATCTTCAATGGCTTCGAGAATGTTGGAGTAAGCCCCGCATCGACAGAGATTACCGCTCATGCGCTCTCGCACTTCCGAGGGTGAAAGCATAGTGGGCTCTGTCAGATCAGCTGTGACATGGCTCGGAATATTCGCCTTTATTTCTTCCAGAACAGCGACGGCGGAACAGATCTGTCCCGGTGTGCAATAGCCACACTGAAAGCCGTCGTGCTTGATGAACGCCGCCTGCATCGGGTGCAGATTGTCCGGCTCACCCAAACCTTCGATGGTGGTGATTTCATCACCTTCATGCATGACCGCAAGCGTCAGACAGGCATTGATGCGACGGCCATTAACCATGACAGTACATGCGCCGCACTGGCCGTGGTCGCATCCCTTTTTTGTTCCTGTGAGCTGCAGGTGCTCGCGTAGAGCGTCAAGGAGGGTGGTGCGATTATCGAGTGTCAGGCGTTCCGCTTTGCCATTGACCTCGAACGTTACTTCAGTTCTGCTTTGCAAGGCTCTGTCCTTCGTGTCTGCGGCACAAACAAGATTGCGCCTCCCCACCGCAATCGGTGCAGCCAACGGGACAAGCCATTGTCGACGTTAAAGTTCCAAACCTGGAGAACGTTTTCCTAAGGAGCTGTTCGTAAAGCTGACCTGCTGAAAGATTTCCCACTCCTGTTGGAAAGAGGCTCTCAAACCTTCGTCATTGAGATCAGGAGGCGACGCAAGACATGAAACAAACACAGTGTAACGAGCAGCTGTGTTGAGACGGTTTCGTCCCAACACGCACACCCCCCCACACCCGCTAAGCGACTGCGTTACTTACCTTGTCCTGCCTTACCGAGGCCAAGCAGGTGGTAGAAGGCAATCGCTCCGATTGTCGCCGTCCCGATACCGTCCAGCGTAAATCCGCCGACATTGAGCTTGAAATTTCCGGCGCCCAGAACCAAAGCGATACCGACGGTGATCAGGTTTCGCGGCTCGGAGAAATCAACCTTGTTCTCGACCCAAATCCGGCCCGCCGTCGCGGCGATAAGTCCGAAGACGACCACAGAAAGTCCACCAATCACCGGCCCCGGTATTGTCTGAATGAGCGCGCCGAACTTCGGAGAGAAGCCGAGAATGATGGCGACAAAGGCCGCGACGACGAAGACGAGCGTAGAGAAAATGCGGGTAATCGCCATGACGCCCATGTTTTCGGCATAGGTCGTCATACCTGTTCCACCGAAGGCGCCGGAGAAGATGGTTGCGATGCCATCGCCGATAAAGGCGCGACCCAAATAGGGATCGAGATCACGCCCCGTCATTGCTTCGATTGCCTTGATGTGCCCGAGATTTTCCGCCACCAGGATGACGACAACCGGAGCAATAAGGCCGATGGCCGAGGCGGAGAAGACCGGCGTTGTGAAGCGTGGCATGCCGAGCCATGAAGCCGCTTCGACGCCGGAAAAATCGACCGGCTTGCCAAGACCTAATCCGTTCGCAATCACAAGGTAGACGAGATAAGCGATCGCACCGCCGAGCAGAATGGGCAAGCGCCGCGCCATGCCAGGAGCGTAGACCGCGATCGCACCAACCGATGTAACTGTCAGGATCGCAATCCAACGTGAGATCTGGTCGCCATCGGGATTACCAGGGCCTGCGCCAGACGCGCTTGCGATCGCAATCGGCGCAAGGACCAGACCGATCGCAGCGACGATTGCCCCGGTCAGCACCGGCGGCATCAGCTTTTCGATCCAGTTGTGGCCGGCGATAATGACGATGACACCGATCAGCGCATAGAGGACCCCAGCGGCAATGATGCCGCCAAGCGCGAGGGCGATATTCGGGCTCGCAGCGCCCGCAGCCGCACCTGTCGCGACCAGAACCGGCCCGATGAAGGCGAAGGACGAACCGAGATAGCTCGGCACACGGCCGCCCACGGCGATGAAGAAGATCAGCGTCGAAATGCCGGAAAACAAAATCGAAACGTTGGGATCAAAGCCCATGATCAGAGGCGCGAGAACCGTGGAGCCAAACATCGCCACCACATGCTGCAGACCCAGCACCGCGGTTTGTCCGCCGGGCAATCGCTCGTCAGGCATGATCCGCCCTTCGGTCTTCAGTCGCCAGCGAGGAAAATAGCCGCCCATATTGCTCATTGTCGTCCTCCCACGAACGCTACGGCTTCGCGCTGGCGAGTCTCCGGAGCCAGCTCATCACCGTGCAAAATCTTCTTTTGGTGATTTACGCCTGCCGCGCGGTGTCGAATCGTCGGTGGCGCATCTCTTCGGGGGTAGCGCGATAGCTGTGGCCTGTCATCGGCGCAGGATCGTTTCCCACTGTTCTTGTATGTTCGGCAGCTTAATGATTTTCCACTAACATTGAGAGAGGCGTCTGCTTCAGAGAGCCAACCCGCTCGCCCTGTCGAAAACATGGACCCGCTCGTATTTGATATTGGCTGCGAACAGCGAATTCGTTCTCACCAGTTGTTCGCCATCAACCACCGCGGTCACATGGTGGCCTGCAAGATCGAAAACTACATGGGTCTGCGCACCCGTCGGTTCGACCAGTAACGTCTTGCCAGAGACTATAACATCGCCTTCGCCGCCCATGGCGAAATGCTCCGGGCGTAGTCCGATCGTCACCGACTGCCCGCGCCTGACCTTGCGATCGGTGGAAATACGGATCGCCGTGCCGTTATCCAGTCGCGCTGCCGGTGCTCCGTCCTCGCCGTCAACGATGCATTCGATCAGGTTCATGGCTGGCGAGCCGATAAAGGCAGCGACGAAGAGATTGGCGGGCTTCTTGTATAGCTCGAGCGGCGTGCCTTGCTGCTCGATGCGCCCTTGGTTGAGGACGACGACGCGGTCTGCGAGCGTCATGGCTTCGATCTGATCGTGCGTCACATAGATCGACGTGGTGCCGACCTTCTGATGCAGCGTTTTGATTTCGCTGCGCATCTGCACGCGCAGTTTCGCGTCGAGATTGGACAATGGCTCGTCGAAAAGAAAGACCGCCGGATTGCGCACGACAGCGCGCCCCATGGCCACGCGCTGGCGCTGGCCGCCGGAAAGCTGCGACGGTTTACGATCCAGCAGATTGGCGAGATCCAGCATACGCGCAGCTTCGGCCACGCGCTCCTCGATCACCGCCTTGGGTTGACCGGCGATCTTCAGATTGAATCCCATATTCTCGGCGACCGTCATATGCGGATAAAGCGCATAGGACTGAAACACCATGGCGATGTTGCGCTCCCTCGGCGTCATCTCGTTGACGATCTTGCCGCCAATCAGGACGTCGCCATCGGTAATTTCCTCAAGCCCGGCAATCATGCGCAGCAGCGTGGACTTGCCGCATCCGGAAGGTCCAACCAGCGCGATGAATTCGCCGTCGACTATCTCAAGCGAAATGCCGTGGATGACCCCGAGCGAGCCGTAGGTTTTGCGAATATCTTTAAGTTCTACAGATGCCATTGTCTTCCCCTCTCAGGACTTGACGGCGCCGGCCGTCAGACCCGCGATGATGTGTTTTTGCGCTAAGAAGAACACGATGATGGTCGGCAGAATCGTCATGGTGATGAAAGCCAGCACAAGCTGCCATTCCGTGCCGAACTCGCCGCGATAAACCATGATGCCGAGCGGCCATGGGTATTTGGATTCCGAGTTCAGCATGATGAGCGGCAGGATATAGCTGTTCCAGCTGCCGACGAAGGAGACGATCCCGACTGTTGCGATGATGGGGCGCGAGAGCGGCATGGAGATGTACCAGAAGAATTTCAGGTACCCGCAGCCGTCGACGAACGCTGCCTGGAACAGTTCGTCAGGGAGATTTCTGAAATAGTTGCGGAAGAGCAGGATGCTCATTCCCAGACCAAAGGCCACCTGCGGCAGCACGACGCCCCAATAGGTATCGAGCAGCCCAAGATCGCGGATGCGGATAAAGAGCGGCAGGATGGCTGTCGCAGCCGGAAACATCAGCCCTAACAGGAAGTAATTGAGCAGAAAGTTCGAGCCGAAGAACTTCACATGCGCGAAGGTGAAGGCTGCCATCGCCGAGACGACAAGCGTTAGGAACACCGTAAGAACAGCGATGACCAGCGAGTTGAAAATCTGCAGCCAATAGCGCTTTCCAAGCAGAATATCGCCGTAGTTTGCCCACTGCCACTCGGCTGGCAGACCGAAGGGATTGACGCGCAGGTCGCCGAGCGTCTTGAAGCCTCCAAGTGCCGTCGTCAGCAGCGGAATGAGCACGATGGCAGCGATGAGGGTCAGCGACACATAGAGGTAGATCCTCGTCTGCACGCTGACGCGGACGGATGTGGATGTATCAGTCATGACGCATGAAGATCCTTTTGTAACCGAAGGCAAGCGTGACGCAGATGATGAACAGCACCACCCCGACAGCGCTTCCAAGCCCGACCTGCATGCGCATGACGCCGTATGTGTAAAGGAACGTGACCATGGTCTGGGTGGAATTGGATGGACCACCGCCCGTCAGCGGCATGATCATGTCGAAGAGCTGCAACGAGCCGATCACGGCAAAGAAAATCGAAAGGCGCACGGTCGAGCCGAGCATCGGCAGGGTCACGTAGCGAAACTTCTGCCAGCCGGTGGCCCCGTCGATTTCGGCGGCCTCCAGCACGTTCTTGTCCACCGATTGCAGACCGGCGATAAACAGCATCATATGGAAGCCGAAATATTTCCAGACGATGACAGCAAGAACGGCATAGATCGCAACATCCTTATCCGCCAACACATAGGGGTTGGCAAAGCCGAAGAAGTTAGAGATGGCGGCAAAGAGCCCGTAGTCGCCGTCATAGACAAAGCGCCAGATCAGGCCGGCGGCGACATCTGCCAGAACATAGGGCAGAAAGAAGACGAGGCGAAATGCCACGACGCCTGGTATGCGATGGGCCAACATCGTCGCAAGCCAGATCGCCAGCGGGATCTGAATGCAGAAAGAAATGACGATGATCAGCGCATTGTTGATCAGCGCCTGCGAGAAGGCAGCATTGCCGAACAGAACCTGAAAGTTCTTGAGCCCGATGAACTCGCTTGGCGTGCCGTAGCCGTTCCAACGGTAAAGGCTGTACCAGGCCGCCTCCCCCATCGGCAGGATCACGAAGAGGGTGAACAACAGCAGCGCCGGAGGCAGAAAAATCAACAATGTCAGCGCGCGGTCATGCGCAACGGAGCTCTGCTTCCGCTTCGACTTGACGACCGGGCTCGCCAGTGCAGGCGCTGCATTCATGGAAATATTGGTCATATTATCCGCTTTCGTATTCACGCAATGGCGACGGGCACCGCGCAAACGGCGCCCGTCGTTCAGGCGGGATCAGCGAAGCTCGAAAGCATCCTGGATCTGCTGCGCGCCCTCTTCGGGCGTCATTTGACCGGAGACGATTTCGACGGAGATGTCGTTGACGACGCGGCCAACAGCGGCACCGAGCGTCTGGTCGAAGAAGTTTTGATGCCACGTGGACGCCGCAAGTTGCTTGGCGGAATCGGCCATCAGCGGATCCTTGACCGCTTCACTCGCACCGACCGCGACGGGTAGGATCATGCCCGCTGCCGCGAGCTTCTTCTCGTTATCGGCGTTGGTGAGGAAGGTGGCAAAGTCGATAGCCTCTTTCGAAGCATTCTTCGTAACCGCCCATCCGTTCAGACCACCAAGCGTATCGGTGGCTTTACCGGCACCGCCCTCGACCATCGGAAAAGCAAAGCGACCGAGATTGTCGGACGAAAGGCCTTTGCCATCACCAGCATTCTTGCGCTGGTTGGCTTCGGTATTGTCGAAACCAAGGATCATCGCTGCCTTGCCATCGCCAAAGACGCCGAGCGCCTGCGGCCAGGTGGCCCCAAGATAGCCCGGTTGGAACGGTTCGAGTTTACCGAATTCCGCAAGCTGCTCCCCGGCCTTGATGATGGCAGGGTCCATAAAGCCTTCGCCCTCGCCCTTGCTCGCCGCCTCGAAGACCGCCTGGCCTCCATTGCGCATGACGAGATAGCTCCAGTAGAAATGGATCGGCCATTTCTCGCCACCGCCACCGGCAATCGGAACGATGCCGGCTTCCTTGATCTTCTTCACCGCGGCGCCAAGATCATCCCATGTCTTGATGTCGTCGGCCTTAACGCCTGCCTTGGAAAATAGCTCCTTATTGTAGAAGAAGCTGACGAGGCTGACGCGATACGGCACAGCCCACACTTTGCCATCGAAGGAGAGGCCATCGATGGCGGCCGGGTTATAGGTGTTTCGAATCTTGCCGCCATCGGCATCGAAAATTTCGGTCAGATCCTTGAGTGCCCCTGTCTTCGATTGCTCCTCAAGCACGCCACCGCCCCAGCTGTAGAAGAAATCCGGGACGTCATTCGATTGCAAAAGGGTGGGGAGCTTGGCCTTGAAGGCTTCGTTTTCCAGGAATTGCAGCTGGATGTCGACATCTGGATGTTGCGTCTCGTAATCCTTGGCAATCTCCTCCCAGACAGCCACGGATTTCGGATCGAGTTCGACATGCATCCACTTGACGACAGTTGCGGCAGAAACGCTTGCTGCGCCGAGCATGAAGGTAATGGCTGTGGTCGAGGCAAGCGTGATCAGCTTGCCGCCCAGGCTTGCGCCCGCGTGCATATACGTCATGGTGATGATCCTCCCGGGGATTTCCTCACATTTATTCCCCACTCCGAATTAATTCATATAAGAATTCACTTACTGTCAAGGCGGCATGACTATTTTTCCAGTCGATGCTTGACATAGCGACGCATCTCAACGCTATTTAATCCGCGATCCGATATTAATCGGACGTCCTGATTTGCTCTGCTCAAGCTCGCTGCGACTGGACCCATGAAGACTGCCGACCCCGAACTGATGCGTGCAATCAATCGCTTGAACGTCCTCGACACTATCCGTCGTCACGGTCCTATTTCACGCGTGGAAATCAGTGAGAGGACACAGCTGTCCACCACCACTGTTTCGGCAATAACGGCATCGTTACTTGATGACGGCCTCATTCTCTCTCGCCACCTTGGCGATATACGGACTGAAGGCGCTCGAGGCCGTCCCCGCGTGATGCTGGAGCTCAATCCAGATGCTGCCCGCGTGGTTGGTGCGAAGATCGCCGCCAACCGCATGGTCTTCGTCCTCACTGATTTCTGCGGCAATGTCTTGTCGTCGCTCTCGCTGCCAATTCGCATCGACCGCCAGCCGATCGGCGTGATTGCAGACCTGATCGAAGACGGCGTTCGTCGATGCGTTGTCGATGCAGGGCTCTCGCTCGAAGATGTCGACCGCGTTTGTCTTGGCCTGCCCGGCGTAATCGAGCATCGCACCGGCAAGATCCGCTTCAGCCCGGTGCTAAGGGAAGTCAACATCGATTTTGCCGACGAGATGACGGCGCGCTTTGGAACGCCTACCATCATCGAAAGCGATGCCCATGCCGTGACACTTGGCCACCACTGGTTTGGCAAGGCGCGCGATCTTGAGGACACGGTGCTGATTTCTTTGGAGCAGACGCTCGGACTCGGGGTTCTGCACAGAAACGATCTCTTCCGCGGCGCTGGCGGCCTCAGCCACAATCTCGGCGATCTCGTGCTCGTCGCGAGCCCGGAGGGCACGGTCCGGCTGGCGAGCCAAGCGGGCGAGAATGCAATCCTCGCGTCACGTCCGGCTGACGGTCGTTTTGCCGAGGCGATCCGGCTTGGGCGCGGCATTCAACATGCGCAGACGCTGGTTCTTGCACAGGACAATGATCTTATCGCAGCCGCCCAACGCGCGGGCGCCGCGATTGGCCTGACGCTTGCCAATATCGTGACCTTGTTTGCTCCGCCGCGAGTCATCTTCGTCGGCTCCAGCCTCGATCTCGGCGCCCCCTTCATCGATAGCATCAGGAGCGCCTACGAAATTTCCGTGCCGCCATCCCTTCAGGGCGTGGCGGAACTGGTTTTCGACAATTGCAGCGACGAACTTTGGGCACAGGGGGCTGCGGCTGTCGCGCTTTACGAACTCTACGAATCGCCTTGGAACACCACAGGCCCAGCTCTCTGAGGAGTGAGCGGGCACAGCATGATGGGAGAGAAGAATATGCAAAAGGTCGGCATCGGCATCATCGGGTGCGGCAATATCTCGGGCGCTTACTTGAAGGCGATGGCATCGTTCCCGATCCTCGACATCAAGGGTGTCGCGGATATGAACGCGGACATGGCCAAAGCGAAGGCCGAGGAATTTAAGATCGCCGCTCGAAGCGTCGATGAACTGCTGGCTGATCCGGAGATCGAGATCATCGTCAACCTGACGATCCCCAAGGCGCATGTCGAGGTGGGCTTGAGAGCGCTGGATGCCGGCAAGCACACCTATTCCGAAAAGCCGCTTGGCATCAACTTCGCCGAAGGCAAAAAGCTTGCCGAAGCGGCCAAGGCGAAGGGTCTCCGCATCGGTGCAGCGCCCGATACGTTTCTTGGCGGCGGTCATCAGACGGCGAGAACCCTTATCGATCAAGGCGTTCTTGGCACACCCGTCGGAGGTACTGCGACCTTCATGTGCCCGGGACACGAACGCTGGCACCCTAATCCCGCCTTCTACTACGAAGTCGGCGGCGGACCGATGCTGGACATGGGACCCTATTATATCACCGATCTCGTCAACCTCTTCGGACCAGTCGCCAAGGTGGCAGGCTTTGCCTTCTCTCCACGCGCAGAGCGGCTGATTACCAGCGAGCCCCGCAACGGCGAAAAAATCCCGGTTCATGTGGCGACCCATGTGGCAGGCGCGCTGGCATTCCAGAACGGCGCCATCGTTCAGGTCGGCATGAGCTTCGACGTGGCAGGGCACAGGCACGTCCCGCTCGAACTCTACGGCACGGACGGGACCCTGCTGGTACCCGATCCCAACCACTTTGGTGGCGAGGTCCAGCTGCTGAAAAAAGGCGGCGAGTTCGAAACCCAGGAACTGTCGTCGCCCTATGCGGATGGCAACTACCGATCGATCGGCGTCGCGGACATGGCCCATGCTATCCGCTCCAATCGCCAGCACCGAGCCAATGGCGATCTGGCGCTGCACGTTCTTGAAGTCATGGAAGCGTTTCAAACCGCATCGGACACGGGCACAACCGTTTCCATCACCACCGTCGTTGACCGCCCGGCCCCGCTGGCCGAGTCGCTTGTCGACGGCCGGATCGGTCAATAATTCTGAGGAGGAATAAAATGCGTGAAGCACTGCTAGTATGGGGCGGCTGGAGCGGCCACGAACCCGAGGAATGCTCGGTCATCATCAAGGATCTTCTCGAAGGGGAAGGCTTCAAGGTCTATGTCGAGCATAGCACCGAGGCCTTTGCCGATCCCTCTGTCCACGATCTCAGCCTCGTCGTACCGATCGTCACCATGTCCAAGATCGAAAAGGAAGAGATCAAGAATCTCGCCACCGCCGTCGAAAACGGTGTTGGCATCGCCGGATATCACGGTGGTGCCGGCGACAGCTTTCGCGAATGCGTCGAGTATCAATTCATGATCGGTGGACAATGGGTTGCCCACCCCGGCAACATCATCGACTACACCGTCAACATCACCAAGCCGGAAGACCCGATCATGGCGGGCATCACCGATTTCCCCTACACGTCCGAGCAATATTACATGCACGTCGATCCTTCGAACGATGTTCTCGCGACGACGACCTTCACCGGCGATCATGCATGGTGGATCGATGGCGTCGTCATGCCGGTCGCCTGGAAGCGCAACTACGGGAAAGGTCGCGTCTTCTATTCATCGCTCGGTCACCAGGCAAAGGAATTCGCTGTACCGCAGATGCGGGAGATTTTCCGCCGCGGCGCCAATTGGGCGGCGCGCTGACATTGTGGGAATTGACCTGATGCAAAGCCGCGTGCGTTCGAGCGCGCGTCTTCGCATAATGGTGCACTACGGAGACGGAAATTAGCTAATAACAACCCGCTGAGCGGAGTCTTTGGCTTTGAGCGTCTCTACCAAGTGGTCTGCCAGGCGCATAGCGAGCGCGACGGCCGGCATAGTGGGATTGGCATGCCCGCCCGTAGGGAAGACGCAACTCCCGGCAATGAAAAGATTGCTGACGCCGTGCACTTTGCAGTCACGATCGACAACGCCATCTTCAGGCGATGTGCTCATCCGCGTCAAGCCGATCTGGTGAAAGCCGTCAAAGGCCTGGTCACGCAGCGCTTGCAGCCGCTCGGATGCCGGGTGCAGGTAATCAAGCTTTCCCATCCCTCTTTCTTTCAGCCATCGATCGAGAACAGCATGCGACCTCTCTATCGATACAAGGTCCTCATCACGCACCCGATAATCGATCGCAACCGTTGCCACGTGATCCTCCTCCGTCGAAGGCGACGGCACAACGGTGCTGGACATGTCGGGAGCCTGTTCGGCATGGTAGCGCAGCAGATAGCGCCGGGCGGGATTGACGATCGGCGCTCTCCGATCGCGGCGCCGGAGCAGTTGGCCGATTGTCGCGCGTATATCCCTCAGGGCTGACATCGAGGGGACGAGATTGCGGAGATGGACGCGGTAACGCGTACCTCTTCGGAGTTGAGAGCCAGCAGCTTTACCATTGGCGAAAAAGCGATAAAGCCCGGTCAGTTGAAGAGCGAGAAACACGGCTGACAGTCCGGCGGAATGGTGGAGGGCATTCGAGATGGAGATCGTGTCGAGCCAGAAGACGCAATTGAGTAGGCCGAGGCGCTGTTGCGCATCACAGGAAAGCTGGAAACGGTGCCGAAAGATGCCTCCGCCTGTTGTCGCTTGAAACGACAGAGCATCGACGCTGACATCGTCCTTTAGTTCTACAATCGCAATGTAGCCTGTCAGATGACCTTGGTAGAAGCGCCCAAGAGCAGGGGAAAGACCATCGGGATGCGCTTTGTGCAATTGGTGGAGCAATCGCACGTTCCCGATCCCGCCTGCGGCGAGCACCAGCCTTTCAGCGGGAATTCGCAAAGTCCCCGCTTTGCCTTGAAGGTGCAGATGCGTGACGGCACGGTCGGAATCGAGCCCGATCGAACTGAGAACCGTGTCTGGGAGAAAATGGATCAGCTTGGATTGCTCGATCCTTTTGCGGTACTCCAGGCCAAGGTTGGGCTTGGAACTCCACCACTCTATCGCGTTGCGGTGAACGTCACCGGAAGAGCGGTCTATTTGCTCCTCACCTAAGTCGGTGTCCGCGACATACAAAAACTTCAGCGCGTCTTGATAGTAGCGGCTTACCTCCTCATGGGAGATCGGCCATCCGGAGTTGGGAACGTATGGGCGCTGAAGAAAATCGATATCGTCGAAAGCGACGCACCGCCCTCCCCACAGCGAAGACGTGCCGCCTAGGCCACTGGCGGTGGCAGACATCAAGGGCGCGTGATGGTGATTTGCGACGCTGACATGGCGCCCTGTCTCGCCACTCTCACCCGCTTCCACCAGGAGAACGGAAATACCCTGCTCTTCCAACCTGCATGCAAGAGCAAGGCCGACCGGACCAGCTCCAACGATGCACACCTGAAACGGTATCGATGTCGCGTCAAGCGCGGTGTGAATCATGGCTTCCCATTTCTGCAGACCATGACCACTAAAGGGCGATACCGCAGTCATGACAACGACCAGATCTTGTCCTTCACTTTCTACCCGAAGATTGCCCAAAAACGGGCGAACGATCCCTCGCGGGAGGTCGATCCAACCCTCACGCGAACACAAAAATCCCACTCGACGCAGAGCCCGCGCCGATCTGATCAAACGCACCTTCTATGAAAAAGCCCTGGTAAAAAAACGCACCTTCCGGCTGCAACGCAAAGGAGTACCAAGGCGGCCGGATCAACGAGGAAGCATCTGATAAAGGAGAGAGATTTGAAAAAACTGATGAGGTTTTTTGTTTATCTAGCACTCACGATGGCTCTGGCTCCAACTGCTTGGGCACAATCTGGAGAAGAGGATCATGGTGCCACCGTCGAGAAAATGAATGCCTATGTCGGCTTTATGAACCGCGCAATCCGCGCGTCTGACTCTCTTTCCCGCTATGAAAGCTGGGTGAACATGAAGAAGGGTCCGACCGGAAAAGAACGCATCATATATGGCCTCTACGCACCCTATGACGTTCGCACCGAGATTGCAGCGGCGGAAGAAGCAACGGGTGCTGAGCCCAAGATGCCAGAGCTCGACGCAGCGATGACACGTTTCATCGCCGTCTATAAGGATCTTGCGCCGGTTCTGGAAAAGGCCAGCAAGTACTATGACCGCTCGGACTACAAGAGCGACAAGATGCAGGGCGGCAAAGAATTTCACGCTCAGATCGTCAAGTTCGCGGACGAATTCTCAAAAGCGCGGACGGAGGCCGACACGCTTCTGGCAAAAGAGAAGCGTCAAATCGACTTGCAGGAACTGGCAGCGCTGGAGAAAGCTGAGGGCAAGAAATCCCGCTGGCAGGTGCGCAATATCATGATCAAGGCCCAGGCCGTCATGGAGACCTTACCGAGCGGCGGTGAGACCAAAGTCGATCTCGGTGCCTACGACAGCTCGCTCAAGGACTATGCCGAAGCCGTCAAGGTATTCGACGACTACGCGACTGAGCATCCCGGCTCCTTCCACGTGTTTGAATCCAGCCCAGCTACACTCCTCAGCAAGCTGCGTGACTTTCAGGAAAAACTGCAGAAGTCCAAGGGCGATGCTCGCAAAGCCGCCAACGATCTGGAGTGGATCTATAACGACTACAATATGATGGTCTCCACCTCGCAGAGCGCGACAATGTTTTCCAAGGACTAAAGCATGCCGCGCAAAAGTGTGCAGTGGTTTTGCGATAACAAAGACCTAAAGCGTATGAGCGAATCTGAAAGATCGCGACACGCTTTAATCCGCTCTCGTATGGGTCCCTGCCCTCTGCCAATGCGGCGTGTTTACACCGCATTGGCAGGTGGAGTGCCTGCGGGCTTGCTAGTTCACCCGGTCGCCATTGCTGTCAAAGACGTGGAGCCGGGCTTCCGGCAAGCCAACGCTGATCAACACCCCAGGCTGTAAAAGTGCACGATCCGACGAAAACAGCTTGAAGGGAAGTCCGTGCACCGTAAGGTGCAGAATAATGCCGAGGCCGGTCGGTTCAACGAGCTCCACATTAGCATCCACACCACCCGTCTGTGGTGCGACGACGACGTGCTCGGGACGGATACCAAGGGTCATGGCCTCACCATCTTTGAGCGGAATCGTTCGGCCTAGGGGAAGTTGGCTACCGTCTGGCAACGCCATTGAGCTTCCATAAGGCTTCTGAACACAGCGGCCTTCAAGGAAGTTCATTCCCGGTGAACCGATAAATCCGGCGACGAAGAGATTGGCTGGGCGATCGTAAAGATCGAGCGGCGCACCGATCTGTTGGACGTATCCGGCATTCATGGCGACAATACGCGAGGCGAGCGTCATGGCCTCGATCTGGTCATGGGTGACGTAGACGGAGGTTGCACGTAAATCCGCATGCATCCGCTTGATTTCCGCGCGCATCTGCTCGCGCAGACGCGCGTCAAGGTTGGACAAGGGCTCGTCGAAAAGAAAGGCTTTGGGCTGTCGCACAATGGCGCGCCCCATGGCAACGCGTTGACGCTGGCCGCCGGAGAGCGCCTTCGGGCGCCTTGCAAGATAGGGATCGAGACCGAGCTTACTCGATGCTGACGAAACGGCCGCCGCAATCGCTTCCTTGGGGCTACGGCGCAATCGCAGGCTGTAGCTCATATTGTCGGCGACACTCATATGCGGGTAGAGCGCGTAGGACTGAAACACCATGGCGATGTCGCGGTCCTTGGGCTTGAGATTATTCACGAGTTGGCCGTCGATGGAGAGCGTGCCGGAGGTAATTTCCTCCAGGCCCGCTATCATCCGCAGCAGCGTGGATTTGCCGCAACCGGATGGACCGACGAGAACGACGAACTCGCCATCGGCGATGGAGAGATCCACACCATGCAGGACAGGATGATCGCCGTAGGACTTGGCGACACGGTTCAGCTCGATGGAAGCCATGGATTTATCCTTTTACTGCACCGGCCGTCAGGCCTTGTACGAGATATCTTTGGATCAGCAGGAAGAAGAGACATGCGGGAATGAGCGCCAGGACGCCCGCTGCCATCATTTGCCCGAAGTCGACGGAGAATTTTGACACAAAGGTCAGCAGGCCGACCGGGAACGTCGCGCTCTGGTTTCCAGAAATCAGCATCAGCGCAAAGAGCAACTCACTCCAGGCCGCAGTGAAGACGAAGCCGAGCGTCGCGGCAATTCCAGGCAAGGTCAGAGGCAGGATTATCTGGCGGAAGGCGGTGAAGCGGCTTGCGCCGTCGATCATGGCGGCCTCCTCCAGATCCTTCGGAATGCCGTCGAAGAACGACTGCATGAGGAAAGTCGCGAAGGGCACGTTGAACGCGGTGTAGACGATAACGAGGCCGGTCAGGCTGTTGGTCAGGCCCAAGGGTGACAGCATCTTGAATATCGGTGCCACCAGCATCACCAAGGGGAACATCTGGGTGATGAGCATCAAGGCGATGATCCAGTATTTCCCCCGGAACTGAAAGCGCGAAAGCGCATAGCCGGAAAGCGACGACAGCACCGTGACGGCAAATGCCGTCGATCCGGCAACGATCACGCTATTCTTGAAGAATGTCGGAAAAGCGCTGTTTTCGATCACGAAGCGATAGTGGTCGAAGGTTGCGCGCGACGGCCATAGCCGCACGCCCTCGCTATAGAGCAAGTCGTTCGGGGTCACCGAAACCTTGAGCAGCCAGAACAGGGGAAAAAGCGCGAACGCGATATAAGCGAGGATTGCCAGGCGATGCGCGACAGTGAGAAAAATTCGGCCGGTCACGGATCAATCCTTCTCGATGAGGCGCTGGCGCATGATGACGATCAGCATGGAGTAGGCGAGCAGAAGCACGAGCAGAACCAGCGCGACTGCCGAGGCATAGCCAAAGTCCAGCCGCTTGAAAGCCTGTGTGAAAATATAGCTTGCAACGATCTGCGTGCGGTCGGCCGGGCCACCATTGGTCATAACGATGATGAGGTCGGCAAAGTTGGCGATCCAGACGGTGCGAAGCAGGACGGTGATTGCAATCGTCGGCGCCAAAAATGGCAAGGTGATCGAGGTGAAGCGCTGAAGCGGGCTTGCGCCGTCGATAGAGGCCGCTTCGTACAGGTCGCGCGGAATGGCCTGCAAAGCGGCCAAAAGGGTGATGGCGAAGAACGGTATGCCCCACCAGACATTGGCGATGATCGGTCCCCACATGGCAAGATGCGGATCGGCGAGAATATTGTTCGGCGCTGACAACAGACCCAGCGATGTCATCCAGTAGGGAAGCGGACCAATCACCGGGTTAAACAACCACGCCCAATTGAGGCCGGCCAGAAAGGTTGGAACAGCCCAGGGGAGGAAGACCAACGCCTGGGCGATACCGCGCCCGGCAAATGGCTTGTCGAGCAGCAGGGCTAGAATGAGGCCGAAGAAGAATTGCAGGAATACCGACGCGCCCGTCCACCACAGCGTATTCTTCAAGGCGCGGTAGAAGGCCGCATCCTGAGACAGCGTCTTGAAATGCTCGAGGCCGATGAAGCCACCGGAAAACGGATTGAGCAATTGAACGTCGCGGAACGCATATGACAACCCCAGGACCAAGGGCACCATCATCACCGTGACGATGAGAACAAGCACTGGCGCGCTGTAGAGCCATGGCTCAGCCGAGTTGGCCAGCCTTCGCAACATAGGTTTGCGCGACACCGTAGGTGCGGCGCTTGAAAATGACGACATCAATTGCTCCTCAGCGTAACGAGGTCTGGCCGGAGGCCACCCGCTGATCTCAACTTCACGGCATGGCACGCAAAGGTCTTCGAGAACTCTGCGGTAACGACATGCGACAAAACAACGGCTTAAAGCGCGGGCGGATCGACAAGCTCGCGAAGCACTTCAAAGTTCATACCAACAAGAAGGTGGCGCACCTGGAAAGCTACGCCACCGGCCTCCATCACTTGGACTGAAGGAACTTCTGCTGCGCCTTCGTCATGTAGTCCGCCCACTGCTTAGCAAGGTCCTCGGGTGTGATATCACCCAGAAGAGCTTCCTGGGACGTCTTGATCACAAGCGAATCCTTGAAGTAGGCAAACTCCTGAAGGTAGGTCGGCATGGTCGTCGGCACGGCGTTCTTGTCGGCCAGCTCCTCAAACCATCCCTTGAACTGCTCGCTCGCATAGAAGGGGTCCTTCTCGGCGGAGGTGTGCACCGGAAGAGCCCCGGTCTTCTTGTTCCACTCGATATTGCCTTCAGGTCCTTCCAGTGTTTCGATCAGCTTCCAGGAGAGATCCTTGTCCTTCGAAGAGGCCATCATCGACCAACCGGCGAAACCGATCGTCGGGAAGGTCTTGCCATCCGGGCCCTTCGGCATGGTCATGACGCCGAAATCTTCGCTCTTCATGCGCTGAGCAATGGCGATCAAAGCGTCCGGATCCTGATCGAGGAAGGCGCAGGTGCCGGAATAGAAGCCAGCGACGATTTCGTTGAAGCCCCAGTTGACGCTATCCTTCGGCGCATAGCCGTTCTTGTAGAGATCGACGACGTAGGTCAGGCCCTTAACCCAGCCGGGGCTGTCGAATGTCGACTTGCCGTCCTTGGTGAAGAACTCGTTAGAGCCGGCCATGGACGCACCGAACATGACCCAGCCGTTCAGACCTCCGGGGCCACCGCGAAGGCAGTAGCCATACTTGCCCGGAATGGCGGAAATCTTCTTTGACGCTTCGGCAAATTCGTGCAGCGTCTTCGGTGGCTCTTTCACGCCAGCCTGTTCAAGCAGCTTCTTGTTGTAGAACATGGCGCGGAGATAGAAGCCGTAGGGCAGCATGTAGGCGGTGTTCTTCACATCGCGGCCTAGCTCCAATGCGCGTGGCGTCAGATCCGAAGTGTACTGCCACTTTGCCAGATAGGGCTCCAGGCTCTCGAGCATGCCGTTATTGGCATAGAGCGACAGCCATGTGTCGGGTATTTCCATCACGTCCGGAACATCGCCAGCCGATACCATGGTGGCGAACTTCTGGAAGGCTTCGTTCCATGGAAGCGATATGATTTCGACCTTCGTGCCCGGATTGGCGGCCTCGAATTTGCCGACGAGGCTTTTCAGCGTCTCGGTACGCTCGGGGCTGGTGATGACCTCCACGAGTTTGAGCGTCGTGTCGGCAAGCGCCGTTCCGGCCATCATCGCGGTAAAGAATGCTGCTGCTACCAGTTTTTTCATGTCGTTCTCCCTTTTTTGTTGTCGTCAAAATGCGTCAGGCCGCGGTCGATGCCGCTCTGATTGCTGGTTCGAGGTCGTTCCAGAGAGCTTCGGTGCCCTCCAGACCCACATGCAGGCGCACGGAGCGCGGGCTGATGCCGAATGTGTGCGCGGAATTCGGTTGCGCCTTCTGCTCAAGCACCACTTCACCGGGGACGATCAGGCTCTCGTGCCCACCCCAGGACACGCCCAATTTGAAAAGCTGAAGCCGGTCGGCGAAGGCCCGCACATCGACCCCTTCCCGGAAGATGAACGAGAAGAGACCGGACGTACCGTTCAATCCAGGCGGAAGACGGTTCGCCAGCCCCGGATGGCAAACGGTCTCCACGACGTCGAGCGCCTGCAGACGCGATGCGATCGCAAGCGCCGATTCCTGATGTGCTTTCATCCGGATGGGGAGTGTGCGCAGCCCGCGGATCAACAGCCAGGCATCGAACGGAGACATTTTGCCACCAAGATAGGGATAGGCTTCCGCACGGATACGATCGACCATGGCTTTGGCACCAGCAACGACGCCGGAGACAACGTCGCTGTGGCCGCCGAGATATTTCGAGGCGGAATGCACGACGAGATCGACTCCAAGTGCCAAGGGCGTCTGGAAAATCGGGCTGGCCCAAGAATTGTCGATGACCGAAACCGCGCCGTGTCGCTTGGCAATCGCTGCCAATGAACCGACATCATGCGCTTCCATCACCCAGCTGGTCGGGCTTTCCATGTAAAAGAGCTTGGCGCCCGGCATCGCCTTCTCGACTGCGGCCTCATCGCGACCGTCGACATAGGTCACGTCGATCTTCATCCGCTTCATCAATGTGCCGAACAGGCGGAAGGCATCCGGATAGACATGACGCACGGCGACGATACGATCGCCGGGTGAAACGAAAGACAGAACGGTGGAGGAAATCGCCGACATGCCACTGGCAAAACCAAGCGCGTCTTCTGCACCTTCAAGCTTTGCCAGCATCTCTTCGAACATGCGAACCGTCGGGTTCAGTCCACGGGTGTAAACAGGACGGCTCTTTTCGCCACGATAGGTCGCGACCATTTCGTCATAGCTTGAGAACGTGAAAAGCGATGTCTGCACCAAGGGTGGGACCACAGCTTCGAAAGCGTGGGTTTCGTCATGAGCCACGATGAGCGATGCGGCATCAAAAAAATCAGAGCCTTGGCTCATTTGGACATGTCCTTAATATCTTCCTCGACGATCGCGAGGATCTTCAATGTTTCCTGCTGCGCCGCCGACGTGTCGCCGGCCACGATCGCGTTGAACAGGGTGCGGTGAAATGGAAAGGAACGAGAGGCGAAATCGGGCCTGTCGAAAGGCTTGGACCAGAAGCGCTCGAAGCCTTCGCGCATCTGCTCGAGCAATTGCTTGAACAGCGAGTTGTGGGTGGCGTCGTAAATGGAGAGGTGGAAGGCAAGATCGGCCTTCCCCGATGTGCCCTCGGCGAGATGAACACGCTCCATCTCCTCCAGCCGAAGACGCATGGTTTCGATATCGGCGTCGGTGCGACGGCGAGCAGCCGCCATCGACGCCTCAACCTCGATCCCGCGCCGTACTTCCAGCGTCATCAAAAGCGCGTCTCGCAAGCTCTGCGCCTCAATGGAGATGGGCATATGGACGGTAGCGGTGGAGATGGGCTTCAAAAGATAATTACCGCTGCCCTTGCGGGAATCGATAATGCCAAGCGCCTGAAACTTTCGGATCACCTCACGAATGGTGGAACGCCCGACGCCAAGCGCGGACATCAACTCACGCTCGGCAGGCAGGCGACTTCCCGGTTTCAGATCAGCCCGCTCGACAAACTCGACAAGCGCAGCCTCGACCTGCCGTACCCGGTCTATGACCGGCAGCGGGCTCATCACATGCTTTTCGAGTGTTTGATCCATCTGACCCCGCAACGTCAGCACTCATAAATTGGTCTGACATCTTACCGATTAACATAATCTTCATTTTTTGAACCCGTCAAGCTGCGGTGCCCGAGTTTTTGATCATGCTTGGAAAATTGCCGAGCGCCCGGCTTTAAAATGGGAATGGCGACGCCGACCGGCTCATCCGCAAAGCGTCGCACACGCCGTCGTGGATTAGGATTGCTCGTGAAACGTGAAGCAGAGCCGTTCCGTGGATTCGCAGAGATAGAGCTTAACACAGTCAGCGAGGACGCTCACTTAACAGATTGATCTTTCAGCTCGATCCAGACCGGTGCGTGGTCACTGCTGTGATCCCACCCTCGCACATGCTTGTCGACGTCTGCGGCGACGAGGCGACCAGCGGCTTCGGGACTGAGAAGGAAGTGGTCGATCCTGAGCCCGGCATTTCGGCCAAGAGCGTTCCTGAAATAGTCCCAGAATGTAAAGATCTGCTCGTCGGGATGAAGATGTCTCAAAGCATCCGTCCAACCCTGCTCGACAATCGCTTTGAAAGCGTTTCGCACTTCGATACGAAAGAGCGCGTCATTTTTCCATCGCTCCGGTTTGTAGACGTCGAGTTCCGTCGGCATCACATTGTAATCTCCGACGAGAATCGAAGACACGTTGAGTTCAAGGAGTTCGGCAGCGTAGGTCCGCAACCGTTTGAACCATCTGAGTTTGTAATTGAATTTTGGTCCGGGAAAGGGATTGCCGTTCGGGGCATAAAGACAGCCGATCAGGTTGCCATCGACAATCGCTTCGATGTAGCGGCTCTGATCGTCCTTGTTAACGCCCGGCAGCGCCCGTCTGGTAAGATGCGGTTCCTGATCTTTTGCCAGGATCGCCACGCCGTTCCAGGCTTTCTGCCCCAGCCAGACAGCACCATAGCCAGCCGCCTCTATTGCCTTGACGGGAAACTTGGTCTGGGGAGCCTTAAGCTCCTGAAGACAAACAATGTCAGGCGACCTTTCTTCAAGCCACCGGATGAGGTTCTCAAGCCGCCCGTTTACGCCATTGACATTGTAGGTCGCAATTTTCAAGCTTTGACCCCGTCGGTTACGCGCGGAGCTGGCACAGCCCATCCGGACGAAATTGTTGCCAGACCGATCTCCTTGTCGCCGCAGGGTTGAAGTAACCGACACTGAAAGACCGGGTATAGAAGCCCGGTCTTGTCATTCCAGATTCCACAATCTGCAGCGCAACTGAGCGCACAATATAGAGGCTCTTTACAAGAGGACCGGCGCCTCAACCGCGATCGGTGTCGCCGTTCTGGAACGTGCGGCGATCTTCCCCTTTGGGTGGATCGAATTCCTCCACCGGAGATGGTACAGGTTCAACCGGATCATGCTCGACACCGTCCGCGGCGGGCCAGTCATTGGAGGGCTCGTGCACCTGCTCTTCATCGACTGTTCCGGTCGAAGTCGGCGGCGATACGCCTCCGCCATGATCCGCCGACCATGTTTGCGGGACCGCTTTGTTGTCCTCAGTGGAGGTGTCGTTCATCACTCTTCTCCCAAGTTGCCAAAGCTAACACAATGGGACCGTTGTTGTTCCGCAGCATACGAAATGCTCCGTATAAAAACGTTCAATGCCAACGCCTCGAATAGCGCGGCTTTGAACGCGCGCTTAGGAGACGTCGCTCCAGTTAGATTGCCTATAGCCAGAGAACTGGAGGATAGACGTCAATTCTCAGCCACAAGGTGGCCCTTCGAGACTTCACGAAACCGAGCAGGCATAACCTTGTACTCGACTGGGCGTATGGGGCTTTTCAGCTCCTCGACAACAGCCGCGCTTTTGACGCGTCTGCGTTCCGGGTCAGGAACCGGCACAGCCGCCATAAGCCTCTTGGTATATGGGTGCTGCGGATTACCGAACACGGCGGCACGGGGGCCGATCTCGACAATCTCCCCCAGATACATGACGGCGACGCGGTGGCTGACACGTTCCACCACGGCCATGTCGTGGGAGATGAACAGGAACGACAGTCCAAGGCTTTGCTGAAGGTCGAGCATCAGATTGATCACTTGCGCCTTGATCGACACATCCAGTGCCGACACACTTTCGTCGGCGACGATCACCTTTGGCTTCAGAGCCAATGCGCGTGCGATACAGACACGCTGTCTCTGCCCGCCGGAAAACTCGTGCGGGTATCGCCCCGCCATATCAGGCGTCAGACCAACCTTCGTCAGCATGTCGGCCACCACGTCTTTTGCCTCTTTCGCGCTACCCATCTTATGCTCGAGAAAGGGCTCGGCAATGGCCGCGCCGACGGTCATGCGCGGGTTAAGCGAGGCAAACGGATCCTGGAAAATCATCTGCACGGATTTGCGCATCTCGCGCATATCCTGCTTGCTCATCGCCAGTACATCGCGGCCTTCCACGATAACAGAGCCGCTATTCGGTTCGATCAGGCGCATGATAGCCCGGCCTGTCGTTGACTTGCCGCAGCCGGATTCGCCGACAAGGGAAAGTGTCTCACCTGCCTGAAGATCGAAGGAGACATTCTCTACCGCGTGGACGCGGCCGGTGAGCGTACCAAAGAGGCCGGAGTGAATGTCGAAGCGCTTGGTAAGATTGCGTACCTCCAGCACTGGCCGTCCTTCAACGACCGTGTCCTTCACTTCCACAGGCACATCGGAATCACCTGTCTTCACGTCCACCACGGGGAAGCGCAGAGGTCTTTGATGGGCCTGCATGGAGCCAAGCACAGGCACAGCGGACAAGAGCGCACGGGTATAGGGATGTTGGCCACGATGGAAAATATCGGCGGTCGGGCCCGTTTCGACCTGCTCGCCCCGATACATCACGACGGTCCGGTCGGCGATTTCGGCGACGACCCCCATATCGTGGGTGATGAACAGAACGGATGTCCCTTCTTCATCCTGCAACATCTTGATCAGGTCGAGGATTTGTCCCTGAATGGTCACGTCGAGGGCCGTGGTCGGCTCGTCGGCAATCAGCAGTGCCGGCTTGGTTGCAAGCGCCATGGCAATCATGACGCGTTGGCGCATGCCGCCGGAAAATCGGTGCGGATACTCATCGAAGCGAGAGGCGGCAGAGGGAATGCGCACCTTCTCCAGGATGCGGATGGTTTCGGCACGGGCATCCGCCTTGCTCATCGGCAAGTGAGAGAGCAAGGCTTCCGAGATCTGATCACCGATGGTGAGCAAGGGGTTCAGGCTCGTCATCGGCTCTTGGAAGATCATCGCGACATCATTGCCACGAACCTTGCGCGTCTCATGCTCGGGCAACCCAAGAAGATCACGCCCACCCAGCATGACCTTGCCTTCAATCTTGCTCATGTCCGGTTGGAGCAGGCGCATGATGGAGAGCGATGTGACCGACTTGCCGGAACCACTTTCGCCGACAATCGCGACTGTCTCGCCAGGCATCACGGTGAAAGAGATATCGCGCACCACCGGCTTCCAGACACCATCGACAAGGAAGGATGTTCTCAGATTTTCAACGGCGAGAACCGGGCCGGTGGCCGGTGCAGTCACGGTCTTGTTCAGGGCGTTGGACATCATCATTGTCGTTCCTTGTCAAATCGTTGGAGTGGCAGGCTATGCGGTCCTTTCGGCGCACACGCTTACTCAGTCGGGCCAGGGCAAGGCACCATCGAAACGATGGCGGCTCAAATCCTCGAACGGCGTGGCGATGACCTCGTTTGAGGCACGTGCCTTATCGAGCTCCTCAGCCAGCCGTGCCGCAACGATGCGTTCCTGGCCGGGGTGGAGATTGCAGGGATCGAGATAGAAGTAATGGTGCTCCACCTCGTGGTCGCGCACAATGATCGGCGTCGGGCCACTGCGAAGCCGTGCTGCGAGATCCCAGGCGGTTATGTGGGCTTCCTGTGAAGAGACGATCACCCGCATGCGATCAAGGGGATTGTTGGTCGGATCGGGCTCGATCAAGGCGGTGATGCCGGGGCGATCGGCAAGCGTCTCCTTCCACAGGTGGAGATAGCTGGTTTCGCGCTCGCGAACAGCTGCGTGATCCCGCTTCTCCCAAGCCTCGAGCGCAGCCATGACGCCGAAAATGCTTTCCTTGCCAACCTTCATGCCGCGGCCGATGCCCATATTCTGCAGGAAGGCATTGCGCACGAGCTCCTTCTTGCCGGCTACGATGCCGGAGGTTGGGCCACCCAAGAACTTGTGGCCGGAGTAGAGTGCGATATCTGCCCCCTGCTCCAGGAATATTCGCAGGTCGTATTCGGATGCGGCATCGACAATCACCGGCACGCCCTTGGCATGCGCGATCTCGACAAACTCCTTGAGATTGAGGAGACCATAATCCACGACATGGTGGGAGACGACGTAGACGGCTGCTGCCGTGCGGTCCGTAATCGCATTTTCCATGTGATAGCGATGGGTGGACGTTGCCTGCCCAATCATCACCACCTTGCCGCCAGCAAGCCGGATCGACTGATCGACGGGCGCGCCGTAGCTCACCACATGGCCCATCTGTACGAGAACCTCGTTCTTCGGGGTCGAGGTCTCCGGCAGTTTTTCGATCGCCAGAAGGTCAGGGCCGGTGATAGTGCCCGCAACTGCAAGGCTAATGCCGGCGGAGCAGGACGCCGTGACAAACCCGGCTTCACCACCCGTCAGCCGAGCAATGACTGCACTTGCCTTGCGCTGCAGATCATTGATTTCCACGAATTGCGGCAGGATCGCCGTCATGGCCTCGATTGCTTCGGGAACCACGATCGACGCGCCGAGGCTCGTCATCGTGCCGGAAACGTTGATGACGGGGCGAAGACCGATCTTCGTGCGGATATCGTCTGACATTATATTTCTCCAGTCTGCCAGCCTGTCTGGCCGTGATTTCTGTTGCCTCGCGAGAGGCTATGCCATAATAACGCAATAGGTTCTTTGATCTGCGGGAGCGTAAATTGGATATGACGTCTTCATCTGCTGAAGCCTCCGAGCTTTCCTCGTCCGAGGAAGGCGGCAAGGCGCGACGCTCGCGCGTCAGCGGCATCGACCGCGCCATTCAGGTGATCGACTATCTGTACGAAACCGGCGCTCCGGCGGGTGCCTACGCCATCGCCAAGGCGGTCAAGGCTCCGCTTTCGACGATCTATGCGATCATCGACGACCTTGTGGAAAAGAACATGCTGGCGCGCAATGATGATGGCAGCATATGGCTTGGCGCCCGCCTCTATCATTACGGTCTCGCCTATGCGCGCTCGCTCGATTTCATGAGCGTAGCCATGCATGAAATGCACGATCTTTGCCGCGAGGCCGGTGAAACGGTGCAGGTTTGCGGGCGGGACGACGAACATATGCTGGTGCTCGCCATGGCCGATGGCCCCAGCCATTTCCAGGTTGCTTCGCGCGTGGGTACGCGCGTGCCGCTGAACTGGACGGCTTCGGGCCGCCTTCTGGTGGGTCATATGCCGGAAGAGCAACGCATCGACCTGTTCAAACGGGGAGCCCGCATCTCGCCGACGGGCCGCGCCACCATCGACGCCAAAAGCCTTTCGGATGCTGCGCGCAAGGCCTTTGAAGAGCGTCTGTCGATCCAGGCGGGTGAGTCCGATTACTCCGTCGCCTGCATCGCCTCGCCGATCGTCGACAATCGCGGAGACTGTGTTGCGACGATTTCGATTGTCCTTCCCGAGCAGAAAGTCATGGCCGACAAGACCGGCTACGCAGACCGCGTCAAAACGTCGGCCGCAAGGATCGAACAGTTGATGGGATGGCGCAATCACTAGTCGTCTCCTCGCCGCTTAATCCTGCAACGCAATGATCGCTTCGATCTCGACAGTGATGTTTCCCGGGAGCGAGCCAAAGCCGACAGCCGAGCGGGCATGACGACCGGCCTCGCCGAAGACGGCATTGAACAGATCCGAGCAGCCGTTGATGACTTGCGGATGATCCTTGAAGTCCGGCGAGGCATTGACCATGCCCAGAAGCTTCACGACCCGCTTGACGCGAGAAAGATCGCCCAACGCCTCGTTCATCACCGCCAACAGATTGATGCCGGTCAGCCGCGCATCCTCATAGGCCTGCTCGACCGAGACATCCACACCGACCTTGCCAGTATGCATGAATCCATTCGCTTCGCGAGGGCCCTGCCCGGAGAGATAAAGCATGTTGCCTTCCACGACATGAGTGACGAAGTTGGCGATGGGCGGTGGCGCTGGTGGGAGCTCTATGCCGAGTGCGGCAAGCCGATCGCGCGGCGTCTCTGCTTTCGCTTCGATCTTGATCGGGGACTGTGTCACGCAAACTCCTGTCGTATTTGATGTATTGCGATGGCGCTCGGCCATCCTATCGGTATGAGTAGCCATGGCTGTGGCGCACGAGCTTGCGGGCGCGTGGAATATAACGGCTCGCCGCGATCGCTTCGCCACCGATGACAGCAAAGCGCGGCTCGAAGAGCTGCTTCAGCACCGAGACATCACCATTGGAGTCAGTTGCCTCCAGATCGGAATCGATGAGATCGAAAATGGTGAAATCGGCGCGTGCTCCAACGGACAGCCGGTTTTGCATATCGAGCTTGATGACTTCAGCTGGCGCATGGGTCACGGCATTCACCACCTTGTCGAAAGGCATGCCGACCGAAAGCAACTTGGACATGGTTGTCGCCAGATCCCAGACCGGGAAGTTCATCGAATGCCCGTGCAGGTCGGTCGAAATCGAATGGGGCAAAAGTCCGCGCGCAATCGCGGCTTCCGCGACCTTGAAGGAGAAGGATGCTCCGCCATGGCCGATATCGAGCCGGACCCCTTCGGACGCGCAGCGCTCCGCGAGGTTGAACAAGTCCTCATCCTCCATAATCGACGAACCGGACTTGCCGTTGAAGCAATGGGTCACGACGTCGCCAGGACCAAGAATCTCAAGCACTTCATCGTAGAGTGCCGGTGGTTCGCCGACGTGAACCATCATCGGAACTTTGAGGATCTTGGCGATCTTCTTGCCGAGCTTGACCGGGGTGACGCCCCAGGAGCCGGTGATGACGTGGCTGGCACGAACCTTAATGCCGACGATATGCTCGCTGTTTTCCGCGTAGCATTCGAGAATGCGGTCGAGATCGATGTCTCTGATGTCGCGCAGTTCTGCCACGCGGTTACAGGCCACAAGCCCGATGGAACCGAGGTTGAGGAACGCCTTGATCCGCTCTTTGGACGGCTCGATGATATATTCGCGGAAGCCATGAAAGTTCGCTTCGCCCGCAGATCCTGCATCGACGAGCGTCGTCACGCCGCGCTCGGCACCGCATTCGGACGGACGGATCGAGATATCAGTCCCGCCGTGCCAGATGTGAACGTGAAGGTCGACCCAGCCCGGCGACATCCAGGCACCTTTACCATCGATCACCGTTGCCTCATCGGACGCAAGCGCTTCTCCGATAGCGGCTATATTGCCGTCACCATTGACCAAAATGTCGGTGGCAGCGTCTTTTCCGCCTTCGCCGAAAGCCATGGGCTTGACGTTTTTGATGAGCAGCGGCTTTGCCTGTTGGCCGGTCATATTACAAATCCCTTCGCAGTCTTGGATCGAGCATGTCCCGCAACCCATCGCCGACCATTTGCAGCGACAGAACGGAAAGAATGATGGCAAAGCCGGGGAAGTAGGTCATCCAGTCGGCTTGTCCGATATATTGGCGGCCTGCGGCGATCATCGTGCCCCAGGTCGGAATTTCCGGGCTGACACCAAGCCCGAGGAAAGAGAGACCCGCTTCCGCCAGCATGGCGCTGGCAAACAGGAACGAGGCCTGTACCAGGATGGGTGACAACAGGTTGCGCAGCACATGCCGTGTCATGATGTGGAAGGTGGATATCCCAAGCGCCTGCGCTGCCTCAACGTAGGGAAGCTCCCTGATGACGAGTGTCGAGGCGCGCACGATGCGAGCGAGGCGCGGCGAATAGACGATCGACAAGGCGACGATCACCGTAGTGAGCGATGGCCCAAGCGCTGCAACGAGTGCAATGGCCAGAAGAATATCCGGAAATGCCATCATCGCATCGATCAGCCGCGCAATCGGTGTGTCCAGCCGTTTGAAAAAACCGGCAAGCAGACCGAGCGTCACGCCGATGATCGCAGATAGAGCAACGACGGAGGCGCCAACAAGCAGCGACAAACGGCCTGCGTAAATGGTGCGCGAGAAGACGTCGCGGCCAAATTCATCCGTGCCTAACCAGAATGTTTCGCTCGGCGGCTTCAGGCGATTGACGATAGACAGCTTGGATGGCGAGTAAGGCGCGATCCAGGGCGCGAGTGCCGCCAGAATGACGAAGATGACAAGCACGATCAGGCCGAAGGCAACCGTCTTGCGTTTCAGAAACCGCTTCAGAAACTTCGTGCCTTCGCTGGCTGAAGGCTGTGTTGGCGTGGTTGTGGCAATATCCGTCATCGGTTCCCGCCCCCTTTAGTAGCGCACGCGCGGATCGATCAGCAGGTAGAGCATGTCGATCGCGAAATTGATGAGGACGTAGAGCGCCGCAATGACCAGAAGCGCGCCCTGAATGACGGGATAGTCGCGCCGCAGAACTGCGGAGACCACCAGGCTGCCGACACCGGGAAGTCCGAAGACCGTCTCCGTGACCACGGCGCCCGAAATCAGCACCGCAGCCGTCAACCCGATGACGGTGAGGATGGGAATAAGCGCGTTCTTCAGCGCGTGTTTCATCACCACCCGCCGTTCAACGACACCCTTTGCCCGAGCGGTGCGGATATAATCGTCGCCCAGCACGTCCAGCATCGACGCGCGGGTGAAGCGGAGGATCAGAGCAGATGAAACCAAACCCAGTGCGAAAGCTGGAAGCGTCAGGTGATACATGCGGTCAAGGAAGCTTGAGCCTGGGCCGCCATAACCGGAAACAGGAAAAAGGTTCAGCCTAACGGCAAAGAACTGCATGAGGATGAGGCCAAGCCAGAAGCTCGGAATGCTGGCGGCGAGCATCGCAACGGTCGTTGCAGCCTGATCCACGAAGGAGCCGCGGCGATACGCGGCATAAATACCAATCGGCAAGGCGATGATACTGGCAATCAGCAACGAAAACAGCGTGAGAAAGAAGGTTGGTTCAGCGCGGTCAAGGAGCGCCGTCGTGACCGGCATGTTCAGGAAGATAGACTGCCCAAGATCACCCTTCAGCATCTGGCCTATATAGTAGAAATATTGCACGGCGAGCGACTGATCGAGCCCAAGACGTGTCCGCAGATCGGCAATGTCTTGCGCCGACGCGTCCGGCCCAAGCATGACGGCTGCGGGATCGCCCGGTGTGACGCGCACAATGATGAAGACGATCGTGACGACGAGAAACATCACAACGATCATGCCAGCGAGGCGCTGAAGGATATATCGGATCATAGGCTTCGTTTTCCCTTGTCGCAGGGTAAAAGAGTCTGTTTGGAAACGCGGTGGTGAAGAGCGCTCCGGTATCGCGCAGGCTCTCTCCGGGTTTTGCTGAACGCGAGATGAGCACTGGCGCGACGCCGGTTCCTTGAATGATTACTTCTTGATGGAAGCATTCCAGAAGTAAGGCCAAGGTGCGGCTTGGATGCCCTCGATCTTCCTCGACTTCGCCGCAACCGCATTGAAGTCACCGATCTTCATGTAGGGTACTTCCTCATACATGGCCCTCTGAACGTCAGCCCAAAGCGCGATGCGCTTTTCAGGATCGGATTCCGCCGAGAAAGCCTCGACCGTCTTCTTGCGCAGCGGCGTATCCCACCAGCCTGGTGATGTCGGCGCGAGCGAGCCGATCAGAGCTGGCTCGGGCAGGAATGGACTGTGGGTAATGTAGATGTCCCACAGCCCTTTGTCTGCGCGGCGTTGGGTAAGCGTTGCCCAGTCGACCACCTGCATATCCACCTTGAAGCCTGCAAGCTTCAAATATTCGGCGGCGACCTGTGCCATCTTGTAGTGGAACTCATACTGCCGGCTGGTGAGAATACGGATTGGTTTTTCGCCATCATAGCCTGCGGCCTTGGCAGCTTTTGCAGCACCTTCCGGATCGGCAATATTGTAGTTACCCTCGACACCCGCGTCCGTGTTCCAAATGAAGTTCTTCGGGTAGATATCGCCGTCAAGCGCATAAAAATCCGTGCTGCCAAAGGCTGCTGCCAACATGTCTTCCATGCTGAGCGCCTGTCGGATCGCCTTGCGCATGGCGACATCCTTCGCAAGCCCTTCAGCCGTATTGAAGACGAAGACAGGATAACCGAATGGCTTCAGCACGACCGGTTCGGTTGCGGAGGAGGACTTGATCTTGTCAAAGGATTCGACCGGTATCGAGTCGATATAATCATATTGACCAGAAACCGCTGCCTCGACGCGGGTGTTTGCATCCGGTACCGGGACGAAGCGGATCTCATCAAGATACTGATGTCGCGCGCCACCGTAACCATTGCTATCGCCTTCGCGGGACTTGTAGCCATCGAAGCGAACGAGCTGGATATACTGGTCGGCCTTGCGCTCCTTCAGCATGTAAGGACCGGTCCCGATGAACTCCTTCATCGGCTCGTCCTGCTTTTCCTTAGGAAGAATGATGGCTGCGGAATTATTGAAGGCGAGAAGCGAAACAAGCGGCGCATAAGGCTGCTTCAGCGTGATCGTGACGGTCAAGGGATCGGTCGCTTCGATCTTGTCGATGAAGGACGCAGCCTGCTTGCCGCGTGAAGCGACCTTGATCCAGCGATTGAGTGAGGCGACAACGTCATCCGACGCCATGTCCGAACCATCGTGGAACTTGATGCCCGAGCGCAGCTTGATCCTGTAGGTTTTACCGTCAGCGCTTATCTCAGGAAGACTTTCCGCCAAAAGCGGCGTCGTCTTCCATTCTTTGTCGAAAGTGTAGAGCGTCTCGAAGATATGCTGGGTGACGATGCCCACGAGATCGGCGGTAGACGCCATCGGATCCAGCGTCGGCGGCTCGCCGATCGTTGCGACATTGATCACGCCGCCACGATCCTGCGCGAAGAGGACCGACGGGCTGACGATCATTGCGGTGGCGAGAAGGAATGCGAGCTTCAGTCTCATGTCATACTCCCAGCTTCATTGTTCCATTATTATGTTATATAGGTTTTTATAAGAGAATAACGGAAAGGAAAGGTCTGTCAATCCGCTTGTTGCCGATCGACGAAAACCGGACTGATAAAGAGCGGGTACGCAGCGCGACATACAATGGTGAAGAGCGAGCACACATGTTGACCATCACGCGTGCCAGCCCCATCTAAGCCCTCATGCCGAGGAAGAAATCCATCACTGTACCGCTTTTGAAAGAGTCCTGGACGCTGCCGCCCGCGGTGACGCTGGGATCGTCGGTGCGTGCCAAGGGTATCTTGATGGAGTTGCGCGCCAAGTTGCCCTTTGCCACTCGGAAAGCTCTGGACATCGCGGGCATGGTTCTCACACTCGCGATTCCAGAAGACGACGAGGACGACTTCAAGGCGGCGCTCGCCAAGGTCTTCAAATTGCTCGAAACCATGGAAAGCCTGCCGGTGCTGCCGCGCGAGATCGAAGATATCCTGACTATCTCGACCACAGAGCGCCGACGCTGGCTTGAGGATGGACGCCTGCCGAGCGGCGGCATCAGGACGGTGAGGCTGCGTGGCCGGGCGAAACGGATCACCTTCCACGTCTTCGAGCCAAAGATGGTCGAGGACCTTCTCAACAGCGGCATCATCGACGAATGGCGAGAACATGATCTCGCCGCGAAGGTGGAGAACAAACGGCGCGCGGCGCATCAAGCCAAGCTGACACGCTCGCTCAAAAAGGCGAAGTCAGGCCGCCCGGCGGAGCGCAGTTCGGCCGAACTCTCCGGTTGGGAGGAGTTCGACCGCGATGGCCTTCTTCGATAGCGCAGAGCTACGCTGTGGCGCGGGCGCTGAGCGGGCCTTGGTGGACGACAATCCGAGCGTGGTATGGCACACGCTGGTAAAGATCGATCACATCCTGATTGACCAGGCGAACGCAGCCGGATGAGGTGGCCTTGCCGATCGACTGCCACTCCGGCGAGCCATGAAGACGGTAGAGCGTGTCCTTGCCGTCCTTGAATATATACAGCGCGCGGGCGCCAAGCGGGTTCTTGATACCCGGATCCATGCCGCCATTTTCGACGGAGAAGCGTGCGAGCTTCGGCTGGCGGGCCACCATTTCGGCAGGGACCTTCCAGCGCGGCCAAGCCTGGCGCCAATGAACGATCCCCTCACCTTCCCAGGCAAAGCCGTCGCGGCCTAGACCCACACCGTAACGCATGGCCGTACCGCCCGGCTCGACCACGTAGAGGAAGCGGTTTGGAGTGTCGACGACCACGGTGCCCGGCTTTTCGCCGGTCGGATCCAGCACGCGCTGACGGTAATATTTCGGGTCGATCTGCTGGTAAGGGATCGCCGGAAGCATATGTCCGCCATCCTCCAACGCCGCGTAACGCTGCTGCAACTCCGCCTCATCCGGCGGAACGATAGGCCGCCGAGCGGCTTGCGGCACCACGGCCGGCGTGGAGTTGGTCTGGCAGCCCGCAAGGGCCGCCGTTGCGGAAAGCGTTCCAAAAATGAAGCTGCGACGGGATACGCGCTGAAGAAGTGTCATGTGGGAAATCCATAGAAATTGCGCCTTCTTCTTGCCCATGCAAGACCGCGTGGCAAGCGGTGGAGGATCACATCCATGGCATCAGGCTAAGATAGGACGAGCGCTGCGCCAAAAGTGCCACGGTCATCGTGAATGCGCGTTGATCACCTCAAGAAACGCCTCGCCGAAACGCTCGAGTTTGGAGGGTCCCACGCCGGAAATATCCAGCATCTCCTCTTCGTCTGACGGCCGTTCCGTCGCAAGCGCAACCAGTGTCGTGTCCGGGAAAACCACATAGGGTGGCACGCCGAGTTCCTTGGAGATCTCCATGCGAACGGTACGCAATGCCTGGAAGAGTTCGAGGTCGGCACCCTCCAATCCAGACTTCGCATTCGCTGAACTTGCCGAGGACGACCGGGACGCCTTGCCGGTCGTCGGCCGGTCCTTGCGAAAGCGAACGTCTCGCTCCTTCTTGAAGACGGCGCGCGATTCCGGTTCGAGCTTCAAAGCGCCATAGGCTGTATGATCGACGCTGATGAACCCCGCAGCCAGAAGCTGGCGATACACGGATTGCCAGGTTTTTGCCGGCAAATCCTTGCCCGCGCCGAAAACCGGCATATCGACGTGACCGAAACGGATCGTCTTGTCATTTTCATTGCCGAGCAAGACATCGACGAGGTGGCCGGTACCGAAGCGTTCGCCAGTACGGTAGATCGCCGCCATCGCTTTGATTGCGGCTTCGGTGCCGTCCCAGGTTTCGACCGGCTTCAGGCAAGTGTCGCAGTTGCCGCAATTTCCACCGTGGAATTCGCCGAAGTGCTTAAGGATCGCCTGTCTACGGCAGCCCGCCGTCTCGCAAATGCCGAGCAGCGCATTGAGCTTGGCGCGCTCCACCCGCTTGATCTCTGGGCTTGAATTGCCCTCATCGATCATCCGCCCGCGCTGGATGACATCGGCCATGCCATAGGCCATCCAGACGTCGGAAGGCAATCCGTCTCGCCCCGCACGCCCCGTCTCCTGGTAATAGGCCTCGACCGATCCCGGCAAATCCAGATGGGCAACGTAGCGCACATTCGGCTTGTCGATGCCCATGCCGAAGGCGACGGTTGCCACGAGGCAAAGTTCTTCCTCCTTCAGAAACGCGTCCTGATGGCGGTCGCGCATCTCCCGCTCCATTCCGGCATGGTAGGCGAGTGCTTTGATCCCCTGCGTGTTCAGCCACTCCGCCGTCTCGTCCACCTTGGCGCGGGAAAGGCAATAGACGATGCCGCTCGATCCTTTGTGGCGCGACAGGAAGCGCAGCAATTGCTGCTTCGGTTGATCCCGCTCGACAATTTCATAGGCGATATTGGGCCGGTCGAAGGAGGTGGTGAAGACACCTGCGGATTGGAGTTGCAGCCGTTCAATGATGTCATCACGCGTATGAGGATCGGCAGTCGCCGTCAGCGCCATGCGCGGGACGCCAGGATACTCTTCTGCGAGACGGCCAAGTTCGCGGTACTCAGGCCGGAAATCATGACCCCATTGCGATACGCAATGTGCTTCATCTATCGCGAACAGCGCAATTTTCGCTCGCCCTATGAAGTCCTTGAAGCCCGGCGTAACAATCCGTTCAGGCGTGACATAGAGTAGATCGAGCTCACCGTTCTGGACCGCGTGGCGCACATGCACGAATTCCTCGCGCGACAGCGAGGAGTTGAGCGCCGCCGCCCGGACACCGAGTTGCTTCAGCGTCTCGACCTGATCGCGCATCAGCGCAATCAAAGGCGACACAACGATGCCAAGCCCGTCTCTGCAAAGCGCCGGAACTTGGAAACACAGCGATTTTCCCGCGCCCGTTGGAAATAGCACAACGGCATCGCCACCAGCCATCACATGGTCGACAACCTCTTGCTGGCGGCCTCTAAACGAGGCGTAGCCATAGACGCGTTTCAGCAGTGAAAGCGGCGCTTCGCTTCCGCTCTCGGCAAAAAGACTTTTGGTAGGGCTGTGGGACTGCGGCATGGAATCGCTCGTTGGCTGAAGGCACTCTATGCCACAGAGCACCGCCAAGCGCGAGCTTTGTCAAAAATCAGATTGTGAGCGCGCGCAATCGAGGAACTGCCGAGCGACGGTCAATGCACCCCGCCGTATCCAGACTTCGCCCATGACGCGGCTGTTGGTGAGGAACCTTAGTTCACAGGAAGGCGTTTCTCATTTTTGCGAGGAGCGCAACGTTGACAGTCCAGCCCATCCGCTATTCCGCCGATCTAGAGACCGTTCGAGAGAAGGAGCCGGAAACCATTTCAGGCCTGATCGAACAGTTCGATACAATTCTCGAAACCACGGCGAAGGACTACGGGCACGCGGTCCGCTCCGTCCATGCCAAGGCGCACGGGATCATCGAAGCGGAGATGGTGGTCAAACCTAACCTTCCACCAGAGCTGGCACAGGGCGTGTTCGCTACACCGGGTACCCACAAGGCCTATATTCGCCTTTCCACCAATGCCGGTGACATTCTCCCCGATGCCGTGTCGCTTCCTCGCGGAATGGCGTTGAAGGTGCTGGATGTCGCAGGGCAACGGTTGCCGGATGCGGAAGGCTCGACGCAGGACTTCGTCATGGTCAACGGCCCGGTCTTTCAGGCGCCGAACGCGGAGAAATTTCTCTCCAGCCTCAAGCTGCTCGCCAAGACGACCGACAAGATGGAAGGCACCAAGGTGGTGATGTCGAGCGTGCTTCAGACCGTCAACAAGGGTCTTGAAGCGGTCGGTGTCTCCAGTCCGGCCATCCAGTCTCTCGGCGGCGCACCCGATGTCAATCCGCTTGGCGAAACCTATTTCAGCGTCACGCCTTTCCGCTACGGCGACTATGTCGCCAAGTTTCGGCTGAAACCTGTTTCGCCCGATCTGACGAAGCGGACCGGAACTGAGATCGACGTCAGCGTTCGGGAAGACGCCATTCGCGAAACGGTCCAGGCAGAAATGCAAGAGACCCATGGCGTCTGGGAGTTTCAGGTTCAGCTCTGTCGCGATCTTGAAAAACAACCGATCGAAGACCCCACGGTCGAGTGGCAGGAAGACGAAGCGCCTTTCGCCACCGTCGCCACCATCACCGCGCGTCCGCAGGACAGCTGGAGCGATGAAAAGGTGCAGAAGGTGGATGAGGAGATGCGGTTCAGTGTCTGGACGGGTCTCGCCGATCACCAGCCACTCGGCAATATCAACCGTGCGCGGAAGGAAACATACCGCCACTCAGCCGAGTTCCGCGCGAGGTTCAACGGCTGTCCGTTCCATGAGCCCGCCCAATAAGCGCGCCCGATGATTGCTGAAGGCGCTCCGTTTCCGCGGGGCGCTCGTTCCTTTTTGAATGGAAGACATCATGACCGACACCATCCCGAACCCTGAATCTGAAGGTCCCTCCGGCGGTTGGGGATCGGTGAAATCAATCGCGCGAATTCTGGGTGACGACAAACCCTCGCCGATGGTACTCGAGGAACTGGCGCGGCAAAATAAGCCCGGTGGCGTGATGTGTATCTCCTGCGCATGGCCGAAGCCGGCCAACTACCATCCTTTCGAGTTCTGCGAGAACGGTGCCAAGGCAACGATCTCGGACCTGACCAGCGCGCGATGCACGCCGGATTTCTGGATCGATCACACGGTCCAATCGCTTCGCAACTGGAAAGACTACGATCTTGAGCAGACAGGACGGCTGACGCATCCTCTTCGGTATGACGGCACCAGCGATCGCTATGTCGAAGTGTCATGGGAAGAAGCCTTCGAAGACATCGGCCAAACGCTGAAAGCTCTTCCACGCGAGAGTGTCGTGTTTTATTCCTCCGGACATGCGGGTCTGGAGGCTTCCTATCTCTATGCCCTGCTTGCCAGAACCTATGGCAACAACAACCTGCCCCAAAGTTCGAACATGTGCCACGAGACGACGTCGGTCGGCCTGCAAAAGGTCATCGGCTCCCCTGTCGGCACGGTGGTTTGGGAAGACCTTGAAAAGGCCGATGCTTTCTTCTTCTTCGGCCAGAACCCCGGATCGAACAGTCCCCGCTTCCTCCATCCTCTGCAGGAAGCGAAAAAGCGCGGTGCGAAGATCGTCACGTTCAATCCGGTGGTCGAACAGGGGCTCGTTTCCTTCGTCAACCCGCAAAGCCCGGTCGACATGCTGACGGGCCGCGAAACGCAGATCTCGGACGAATATCTTCAGGTGAAGGCCGGGGGAGACATCGCCGCCATCCTCGGCCTCTGCAAGGTAGTGATCGAGGCGGATGACGCGGCGGTCAGTTCTGGAGCAGCGAGAATCCTCGATGTAGAATTTATCGAAGAGCACACCGTCGGCCTGGACAGTTTCATCAACCTCGTTCGCAATACCGACTGGCCAGTCATTGAGCGCGAGAGCGGGCTCAACGAGGCGGCGATCCGCCGCGCGGGCGAACTCTACATCCAGGCAGAGCGGGTCATCGGTGTTTATGGCATGGGCCTGACCCAGCATTCGCAAGGCGCGCTCAACGTCGCAATGGTGGTGAACCTGCTTCTGCTGCGTGGCAATGTCGGTCGCGAAGGTGCTGGATGCTGTCCCGTGCGCGGTCATTCCAATGTTCAGGGCCAGCGCACCGTAGGCATCGCCGAGAAGACCAAGCTGATCCCGATGGACAAGCTGAAAACGCTGTTCGACTTCGATCCGCCGACAGAAGATGGCGTGACGATTGTCGACGCCGTCAAGGGCATGATGTCGGGTGAGATCAAAGCGACGATCTCGCTTGGCGGCAACCTTGTGCGCGCTGTCCCGGACCAGAAGGCGATGGAAGACGCATGGGCAAGCCTAGATCTGACGGTCATCGTTTCCACTAAGTTGAACCGAAGCCATCTCTTTCCGGGAAAGAAAGCGTATATCTTGCCCTGCCTCTCGCGACTGGAAAGAGACGAGCAGGCATCCGGTCCGCAATCGGTGACGACCGAAGACAGCTTCTCGCATATCTCCGGCTCCGTCGGCAAACGCACGCCAGCATCGAAGCATCTAAAAAGCGAATTGGCGATCGTCACGAGCATCGCCAAGGCGGCTGTCGCGCCCAACCCAAAACTAAAATGGGACGAATGGACCGCCGACTACAGCCTCGTCCGAGACCTCATCGAGGCCACGTATCCAGATCAGTTCAGGGCTTACAACGATCGTATGTTCGAACCGAGCGGCTTTTATCGCGGCAATTCGGCCCATAACCGCGTCTGGAAGACGGAGGAAAAGAAAGCGGTCTTTACCACCCCAAAGCAGCTCAATGCGCTTTCGTTCGATGATGCGGACGGCCGCTTTCGCCTGATCACAATGCGGTCGAACGACCAGTTCAACACCACGATATACGGCTATTCGGATCGCTTCCGCGGCATCGAAGGAACGCGCGACGTGCTGTTGATGTGTCGTGACGACATCCTGTCGCAAGGTCTATCCGAAGGACAGGAGGTTAAGCTCGTTAGCGACTTCAATGACGGCGTGCGTCGTGAACTGCCCGGATTGAAGATCAGGGAGCACAATCTGCCGCGAGGAACAATTGGCGCCTATTACCCCGAAGCCAACGTGCTTATCGCCATAGACCATCACGACGAACTGTCGAAAACGCCAGCTTCCAAGGCCGTACCCGTTCGCATTGAGGCGTGAGAGTTCTCGAGCGCGATGTGGACTATGCATGGAGGCAAATTCGAGGATATCATGCCATTGGTTTCGGGCTTTACGGTGTCTCGTCGGCAGCCCGCGAGCCTTGTCCATAGGAGAGGCAAGGCTCGGACATGAACAGACGTTCGGCAAGAAAATCAACGAGAACCCGAACCTTCGGCGACAGATGCCGACTGGACGGCCAGATCAGGTTGAACTGACCGGGCGCGTCGAGATGGTCTAGAAGCAGCGGGACGAGATCGCCAGAACGGACTGGCGCTTCCGCCAGAAAATCCGGCATGCAGCCGATCCCTAGATTGCGCAGCACTGCGCCCCGCAACGCTTCCATGTTGTTGCAGGTCAGCACGTAGCGTAACCTCGGTTCCGGCTCCCCTTCTGGCCGACGTAGCGGCCACGTCTGGATCTTGCCACTGTTGGGATAGCGAAAGCCAATGCTGGCATGATCTGCGAGGTCACGCGGACAGCCAGGCGTACCGTGGCGGGCGAGATAGGCAGGCGTCGCCGCCAGCAGCAGGCGGAAGGGCCGGAGCGAGCGCACCATCAACCGGCTATCCGGCAACTCACCGCTACGGATCGCGACATCCACACCCTCTTCGATCAAATCGACGATGCGATCGTTGAAATCCAGATCCAGTGTGATGTCGGGATAGCGAGTCATAAAGTCGGGGATCACCGGCAACAGCAGATGATAGGCGACGATCGGGCAGGACATGCGGATGACGCCGCGCGGCGCTTCGCGGGTGCGCATCAAGCTCTCATGCGCATCGTCTAGATCGTCGAGAATATGCCGACACCGTTCGTGAAAGGCCCGCCCCTCCTCCGTCAGCCGGAGGCTGCGGGTGGTTCTCTGGAAAAGTCGCACTTGGAGTTGAGCCTCAAGCTTGCTCACGGCCTTCCCGACGGCAGAGGGCGACAGGCCCAATATCCGACCGGCTGCGGCAAAACTGCCGAGATCGGCCGTTCGAACAAAAGCGGAGAGGCCGGCAAGACGGTCCATCGGATACTCCCATTCAAGAATTTTATTCCGGATTAATCGGATGCAATCGAAGCTTATCGGACATTCGAGCGCAAGTATATTGAATGTCCACGGCTTTGGCCGTTGTTAATTACGCCCTGATTTTCAGGAGGATATTTCATGCGACATAATGCTTCTGCGCGCCATCGCGCGCATCCACATCTCGCTTTGCTTGCCGTTTGCCTGGCAGCCGCTGCCATGCCACTCACTTTCACCGGCACGGCAGTCGCGCTTCCATCGATTGCACAAGCGCTCCATGCCTCGCCAGTGGCGACCGCGTGGGCCACCAATGCCTTCATGCTGACCTTTGGTTCCACCCTGATGGCGGCTGGCGCACTGGCCGATAGCCTCGGGCGCCGCCGCGTCTTCTTGTTCGGTGCGGCAAGTTTCGCGCTCTTCTCGCTCGCGCTGGCAATCGTGCCGGATATTTTGCTCTTCGATCTACTTCGCGGTGGCCAGGGTCTTGCGGCTGCGGCTGCCTATGCCGGCGGCGCGGCGGCACTTGCACAAGAATTCGATGGCGCTCACCGCATGCGAGCATTCAGCGTGCTTGGCACAAGCTTCGGCGTCGGTCTTTCCCTTGGCCCAGTGGTTTCAGGTGCGATGATTGAAAGCTTCGGCTGGCGCAGTATTTTCCTCGCTGTCGTGCTCCTGACAACGCTTTCCTTCCTGATTGGCTCCTTGGTTTTGAAAGAGAGCCGCGATCCGGCTGCACGGGGATTGGACTGGCGAGGTGCGCTTGGCTTCACCACCATGCTCGCCCTATTTACCTATGGCATGCTGCTGGTTCCCGAACGCGGCTGGAGCGATGGCCTGGTCATCGGCCTTCTCGTTGCAGCGGCGCTCTGCCTCGTCCTGTTCATCCATATCGAAAGAACGGTAGCGCGACCAATGCTTGATCTATCGCTCTTCCGCTATCGCCGTTTCGTTGGCGTCCAACTGCTTGCGGCAGCGCCTGCTTATGGTTTCGTAGTTCTCCTGGTTCTGCTGCCATTACGCTTCGTCGGCGTCGAGGAAATGGGCGCCGTTGCGGGCGGTGGGTTGATGATCGCGCTCTCCGCGCCGCTTCTTGTGCTTCCGATCGTCGCCGGTTGGCTAACGCGCTGGCTGCGTCCCGCAACCCTATGCGGCACGGGGCTGGTCGTGACGGCCTGTGGCCTCGGCTGGCTTTCCACCCTGCCATCCGGCACCCCGGCGGCTCTGCTCGTCCTCCCGATGATGATGATCGGCACCGGAATCAGCCTGCCTTGGGGTTTGATGGACGGCCTTGCCGTCGACGTGGTGCCGAAGGAGCGCGCGGGCATGGCGATGGGCATCTTCTCCACCGTGCGGGTGGCTGGCGAAGGTGTGGCTCTTGCGGTGATCGGGGCCATCCTCTCAGTGTTGATTGCCGGATGCCTTAGCGCTGCAGGTCTCCAAGGCTCTGCACAAAATGCCGGCCAAAACCTCGCCATCGGCAATCTGGCAGGCGCTCTTTCCGCATTGCCCGGCTCCACTGTCAGTCAACTCCAATCGCTCTATAGCCAGGCGTTCTCGTCGGTGCTGATCCTGTTGTCGGTCATCACCACCATCACCGCCATCGTCGTTTTTCTGTCCCTGAACCAGGCGAAAGACGAGGCAATCGTCGCAGAGACGTTATAATCCTTGTTCACCGAACAAGGCCTCACGGCCAAGGACAGCGCGCAACTTCGCACTTGCGCGCCGTCGTCTATCTTGGGAGAACACTGTCGACGGCCCATCGGGGGCTCCACAGGTCGAGCACATCATGGTCATATCGCATCATCAGTTTCCTGCCCCAGAACATCCCTGGGATAATGGCCCTGCCATTCGAAAGGAACGCATGACTATTCTCGGCGACCTTGACACAAGAAGCTTTCTACCGTGGATCAATCGCCATGCCGCCAAGCTTGGCCTGGAGCAGCACATCCAGCATGCCGATCAGGCACGCATCGAACTGATCCTGTCAGGGCCGGTGGAGTTGATCGACGCTATGGAAATGGGCTGCTCCCTTGGGCCCATCAATGTCTGGGTCGAGGATATTCAGCGCGCTGAAGCTGTAGACCAGAGCGTCTAAACAGCCGTTGATGGAAAAGCGTAGAGACACCCCAAAAAGAGTGTTTGCGTAAATATCAGCCACAGTTGCAAGTGCAGAAATTTTATGCAAACGTGCCTCACATGTCATGTGGCCTTGCCTGCTGACATCTTCTTTCTGCTGGGGCCAAGCCTCTCAAATCATTCGGAACTTTGAAATGCCAAAGGAAATTGCCCCTGTCTGGACGCCCGTCGCGCTGTCGTCGGACTTGCCGGTGGCGTCGGTCATCCCGGCGCGTTTAGCCACCGCAGCACTGGCGATTTGGCGAGCGCAAAGCGGCACGGTCTCTGCTGTGGCTGATCGCTGTCCACATCGTGGCATGCGGCTTTCACACGGGTTTGTTCGTGGCGAGGCACTGTCCTGCATCTATCATGGTTGGCGTTACGGAAAATCCGGCAAATGTCTTGCCATTCCGGCCCATCCCAGCCTGACACCGCCGGACGCGATCCGCGTCGCGACCTACAGAGCTGGCGAGCGGGACGGTGTGATCTGGGTATCGGCAGATGAGAACACAGCCGACATGCCGTCGAATGATGGACTGACCGCGCTGCGGAGCATCGCGCTTTCCACCACGGACGAAACGCTTGCCGGCTGCATCGGCGCTGAGTTTGGAGAAAACGCTATCGACTGGACGATTGACGGGATGAAGGCACGCCTGCTGATCGCGCCCTCTGGCGAAGACGGCATGCTTCTCCTTCATCTGCTGATCGAGAGCGGTGCCAGCCAAGCGCAGAAGATTGCCGCGTCGAATGCGCTGGAAGTGCTACGCCGCCAGGCCGAGTCTGCTGCCAGCCGGGGAGAAGCCGCATGAGCCGCGACGCGATGATCGATCAATGGTACCCTGTCGGCTTGGTCAGTCGGCTGCTGCCTGCGGGGCAAGAGACGTTGCTGATGGGCGAGACGATCCGTGTCTCCCGTAACGGCGAAGGCAAGGCGTCGGTGGTGACAGCCGATGGCCGCGTTCTTCCCGTAACCGAACGATACGGTCATGTCTGGTCCTCACTCGGCGCACCTGAAAAACCGCTCTTCGACATTCCGGAAGCCGAACAGCCGGGCCGCCGACTGGTCGATGTCGGTGTTGTTCGCGTTCGATGCTCTCCGCTTCGCGCTGTGGAGAATTTCCTCGACATCGCCCATTTCCCCTTCGTCCACACCGATGTTCTCGGCTCCGAGCCCCATACGGAGGTGGAGAACTACAAGGTCGAAATCCGCGAGGACGCCGACGAAGTCTGGGCAACACAGGTGAAATTCTATCAGCCGCAGGCAGCTAAGTCGGCCAGCGGTGGCATTACGACGGAATACATGTACCGGGTGCCCGCACCCACCTGCTCCGTTCTCTACAAGACGTGCCCACCAAAACCTGGCGAATGGGACGTGATCACCCTTTTCGTCCAGCCACTGACCGAAGAACTTTGCGACGTGTGGCCTTGGATGGCGCTTTACGACGATGAGACGCCGATGACCGATCTCATCCATTTCCAGCAGATGATCTTCCTGCAGGACCGGTCCATCCTCGAAAACCAGATCCCGCGACGCCTGCCGCTCGACCCCGGCATGGAGATACCCACGCGCGCCGATCTCACGTCCGTCGCTTACCGCCGCTGGCTGAAACGCCATGACTTCACCTACGGCGCACAGTTGGTAGCCCAATGATCCTCTACGACTACATTCTCTCTCCAAGTTGCTACAAAGTGCGCCTCATGGCCGCGCTAACGGGCCAGCAACTGACGCTTCGCGCTGTCGATTTCCATCCCGGTGCCGAACATCGCGGCCCGGAATTGCTGGCGCTGAACCCCGCAGGCTCGATCCCTATACTGGTCGACGGCGATCTGGTTCTGACTGAATCCTCTGCGATCCTGGTCTACATCGCGGGCAAGGCTGCGCCTGTGTGGCTCGGCACCGGCGAGCCCTCAACGGCTGCGCGCATCCAGCAATGGCTTTCATTCTCCGCCCGCCTGACTGCAAGCCTCGGCGGCGCACGCCTGCATGAGATGCTGCATCGTCCAGGCGATATCGACGCCCTGCGTGCGTCGGGCGTGGTCGCGCTTCGGGAACTGGAAGCTGCCCTTTTCGAACAGCGATTGAAGGGCGAGACGTTTCTCGTTGGCAACACGGCGACCATCGCCGACATTGCCTGCTTCCCCTACGTGGCACTCGCGCCCGATGGCGGAGTTTCGCTCGATGCCTATCCTTCCATTCGTCTTTGGATGCGTGCCATCAGATCACTGGACGGCTTTATCGAGATGCCTGGCATCCACCGCCTGCACGAGCTGAAGCCGGACCCGCACGAGACTCCAGCGCTGACCGAAGCGGCAGAGGCGTAGAGCGCATGGCCGGGCATCTCCTAAAAAACTGTGCTGCTGTGATCGTCAATGACGGGACGGCCATGGCCGTGCGCCGCAATGTCGATCTCCTGACGGAAGGTCCCGCGATCAAGGCCATCGGCGAGGATCTTGCGAGCGGACAGCTCCCAGAGGGCATCGAGATCACCGATGCCAGCGGCTGGTTCGTCTATCCCGGCCTCGTCAACACCCACCACCATTTCTTCCAGTGCTTCGTGCGCAACCGCGCCGATCTCGACTGGACGAAGCTCTCAGTCATTGAATGGCTGGATCGCATCTACCCGATCTTCTCGCGGCTGACCGAGGATTGCTTCTACCATTCCTCCGTTACGGCCATGGCCGAGATGATCAAGCACGGCTGCACCACGGCCTTTGATCATCAGTATAACTTCCCGCGTCATGCCGGTAAAAGGCTGATCGACCGGCAGTTCGAGGCCGCCGAGCTTTTCGGCATGCGCTTCCATGCCGGTCGTGGCGGCAACTCCCTGCCGAAGTCGGAAGGATCGACCATACCCGACGAGATGCGGGAGACGACGGATGAGTTCATCGCCGACTGCGCCCGGTTGATCGAGACGTACCACGACACCTCGCCCTTCAGCATGCGCAAGGTGGTGGTCGCCCCCTGCCAGCCAGTGAACGGCTATCGTGAGACCTTCGTCGAATCGGTACGCCTTGCCCGCGACAAGGGCGTCCGGCTCCACACCCATGTCGGCGAGGGCGAGAGCGACGTGATCCTTGCCCGCCACGGCGCGCGCACGGTCGACTATCTGCACGAGATGGGTTTTGCCGGACCGGACACCTTCTATGCCCATTGCTGGGAACTGACCCACGACGAATTGCGCACCATGGCGGACTCGGGAACGGGCGTGGCCCATTGCCCTGAGCCGGTCTATCTGGTCGGCGCGCAGGTGACCGACATTCCGGCCATGAGTGCCTTCGGCGTGCCGGTGGGTCTTGGTTGCGATGGTGCCGCCTCCAACGATAATTCCAACCTCATGCACTGCATCCATTCCGCCTACATGCTGCAATGCCTGGCGGCATCGACGCGCGCCCATCCTGTGCCCGCGCCTGCAGACTTTCTCGGCTATGCCACGACGGGCGGCGCGCAGCTGCTCGGCCGTGCCGATATCGGTCGGCTCGCACCCGGCATGGCCGCCGATCTTTTTGCTATCGACACCCGTCGCATGGATTACGTCGGCACCCGACACGATCCCTTGAGCCTGATCGCCAAAGTCGGCATCGGCGCGCCGACGGATATGACCATGATCAATGGCCGTGTGGTGTGGGTAAAGGGCGAGTTTGCCGGTCTGGATGAAGGAAAACTGTTTGCCGACGCAGAAGCGGCGCTCGCCACCATCGATTTTTGAAACAACACAACCAACAAGGGGAACCCTCATGATCAACGCACTCAACCGCCGCACGCTCCTGAAAGGCGTCGCACTCACCAGTCTTGCCAGCGCTGTTGGCGCGCGTGCCACACTTGCAGCGGACAAGCCACTCGGCATCGCACTCGTGGTCCCCTCGCCCATCGGCGATGTCGGCTGGGGACACGCATTGGCGGCCGGTCTTGAGCCGGTCAAGGCGGCCTATGGCGACAAGGTGAAAGTCACCATTCTGGAAAACATTCCGGAAGGTCCCGATGCCGACCGCATCATGACCAAGACCGTTGCTGACGGAAACAAGTTCCTGATCGCCGGTTCCTTCGGCTATCAGAACGGCGCGCTGCAGATCGCTCGTCGCAACAAGGACGTCAGCGTGCTGCACGCTTCCGGCTTTCAGGTCGCGCCGAACTTCTCGCCCTTCGCTGCCAAGTATTTCCAGGGAACCTATCTGATGGGCATGGCAGCCGCCGCGCTGACCAAATCCGGCAAGCTTGGCTCGGTCTCGGCCTTCGCGATCCCGGAACTCATCACCTCGATCAATGCCTTCGCGCTGGGTGCGCAAGCCGTCAAACCCGATGTCGAAGTCTCCGTCGTCTGGGTCAACTCCTGGTTCGACCCCGCCAAGGAACAGGAAGCCGCGAAGGCACTGATGGCGCAGGGTTGCGATGTGATCTTCTCCAACGCGCAGGACACGCCGTCCGTCATCTCGGCCTGCGAAGCGGCCGGTGTCTACGCCTTCAACCTCAACTCTTCGATGAAGAGCTACGCGCAGAAGACCTATCTCGGCTGCGTTGCGACTGACTGGTCCCCCTACTTTTTGGCGCAGGTCAAGGCGCACATGGACGGTACCTTCAAGGGCGCCAATGCCTTCCTCGGCATGTCGGACAAGGTGGTCAAGGTCGTTGACTGGAACACCAATGTTCCCGCCGACACCATGGCGAAGATCAAGGAGACCGAGGCAAAGATTGCCGATGGCAGCTTCTCGCCCTTCACCGGTCCCATCACCAAGGCCGATGGCTCTGAAGGCGTCGCAGCCGGCAAAACGCTGACGGACAAGGAAATCATTGCCATGGATTGGCACGTCAAGGGCGTCACCACTCCTCTGCCGGAGTGACCCATCATGTCTGAGACGACCTTGCCTGCATCGTCAAACAGGGAAGCGGCGAAGGCACCACTGCTTTCGCTGCGCGGCCTGTCGAAAAGCTACGGCCAGATCCGCGCCAATCAGGCGATCGATCTGGACGTGGCGGAGCATTCGATCCACGCCATTCTCGGCGAAAACGGCGCGGGCAAGTCCACGCTGATGAAGCTGATCTACGGTGTGGAAACGCCGGATGAGGGCATTGTCACATGGCGAGGCGAGCCGATCCGGCTTGCTTCGCCCGCCGAGGCCCGCCGCCAGGGCATCGGCATGGTCTTTCAGCATTTCTCCCTCTTCGAGACGCTGACAGTCGTCGAGAACATCGCGCTCGTGGTGCCCGGAAAGAAGAGCGAACTGATCGAGCGGGTGCGTTCATTGGGACGCGACTTCGGCCTGGAGGTCGATCCGCTTGCCCATGTGCATGCGCTCTCGGTCGGCGAGCGACAGCGGGTAGAAATCATCCGCTGCCTGATGACCGACCCGAAGCTCATCATTCTAGACGAGCCGACCTCGGTCCTGCCGCCTCAATCGGTGGAGAAGCTTTTCGAGACACTCAAGCGCCTGCGCGAGCGCGGCGTCTCGATCCTTTTCATATCCCATAAGCTTGAAGAGATCCGGGCGATCTGCGACCGGGCCACTATCCTGCGCGGCGGAAAAGTCACCGGTCATGTGGATCCGCGCGAGCATGACGCCCACGACCTTGCCCGCATGATGATCGGTCGCGACATGCCGGAGATCAAGCCGCCAACGGTCGTGGCGACCGGCGAGAAGCGCCTCGAACTGATCGGTCTCGACTATGAGCCGGACGACCCCTTTGCCATGCCGTTGAAACGCGTGACATTGGAAGTGAAGGCCGGAGAAATTCTTGGGATTGCTGGCATCTCAGGAAATGGACAGGCGGAACTCTCCTCCATTATTTCGGGCGAAACGCGGCTTGGTCGAGAAGCGAAGGATCGCATTTTCATGATGGGCGAAGATGTCGGTCGCCATGATGCTGCGGCCCGTCGCAAACTCGGCTTCGCCTTTGTCCCGGAAGACCGTCTCGGCCGCGGCGCCGTTCCCGAAATGTCGCTGACCCTCAACGGGCTTTTGACCGCTCATCCGCTCGACCTGCTGAACCATGGCTTGATCGACCACAGCGGTGCCAAGGCTTTCGCCGAGACCTGCATTCGAGATTTCGACGTCCGCACGCCGGGACCAGACGCAGAGGCTGGTGCGCTGTCCGGCGGCAACTTGCAGAAGTTCATCGTTGGCCGTGAGATCATGCTGGGACCGAAACTGCTCTTCCTCGCTCAGCCCACCTGGGGTGTCGATATCGGTGCCGCCATGGCTATCCGCCAAAAGCTGATTGCTCTGCGCAATGCCGGCATGGCGATCCTCGTCATATCGGAAGAGATTGAAGAGCTCTTCGAGATCTGCGACCGCATTCAGGTGCTGAATGCCGGTACGCTCAGCCCGTCGCTCACGACATCCGAAACGCGTGTCGAAGATGTCGGCCGCTTTATGATTAGCGCAGACGTGACCGCCCTGACCGAAAACCCCACTGCCGGAAAGCTGTCCGCATGAGCGCCCTCCCTCACTTCGTTCGGCGCGAACGTGCCTCGCTAACTGCGACGATCCTCGCACCTCTTGCAGCCCTCGCGATTGCAACCCTCGTCAATCTCGCGCTTTACGCGGTCATGGGCAAAAGCCCCGCTGCCGTGTTCTACGCCATGTTGCTGGAGCCCTTCCTCTCCTGGGCAGCCTTCTCGGAAGTGCTTTTGAAGATGGGGCCGCTGCTCCTGATCGCGCAGGGGCTTGCGATCGGCTTCCGCGCCAAGGTGTTCAATATTGGTGCTGAAGGACAGTTCATTCTCGGCGCGATCTTCGCCTCCGCCATTCCGATCTATTATCCGGAAGCAACCGGCGGCTGGATCTGGCCTGCCATGCTGCTTTGCGGCGCCATCGGCGGCGCGCTCTGGGCAGCGATCACGGCCTTCTGGCGTGTGCGGCTTAACGCCAACGAAATTCTCGTCTCCCTGATGCTGAGCCTCGTTGCGGCACAAGTGCTGAACTATCTGCTGCTCGGCCCATGGAAGGACCCGAACGGCTTCAATTTCCCGCAATCGGTGATGTTTCAGTACGACGCCATGGTGCCGACCCTGATCGACGGCACCCGAGTGAACTGGTCCTTTCCGCTCACCATCCTCTTTTCGCTCGGAGCTTATGTCTTCATGCAGAAGAGCTTTCTCGGCTACAAGCTGCAGGTCGGCGGCCTTGCCCCGCGCGCGGCTGACTATGCCGGATTCAGCCAGGGGCGCGCCATCTGGCTCTCGCTTCTGATCGGCGGCTTTGCTGCTGGTCTTGCGGGCGCGGCGGAAGTGGCAGGGCCGATCGGGCAGTTGCAGCGCTCGATCTCCACCGGCTACGGCTATGCGGCCATCATCGTCGCCTATCTCGGCGGGCTGCATCCGATTGGCATCATCCTGTCATCGCTCGTCATGGCAGTGATTTATATTGGTGGCGACAATGCCATGGTTTCGGCCGAACTGCCGATTGCGGCCGTGCGCGTCTTCCAGGGTACATTGCTCGTGACCTATCTCATCGCGGTGGCCTTCGTCCGCTATCGCCTCGAATGGCCGAAATCTGCAGATCGGAAACCGGCATGAACGCTGTCGATTTTATCCTTTCCGGCATGCTGGCCGCGGCAACGCCCTTTCTGCTGGCAGCTTTGGGCGAACTCGTTGTCGAACGCGCAGGCGTCCTCAATCTCGGTGTCGAAGGGTTGATGGCGCTAGGGGCCGTCATCGCCTTTATCGTCGTCTATCACGGCGGCGGCCATACGCTCGCCTTCCTCGCGGCAGGCTTTGCCAGTGTCCTCCTCTCCCTCATTTTCGCACTTGTTGCCCTGGGTTTCCGCGCCAACCAGGTCGCGACAGGGCTCGCCATTGGCATTCTCGGGCAAGGCCTCTCGGCGCTCTTCGGCAAGACCTATGAGAGCCTAACGGTCACGGGACTACCAAAACTTGCCATTCCAGGCCTTTCCGATCTGCCAGTCGTCGGCGGCCTGTTCGTCCAGGATATCGTCGTCTGGCTCTCGCTTCTTCTGACGCTCGCCATCTGGGCCGGGTTCGCCTTCAGCAAGGCGGGCCTCGTGATCCGAGCGGTTGGGGAAAATCCGAAAGCCGCACATGCCATCGGCTATTCGGTGATAGGCGTGCGCGTGGCGGCGATTGCTTTTGGCGGCCTTCTGGCTGGCTTTGCCGGTGCCTATGCCTCCGTCGTTTACACGCCACTCTGGGCAGATGGCATGATTGCGGGGCGCGGCTGGATCGCGATTGCGCTCGTCGTCTTTGGCACATGGCTCACAGGCCGCATCTTCCTCGGCGCCTGCCTGTTTGGCGCAGTCTCGCTGATGAGCCTTGCGGCACAAGCCACAGGCGTGGAGCTGCCGTCGCAGTTTCTCTCCAGCCTGCCCTATCTCGTCACCATCATCGTGCTCGGCATCATCTCCGCAAATAAGCGGCTGTTGAAGCTGAACGGCGTTGCCTCGCTCGGAGAGCCTTTCGAACGGTAGCGTTTTTTGCAGGAGAACGCGCGTGAGCGCGCTGCTCACACACTGCCCTTGGCAAGATCAAGCAGACCCCGCGGCAGGCTGTTCATGCATTGCGTCCCACTCTGCGTTACCAGAAACTGATCCTCGATCATCAGCGCTCCGAAGTTTTGCCCATAGAACGGCGCTTCGAGCGCAACCACCATATCGGTCTCGATAATCTCCGGATTACCGGCAGAAAAGAACGGCCATTCCTCGATACCGACGCCACCACCGACGGAGTGGCCGAAATGTCCGCGGTAGTATTCACCGAATCCATCGCGCCTCATTGAGCGGAGCATAGCGTCATGCACCGCGCCGAACGTGTTGCCGGGGCTGATCTGCTCCAGCCCCGCATAGAATGCAGTCTCCAGCGCCTTGAAGATATCCTGCGCCAATGGCAATGCCGGACCGTAGGTCACGGTGCGCGCGCCATCGGACGAGTAGCCTTCGACCAGCGTCCCGACATCGGCCTTGATCAAAGCACCTGGCGTGACCTTTGCAGCGCCATTCGACAGGTCCGGTCCGACGGAGATATAGTCCCAGTGTCCGCTCAGCGTAAAACCGCCTGCCGCAGCGGCTTCCTGCGCACCCGCCTTCCACGCCGCCGAGAGGCTCGCGAGCGAGGCTCCAAGAACCACGGCGTCCATCATGCGCGTGAGACCAGCCTCTGCCGCCATGGTCGCGCGCCGGAGGCGTTCGATTTCACGGGGGGTCTTGATGGCGCGCAAGCGCCTGAGCATGAGGGAGCCATCGACCCATTGGACAGATGGAAGAGACGTCTTCAGAACCTCGAAATCGGCGGCGGGCATAAATTCGAGATCGACCCCGATCCTCGCATCGCTTAGACCCTTCTCCGTCAACAGCTCGGCCAAGAGGTTGAAGCATGCCGACCGATCGAAAGTTTCCGGTCTCGGGCCTGCCACGCCGGAACTCCCATACGCGCCATCAATGCCGGAGATCGCGTTTACGCCCGACAGATCGACCCCGTCGATCCAGATACGATGCGTGCGGACCTCAACATCCAAACTCTTCTGCAATACCACTGGCGCGGCATGATCGCTGACGACTGCTGCAAGCGGACGCTCAGAATCACTTGGCACCAGCGCGATCGCAGCACCTGCCCTGCCCCACATGGTGGCGACGCCCGCTGGCGCGCCAATCGCATATTGAAAGGCTTCCGGCTGGAAGAGAACCAGCGCATCAATGCCGGCGTCGCGCATCAGCCGCTCCGCCCGTTTCCTGTCCAAATCGCTCAACGCTGCCTCCACGAACACTCAATTCGGTTTAGCTGAGGCAGATGAATGTCGCCAGCCGCATTCACGATCCCCCACCACAGTGACTTAAAGGCAGCTCCTACGGATCAGATGATGCCGTGTCGAAAATGATGGGCTTTGGACGAACAAAGGTTCTTCGTCCGGCCTTCCAGCCCGCAATCGCAGGTGCCGAAGAACGCACGGCATGACGGGGATCATCAGCATCCAGAATGACGATATCGGCAACCCCACCGATTCGTAACCGATGATCAACGCCCATGATCGAAGCCGCACGGTCGCTGACCATGGCGAAAACCTGATCAATATCGTCATCACGCGAAAGCTGCATCACATTGGCATAGAGATTGGCCATTCGCCCGAGCGAGGCATCGCCGAAAGGCGTGAATGGGTTGAGCACATTGTTGGTCGCGACCGCTGTCCGAACCCCATCTGCCGAAAGGAGATGAGCCGGTGTAATACCGCGGGGGATATTTGCCGCTCGGCCCCGCCCCATCAGAAAGAGATCGGTCGCTGGCAGAACGACGAGCGCGATGCCAGCCTCGGCAACTTTTCGGGCGATAAGGGATCGGTCCTCGGGATTAAGAGCGGAAAGGTTGGTGACATGCCCGATGGTGACACGGCTGGCGTAGGCGTTGGCCGTGGTTTCGGCAATCACCGCCGGAAGATCCGTCTTGGCGGGGTCTAGGCTGAAATCCAGATGGAAATCGACATCGACGTCGTGCTTCCTTGCGAGCGCAAAGATGCGACGCACATGCTCTTCCGGGCGGGGATCGGTGTAGGGACATCCGCCAACGAGGTCCGCGCCGGTGCGAAGTGCCTCGTCGAGCATGGCTTCCGTCTCCGGTTCCTGCGTCAATCCTTCCTGTGCGAAAGCGCAAATCTGGATATCGATGGCGAAAGCAAAGCGTTCCCGAACCCGCTTGATCGCCTCGAAGGACCGCATGCCCGCGCGTGGGTCGATCTCGACAAAGGTTCGCATGCGGTTGGTGCCATGCATGATCGCTTGGCGCACGACAGCGCTTGCACGGTCGTAGACATCCTCCTGCGTAAAGCCGGCCTTGGCCTTCGCCGTTTCGCGCACCGCCTCCTCCAGCGTGCCCTCACAGATCGTGCAGCGCTCCAGAATACAGGCCTTATCCAGATGCACATGACTATCGGCGAAGCCCGGAAAGGCAAACCGACCGTCAAAATCCTCCTCTTCAATGGCCTCGCAGCGAATGTTGCGGCGCATGTCGACGATCAGCCCGTCGCGAATGGCTATGTCGATGACGCCAGGCTCTGCTGCGGTCCGAACGTTTCGAAGAAGGACATCGGCGCGCATGTGCTTATACTCCCACTGCGCAACCATCGCTGCGCGGGTCATGCGCGCCGTCGATCCAGCCATCCTCACCAATCTTGATGATCCCTGCCTGACCCGCAAGCGCGCTGAGTTCTGGAATAGCGACGACGCCGTGGCCATAACGTGTAAGCATATCGATCACGTCTGAGCCGACAGATTGCTCAATCTTGAGATTGTCCCGGCTGTCTGAAAATGTGCGGCCAAGAAGAAAGCGCGGCGCTGACAATGCCGAAAGCGGATCAAGGCCATGGTCAATCAACCGGCTCAGTAACAGGGTCAGCGTCTGCGGCTGACCGTCGGCACCTTGCGTTCCGTAGAGGATCGCTGGTTTTCCGCCGCGCAGCGCAATACCAGGGTTAAGCGTATAAAAGGGCCTCTTGCCAGGCGCGATCACGTTGGGACTATTTGGGTCGAGACTGAACGCCGCGCCGCGGTTTTGCCAGAGGATGCCGGTATCTTCCAGCAGCACGCCGCTGCCCCAATCGTAATAGGTGCTTTGAAGAAGGCTGGCGGAGCGGCCTTGCGCATCCGTCGCGGCTAGAAACACCGTATCGCCATTACGAAAGGGTGCAGGCCAAGGCAAGGCGACATTGCGATTGATTTTCCCCGCCTTCGCCGCGAGACAATCCCGCGCCAGCCAGGCGGCGCAGTCCTGCTCGACAAAGTCCGGGTCAGCGATACTGCCCCGCTCCAGAAAGGCCTGTTTGATCGCTTCTGCACAGAGATGATAGAATTGCGAAGTATCCGGACCGGTGCCATGCATCGCGAAATTCGACAGGATGCCCATGATCGACAGTGTCGTCACACCTTGGCTGGGCGGCGGCGGAGCCAAAAGTTCGAAATCGCGGTAGGTGAGCGATAAGGGGGCGGCCATCGTCGCACCTGTCTTTTCCAGATCGCGCTTTCGGATCAGGCTGCCGGCCGCCTCAAGCCCCCTGGCAATGCGGTCAGCCACCTCGCCCTCGTAAAATGTCCGGTAGCCTTGAAGGGCGATCTCTTCCAGTACGGCGGCCAACTGCGGCTGGCGTTGTATACCTTCCTTCACGAAGAAGCTGGAAACGCCCGGCCATCCATCGATCTCGTCTTTGCGAAACTGGTGCCAGTGGGCCTGGGATTGGCTGACGGGAAAGCCGCCCGCCGCAAATTCTATCGCATCGCCCAGCAGGCTCGCGAAGCTCTCGGTGCCACCCCAATGGGCATGAGAATAGTCTAGAGCCTGGCCCCAACTGTCGACCAGCGCCGCCGTCGTCAAGGTGGAGAGAGGGCCACGTGTTGGAATAACATCGAGCTTCGGCAAATTCTCAGCCGCTTGCCCGATGCCCATGATCGCTTCGCGTCGCCCTTCGCCGTCTGCGATGATCCAGATGGCATCCCCACCCAGCCCGCAAAAATGCGGATACAGCACCGTCAATGCCGCCCCTGCCGCAATCACGGCCTCGATCGCCGTGCCGCCGCGTCTCAGAACCTTGGCACCGGCTTCGCTTGCAGCGCGATGCGGCGTCGTGACCATGCCCCGCCGTGACCGGGCAGCGTGCGTGTTCTGATGTGAAAAGATGCCCTCACGCGTCGCCATTCTACCCAACCTCACTCCGAGGCCGAGATGTAGCGGCTGAGGATTTCGCTGATATCCGGACCGTCATCCTCGTCATCGGCTTTGGCGCGATCTTCGACCGCGTGCAAATGGTGGTCCATGATGTGGGTCGCAGCCTCGACATCGAGATTTTTCAGTGCCTCGATCAACTGGATATGTTCATCGATCCCGCATTCCGCTGAATGCGGTCTGCCGAAACGTGCAAGGATGAGCGACGACCGGGAGACGACCTGGATGATGAATTCGATCAAAAGCTTGGAGCCAGTCAGCTCCGCCAGCAGGATGTGAAACTCCCCGGCCAGCCGGATGGAGCGCGGCGACGATGCGCGCAAGGCGCGTTCCTCTTCCCGCACATGGCTTACCAGCGCATCGATGCCGTCCTTCGGCATGCGCTTGCACAGCCGGTCGATAACCTCCCGCTCAAGGCAGCGGCGCAGCGCGAATACTTCCACAGCCTCTTCGAGCGTCGGCATGGCAACGGCAGCGCCACGGTTCGGCTTGATCTCCACCAGGCCGTCCGAAGACAGCCGGACCAGAGCATTACGGGCACTCGTGCGGCTCACGCCGAATGTATCCCCGATTGAATCTTCCGGCAGTTTCGTGCCCGGCTTCAGCGCCTGCTCGAGAATGGCGCGACGCAGCGAGGCATAGATCGCGTCGCTTCTGGTCAGATTCGTGGACATCGATTTCAAATCCCGCTCGTATACATTTAGGCCGTATATCGCACAAATTTTGTACCGAATCCATCCAATTTAATTGCATACAATTTTTGACTTGAAATTGCATACGAAGTTGCATAGCCTCGGTCTACAGCCACACAGAATGGCGCGACAGACATTACCAACCCGAGGAAAAACGGAGCGGAACGTCAAAATCGCATGCAATTTCGATTGAAATCGAATGCAATATGAATCCATAAAAAGGGGACCACAATGTTAAGCAAACGCATATTATTGGGAACGAGCCTTGCGCTTCTTGCTCTGACCATGCCGGCCACGGCCAACACGCTGAAATGGGGCGCCTCGCGCGATATCAGCTCCCTCGATCCCTATTCCTACGGAGACAGCTTTGCTCTTGGCGTGCTCAACCACGCCTATGAGGGCTTGATGCGCTATGACCGCAATCTCAAGCTTGAGCCGGCACTCGCCACATCCTATGAAATCATCTCGCCGACGACGTGGCGCTTCAAGCTCCGCGAGGGCGTAAAATTCCACAATGGCGCGGATTTCACCGCTGACGACGTCCAGGCCTCGCTCCTGCGCGCCACCGATCCGAAGTCGCCGCTGCGCGGCAATATCCCGGCCTATAAAGGCTCGCGCGTGATCGATGCGCATACGATCGAAATCGATGTGACGGCCAATTACCCGCTGCTCCTGAACGATCTGACGACCATCTATATCTTCAACGCAAAATGGTTGAAGGACAACAAAGCGGAAGCGCCGACGGATGTCGGCTCCGGCACCGAGGGTTATGCGACCTATAATGAAAACGGCACCGGCCCGTTCAAGGTCGAAAGCCGACAGCCCGACGCCAAGACGGTTTTCGTCAAATATGATGGCTGGTGGGATAAGCCTGAGCACAATATCGACCGCATCGAACTGACGCCGATCGCCTCCAGCGCCACGCGCGTCGCAGCACTGCTCTCCGGCGATATCGATTTTACCGATCAGGCACCTGTTCAGGATTTGCCGCGTCTTGAGGCTGCAGTATCGCAGGTCAAGCTTCTGGAAGGCACGGATCTGCGCACCGTCATGATCGGCTTCAGCCAGCGCGATACGCTGCTGTCCGGTGCGCCGAACCCGATGAAGGATTTGCGTGTGCGCCAGGCCATGCAGCTCGCCATCGATCTGGACCTCATTCAAAAGCGCGTCATGCGCGGCAAGTCCCGAAATGCCGGTACGCTGGTCGCTCCACAGATCCCCGGTTACGACGCCGCCCTCGATACGCCGCTCAAGGCCGATCCGGAGAAGGCCAAGGCGCTGCTCAAGGAGGCGGGTGCAGAAGGTTTCGAGTTCGACTTTAACTGCTCCGACACGCTGGTGAATGAAGAGCAGGTCTGTCAGGCGGTCGCTTCAATGTGGTCGCGCGTCGGGCTCAAGCCAAAGCTCGACCAGGGGCCTCGGGCCGTGCAGACACCGAAGCGCTCGTCCGGCAAGGTCGATGTCTACACGCTCGGTTGGGCAACGCTGCCGATGCTCGATGCCTACAGCCTCACCTCGCAGGTTCTCCACACCAAGGAAGGTTCATTCGGCATCTTCAACTGGGGTGGATGGTCTGACAAGGAGTTCGACAAGGTGACGGAAGCCTCGGCTGTCGAACTGGACCGGACGAAGCGCCTTGCTCTTTCGGCAGATGCCCTGAAGATCGCCAAGGAACACGCTCTGATGATCCCGCTGCACCAACAGCCGCTTGCCTGGGCAACCAGCGCGAAAGTCAAGGATTTCCCGCTCTTCTCGGATAATCTTCCCCGCCTTTGGCTGGTGAAAATGTAACAGCGGATGGCCCTCGCCGCGCAGACGTGTCGCGGGGGCCAGCTTTCTTTCTTCGGACAAAGGACAGGGTGTCATGCTCGCCTTCCTCATCAAGCGGATCGGCAACGCCGTTCTCGTGATGCTCACGGTTGCCTTCTTCGCCTTCCTCATTTTCTGTTTCCTCGGCGATCCCGTGGAGATCATGGTCAATGAAAGCGCCACCCAGGTCGAACGCGACGAGCTGCGTGCCCGGCTCGGCCTCAATGACGGGTTTCTCGTTCAATATGTCCGCTTCGTCACCAATGCGGCCCAAGGGGAATTCGGATTATCCTGGCGAAACCAGCAATCCGTGCTGACACTGATCGCAGAGCGTTTCCCGGCGACGTTCGAACTGGTGCTCATCGCCACCTTCCTCTCGCTTGCCATCGGTATTCCGCTTGGCGTCTTTACCGCCATCGGTCGCGGGCGCTGGTGGGCCGAAGCCTTGCAGTTCTCATCGATCGTCGGCGTTTCCCTGCCAAGCTTTCTGGTGGGCATTCTGCTGATCCTGACCTTTTCCGTCACCCTTGGCTGGTTGCCGGGTTATGGTCGCGGAGAGGTCGTGCGCATCGGCTGGTGGTCCACCGGGCTCCTGACCCCGTCAGGACGCGCAGCGATTGTTTTGCCCGCACTGTCGCTTTCGCTCTTCCAGATCACCTTGGTGATGCGGCTGGTGCGCGCCGAAATGCTGGAAACACTTCGGACCGATTTCATCAAGTTCGCCCGCGCACGCGGGGTCAAGAGACGCGCTCTCTGGTTTCGCCATGCACTGAAGAACTGTCTGATGCCGGTGGTGACACTCACCGCCATGCAGGTCGGAAATCTGATCGCGTTCGCGCTCGTCACCGAAACGGTTTTCCAGTGGCCGGGAATGGGCATGCTGTTCATGCAGGCCGTGACCTTCGTCGATATTCCCGTCATGGCGGCCTATCTCTGCATCGTATCCTTCATCTTCGTCACGCTGAACACGTTGGTCGACATCGCTTACGCCGTCATCGACCCTCGGCTGCGTGCAGCATGACCGGGAAACCATCATGACCGCCATCGAACAGACCGCCGCCGTTTCCCGTCCTTCTCGACTTTCAAGGATGCTCCAATCCGACCTGTGGTGGAGTTTCAAGCGCCACCCCTCCGCGATTGCCGCAGCAATCCTGCTTCTGATGTTGATCGCCTCAGCTTTCTTCGCCCCGCTCATCACGGTGCAGAACCCCTATGATCTCGCGTCACTCGACCTGCTGAACGCCGAAATTCCCCCGATCTGGATGCCGGAGGGCCAATGGCCCTTCATTCTCGGCACCGATGTTCAGGGGCGCGACATGCTGTCAGCCATACTCTACGGCTCCCGTGCCTCGATCATTATCGGCGCAAGCTCCGTTCTGGTCTCGCTTGTTATTGGCACGATGCTTGGCCTCGTCGCCGGCTATCACGGCAAATGGGCCGACGGTCTGCTGATGCGCACGGGCGACGTTCTTCTTTCCATGCCGACAATGCTGATCGCCATCCTCGTGTCAGCACTGGCAAGACAGGCACTGCCGCCGTCGCTCAGGGAAGCTGGGGCCTCCGGCGTCATCGTGCTTGCCATCTCGCTTTCGGCTTGGGTGCAATATGCGCGCACCGTGCGCGCTCAGACCATGGTGGAGCGCAACAAAGAATATGTTCAGGCCGCCCGGCTGATCCGGCTGTCCAAATGGAAGATCATGCTGAAGCATATTCTTCCCAACACCACGACGCCGCTGCTCGTCACGGCAACGTTGAACTTCGGTCTGGGCATTCTCATCGAGGCGACGCTCTCTTTTCTTGGCGTCGGCATGCCGCCCGAACAACCGTCGCTCGGCACGCTGATCCGCATCGGCAACCAGTATCTCTTCTCCGGGCTCTGGTGGATCGTGCTCTTTCCAGGCTTGCAGCTCTGTCTGCTTGTCGTCTCGATCAACGTGCTCGGCGACTGGCTGCGCGACGCCCTCAATCCCAAACTGCGCTGAAACCGTGCGGGGACAATGTCCATGAGCGACCTTCTGATTACTAACGCAAGACCGATGGGCGGCGACACCGCCGATATTCTGATCCGCAACGGTCGGATTGCCGACATCGGCCAGGATCTCGCAGCCGAGGGCCTGCCTGTCGAGGATGCCGGCGGACGTATCGCCATTCCCGGCCTTGTCGATGCTCATACCCATCTCGATAAATCTCTGCTGGGCTACCCTTGGTACGTCAATGAAGTCGGTCCGCGTCTGATCGACAAGATCGACAACGAGCGCAAGGTCAAGCGCGACTATGGGTTGGACGCTCATATCCAGTCCATGCGCCAGGCGCTGCAATCGGTCGGCTACGGCACGACGCTCATCCGCACCCATGTGGATATCGACACCGATCAAGGTCTGGTCGCTCTGGAAGGCGTGATGGAGACGCGGCGCCAGCTGGCGGGCATTGTCGAAATCGAAATCGTCGCCTTCCCGCAATCGGGCCTGATGCGCCGCCCCGGCACGGCGGAACTGCTGGATGCCGGCATGGCGATGGGTGCCGATCTTGTTGGCGGTCTCGACCCGTGCGGCATGGATCGTGATCCCAACGGTCATCTCGATACGATCTTTGCCATCGCCGAGAAGCACGGCAAGGGCGTGGATATCCATCTGCATGAAAGCGGCGAACTCGGTGCCTTCTCCATGGAATTGATCTTCGAGCGCATCCGTGCGCTCGGCATGCAAGGAAAGGTCGCCGTCAGCCATGCCTTCTGCCTTGGCGATCCGGACTGGAACATGACGCAGGGGCTGATCGACACCTGCGCCGAACTCGATGTGCCGATCCTGACGACGGCCCCGCCCTCGCGCGAAGTCCCGTCTCTGCGCCGTTTGCGCTCCGCCGGTGTCCGCTTCGGTGCCGGTGTCGATGGCTTCCGTGATACCTGGGGGCCCTATGGCAATGGCGACATGCTGGAGCGATCGATGTTGCTCGGCATGAAAAACAACCTGCGTCGCGATGATGAACTGCTTTGGGCGCTCGATGTCTGCACCACTGGCGGTGCTCAAGCCATGGATCGTGCTGAACATTCACTCACGATTGGCGGCCGTGGCGATGTCGTCATCGTTGAAGGGGAAACGGTCGGCGAAGCGATCGTCACGCATCAACCTCGCAAGCTCGTGGTCACCGCTGGCAATGTCGCCGCCCGAGACGGCACGAGCCTGAAGGAGCGCCCATGAACGCGCCCTCATCCTGGTCGATGCTTCCGCTGGGTAAAAGACCGCCGGGGCGCTGGGCGCTCAAGTCCCGCTTCGTCGTTGCCGATCTGCCCGAAGGCAGGCGTCTCATTCCGGACGGCGAAGTCGTCATCGACAACGACACAATTCTCTGGGTCGGTCGAGATTTCGAGGGCGCAGTCTTGGAACGCTATGACATGGGCGACGCTCTCATCGGTCCGGGCTTTGTCGATCTGGATGCGCTCTCCGATCTCGACACGACCGTTCTCGCCATGGACAACCAGCCCGGCTGGAAGAAGGGCCGCGTCTGGGCCGCGGACTACGCACCCCGCGCCTACGAAATGTACAGCCAGGACGAACTTGCGTTTCAGAAGCGTTACGCCTTTGCGCAGCTTCTCTTGAACGGCATTACGTCGGCACTTCCGATCGCCTCGCTGTTTTACCGTGCCTGGGGCGAGACGGTTGCAGAATTCGAAGCAGCAGCAGATGCTGCGGAAGAGCTCGGCATCCGCGTCTGGCTGGGTCCTGCCTACCGCAGCGGCGGGGTCATCCTTGATGAAAGCGGCTCCATGCAGCCGGTCTTCGATGACGAGCGGGGATTGGCTGAATTGACAGAGGCCGCGTCCTTTGCCCAACGCATTCACGGCAGCGGCAATGGCCTGATTTCGGGCATGTTCGCACCGGATCGTGTGGAGACCTGTACCGAAACGCTGCTGCGTCAGACCTTTGCTCATGCCAATGATATGGATATGCCTGTTCGCCTGCATATGGCGCAGGGCGAGATGGAATTGCAAACCGTGCGCCGCCTGCATGGCAAGACGGCGCCCGAGTGGTTAGACAGCCTTAGCCTCCTTTCACCACGACTGATTGCCCCGCATGCGACCGTCGCGACAGAAGACGATCTTGCGCGCTACGCCGCACAGGGCGTGACCGTCGCCCATTGTCCGCTCGTCTCTGCCCGCCACGGCTCGGTGCTCAAATCCTTCTCCCGCCTGAAGGCGGTGGGCATTCGGATCGGCATGGGAACCGACACCGCCCCTCCCGATATGGTTCTGAACATGTCGGTCGGACTGATGATGAACCGGCTTGCGGAAGGTCGAGGCGATGCCGGGTCTTCCGCCGATTTCTATGATGCCGCAACGATTGCCGGCGCCGATGCGCTGAAGCGGCGGGATCTCGGCCGTATCGCGCCGGGCGCGAAAGCCGATTTCGCCGTTTTCGACATGGCCGACAGCATGATCGCGCCACGGATCGATCCGATCCAGACGCTTGTCTACGGCGCCACCGGTCGCGTTACCCGCGCCACCATCGTCGATGGACGGATTTCGATGCGTGACGGAGAGGTGGCGGGCATCGACCTCATCGCCGCCAGGCGTCAGGCACAGCGTCAGTTTGATGGACTTGTCGCCAAATATCCCGAACGGACGTTTCAGCATCCGCCGGTCGAGGAGATTTTCCCGCCGAGCTATCCGCTTACGCATCACTCCAGCGAGGTGTCGCGATGACCTCAGCCACTCAGACACCGACAGCCATGCCGGCTCTTGAAGTCAAAGGCCTGTCCGTTGAGTTCCCAACCCGCAAAGGCATTCTGACCGCCCTCTCCGACGTCTCGCTCACCGTCGAGCGAGGCGAAATTTTAGGAGTCGTCGGCGAGTCCGGCGCGGGCAAGTCGATGACAGGCATGGCCGTTCTTGGGCTGCTTGAACCGCCGGGACGGATTGCTGCGGGCGAAATCCGCATCGGCGGCACGCGCACCGATACTCTGAGCGAGTTGGAGATGAGCACGGTTCGTGGCCGCATGGTCGGCGCAATCTTTCAGGATCCGCTCACCTCGCTCAACCCGCTCTTCTCGGTCGGCCAGCAACTGATCGAGACGATACGTCTGCACTCGAACCGCAGCCGCGCGCAAGCACGCGCCCACGCCGTCGGCCTGTTGAAACAGGTCGGCATTCCGGGCGCGGATGAGCGCATCGATCATTATCCTCATCAGTTTTCCGGTGGCATGCGCCAGCGCGTCGTCATAGCGCTCGCGCTTGCGGGCGATCCGCAATTGATCATTGCCGACGAACCCACCACCGCGCTCGACGTGTCCATTCAGGCGCAGATCACCACGCTGCTGCGCAAGCTTTGCCGCGAAAAGGGCGCGGGCGTCATGCTCGTCACCCACGACATGGGTGTGATTGCCGAAACCGCCGACCGCGTTGCCGTCATGTATGCTGGCAGGGTGATCGAGGTCGGCCCGGTCAACGAGGTGCTGCGTAACCCCAAGCACCCTTATACGCGCGGCTTGATGGGTTCCATTCCCGCACTTGGCGCCCGTGTCGAGCGGCTAACCCAGATCGATGGTGCCATGCCCAGGCTCAACGCCATTCCTGAAGGCTGCGCGTTCAATCCCCGCTGTCCGGATGTCGGCCCCCGCTGCCGGCAAATGAAACCCGCGCTGGTGCGCAATGATCACGGCAGCGTCGCCTGTCTCGTCCACGATGGAGGTGTTGCATGAGAAGCCCTGACAATGCGCTGGAAGTCGATCAGCTGACGCGTGTCTTCGACGTCTCCGCTCCCTGGTTGAACCGTGTGATCGACCGCAAGCCGAAACGCTATCTTCGCGCCGTCCAGGACGTGACCTTCACAGTGCAGAAAGGCAAGTGCCTTGCTCTCGTCGGGGAGTCCGGCTGTGGCAAATCCACCGTCGCCCGACTGGTGACGGGACTGTATGACCCAAGCGAGGGCGCCATCGTCTTTGCGCCGGCCGAAAAGGGCGTAAACAGTGGCAAGCCGCTCGAAGCCCAGATGATCTTTCAGGACCCGCACGCCAGCCTCAACCCACGCTGGCGGGTCGGCAATATCATTGCCGAACCAATTCAAGTCTTCGGTCTGCGTCAAGGCAGGGAGGCGATCGATGCGCGCGTGGCGGAGTTGTTGCGAACCGTCGGCCTGTCTGCGGACGATGCCGGGCGTTTTCCGCACGAGTTTTCAGGCGGTCAGAGACAGCGCATCTCGATTGCGAGAGCGCTCGCCAGCGAGCCGGAATTCCTTGTCTGCGACGAACCGACCTCGGCACTCGATGTCTCCGTCCAGGCGCAAATCCTCAATCTGATGCGCAGATTGCAGGATGAGCTTGGCCTGACTTACCTCTTCATCAGCCACAATCTCGCCGTCGTCCGGCACATGGCCGATCGTATCGCTGTCATGTATCTCGGCCGGATTGTGGAGGAAGCGGAAACAGAGGCACTCTTCGCCAATCCTCAACATCCCTACACGCGGCTTCTGCTGCAAACCATCCCCGATGTCGCAGCCCCCAATCGCGATCGGGCGCTGATGGGCGGCGAGCCGCCAAGTCCGCTCGATCCGCCAAAGGGCTGCGCCTTCCATCCACGCTGTCCCATCGCCACCGAGCTGTGCAGCAAGGTTGCGCCGGAGGTCCGAACACGGGAAGGCGGCGGCAAGGTCGCCTGCCATCTGGCGCCACGATAAACAAGTGCTGTGATGAGCAAGCGAATGCTTGCGCCTCATGGTGCAAAATACGGAAAGGAAACCCCGATGACCACCACAACCATCTTCACCAATGCCAAGCTGGCCGACGGGTCCCTGCGCGACATTCACGTAGACAATGGCCGGATCACAGCCATTGAAGCAGCAGGCAGTCCCACTTCGCTGGGCGCGGCGTCCGCCTCATCGATCGACCTTTCCGGCGATCTTGTGCTGCCGGGCTTCGTAGAAGGACATATCCATCTCGATACCAGCTTTTATGGCGGGAAGTGGGTGTCGCATCGCCCCTGCACCAATGGCTTTGATGTTCATGAACGTGTCGCCTTCCAGGCTGAGAACATGGCGAAGGCCGAGCCGATGGCGGAGCGCGCGCGCAATCAGCTCGATCTTTGCATTTCCAAAGGCACGACCCAGATGCGTAGCCACGTGATGGTCGATGGTTCGGTCGGGCTGAAGTCTTTGGAAACCATCCTCGCTGTGCGCGAGGAATATCGGGATATGATCGATATCCAACTCGTCGCCTTTCCTCAAAGCGGCATCCTGAAAAGCCCGGGAACGCCAGAGCTTCTCGATGCCGCCATCGGTCTTGGCGCAGATCTTGTAGGCGGGCTCGACCCCGCAAGCTTCGACCGCGACGTCAACGGCCATCTCGACGTGGTCTTCGGCGTTGCGGAAAAGCATGGCGTCGATATCGATATCCATCTGCATGACGCAGGCTCGATGGGCGCTTTTACCATCGAGGAAATTTGCGACCGCACCATTGCACTCGGAATGCAAGGGCATGTCGCCGTCAGTCATGCCTATGGTCTGGGCGACCTTGCACCAGATGCGGCGAAAAAGATTGCAGCCCGGATCGCGCGAAGCGGAGTCTCGATCATGACCAATGCCCCCGGCAACCACAATTTCCCACCGGTCGCTCTGCTGCGCCGCGAAGGCGTGACGGTTTTCAGCGGCAGTGACAATATCCGCGATTCCTGGTGGCCCTATGGTGATGGCGACATGCTCCACCGTGCAGAAATCATCGGCTACAGATCTGGCTTCTACACCGACGACGAGCTCTCTGCTGCCTTCGAGATCGTGACGGCTGCTGGTGCAAAAGCCTTGCGGCTAGACGGATATGGGATTGAAATCGGTGCGAAAGCTGATTTCGTCTCCCTGGCAGCGGAGCATGTGCCGGAGGCCGTAATTGCCTTTCCGACGCGACACAAGGTTTTCAAGAACGGCCGCCTGGTTGCCGAAAACGGGCGGGTGAAGCGTTAACAGCAGACCCAGCCTATACCAAAGCAGGCCGGGACGAACCCCGGCCTGCAACGTGCTGCGATGTCATTTCAAACGCGCGTCTCGCGCTGATATTCGCCCACAGGCTTCGGCACCTTTACCCTCGCAAAAAGCGGTGACGCCAGAAGGTAGAGCGCGGCTCCCACCATCCATGTCGTGCCGATCCAGACGGTTTGGGTTGAAAAGAACAAGGCGGTCGTCAGAACCGGTCCGGCGATACCGGCAAGACTCATCAGGCTCGCCAAAACACCCTGTAACTGTCCCTGTTGCTCATCGCTCACATGGCTGGTTGCCAGCGACTGTAGCGCCGGCATCGCAACACCCCCGAGTGCAAAGAGCGGTGCCACGGCATACCCCATCCAACTTTGGGTGGCGAAGGCCATCAGAACATAGGCCAACATGTCGAAGGCGACGCCGATCATCAAGGTCCCGAGGTCGCCGAAGCGGCGCGATAACGGCCCGACAAGGAAGGCCTGGGCCAGTGCGCCACTAACGCCGAAAACCGATAGCGACAGGCCGAGATGAACGGAATCCCACCCAAACCGCTCGGCACCGTAGAGGACCCAGATCGTCCCTGGTATGGCGGCGACAAGACCGAACACCACGAAGACGATAACAAGCGGCAGGAGTTCTTTGAAATTCCACAGCCAGAGCAAAGGTCGCAAGGGGTTGAGTTCTTTCAGCTCGAACCTGGTTTCGTTCGCTGACCGGCTTTCCGGCAAAACGAACAGTGCGACGAGAAAATTGAGCCCATTGAACAGCGCCGCCACAAGGAAGGGCGAGCGCAGCCACCAGGCACCCATCACACCCCCGATGACCGGGCCAATGATGAAGCCCGTGCTCATCACCGCGCCAATCGTGCCAAACCGCTGCGCACGCTGATCGGCCGGGGTTATGTCGGTAATATAAGCGCTCGCCACCGCCATATTGGCACTGGTTATGCCAGCGACCGCTCTGCCCACCACCAACACCCAGCCGAGTGGTGAAAGGCCCATGACGAGGTAATCGATGAGAGTTCCAGCCAGAGAAAGCAGCAAAACCGGACGCCGCCCGAACCGATCGCTGAGCGCGCCCAGAACCGGCGAGAAGACAAATTGCATGATGGCGAAGACTGCCAGCATGAGCCCATAGAGAAATCCGAAGTCGTTTCCTCCCGTTACTTCATGCAAGAGATCGGGAAGAATGGGGAAGATCAGACCAGCACCGATCGCATCGAGCGCAACGGTTGCGAGAATAACGATGAGGGCCTTGTTCATGGAGAGGCGTCCTTGTAGGCTTTATCAGCGATAAATTTATCAGTGATAAGCTCCCTTATCACTGATAAGTCAATAGGTGTTTTCATGGCGATTGGACGCGAGCGCATTGTCGATGAGGCTCTGCTGCTGCTGAATGAAGTGGGGATAGACAAGCTATCCACGCGAAAGCTTGCGGAGCGGCTGGGGGTTCAGCAGCCGGCACTCTACTGGCATTTCCGCAACAAGTCGGAATTGCTGGATGCGATCAACTCGGAGATGCTGCTGCGCTATCATCACGATCGCCTGCCCAAACCAGGCCAGGACTGGGTGGCATTTACCCTAGCCAATGCCCGCAGCGTCCGCAAAGCGTTGCTGACTATGCGCGATGGCGCGCGATTGACCGCAGGCACACGACCATCCGTCGCCGATTTTGCCGATGCGGAAAAGGTACTGCAACTCTATGTCGATGCGGGTTTTTCGGCCAAAGAGGCCTTCGGTATCGCCATCTGCGTGACGCGCTATGTAGTGGGTTATGTTCTTGAAGAACAGGGAGAGCAGGAGCGTGAACGGATCGACCGCGACCTGCCAAAAGCTGATTTCGATGCAGACATTGCGCCGTTTCCCTTGCTGACCGACGCTCTAGAAACCTGTCGGGAGGTCGGGACGGTCAACACCGAAGCTGTGTTCGAGAGCGGGCTTGGTTATCTTGTGGCAGGTTTGCAGGAAACGTTGCGGCGTAAGCAATCAGTGTGAGGGCAAGCCGTGCAAGCCCCCTTCTCACGCTCCAAACCATCGCATTGATTCCACCCATGATGATAAGGCCGCCCGGCACACCGGGCGGCCTTATCGAATCTCATCTACTCGCTTTCGCTAAAGGGATATCAGAAGATTAGGGCCTGTGGGGGCCGCCCTCCGGTCCCCGAGGACCACTCTCCGGACCGCGAGGAGGTTTACCCGCCGGGCCGAGTTGATCGGTCTTTCCGTCTTTGTGGACGATGTAGCTGCCATGGAGGAAGCCATCGTCGAAGCGGCCCTGGACGGTCACGACCTCGTCCTTGTTGACGATCGTACCACCCTTCCCTTCCGGCCCCGTTTCAACGAGCGCGCGGCCACTTTCATCCTGAATGATGAACTTGTTGCCGAAGATTTCCACCACCTTGCCCTTGACGCTGGTGAGGCTGTCGTTTGGCATGGCCGAAATCGCGACGGGTGCGATGGGCGCAAGCTCTGCCGTGGGGCGTGTCAACTTCATTGCACCTGCACCTCCGGCAATACCGACTGCCAAAAGGGCGATGGCACCAATGGTTAAGGCAGCCGCAGAACGCTTCTTCGGATGCGGATGGACGTGCTTGATGTCTTCGTGATGCTTGTTTTCGGTTTCAGGTGTAACAGACATTTCTGGTCTCCTTTGTGATTGGAATGCCCGTTTCTACCAAAGCCCCACCACCGCCAGTCTGAACCATCCCGTTCAGCTTGAGTTAAGCGTCCAGCACCATAAGAAAGCCGGATCCCACGGAGTAGAATTTCCTCATGCGTGTCCTTCTTGTCGAAGACGATACCGACCTTGCACACCGGATTGCCAGCAGTCTCAGAAACGAAAACTTCGTTGTCGATATTGCGCGCAACGGTGAAGACGGTCAGCATGCAGGGCTCACCGAAGCCTTCGATGTCGCGGTCCTCGATCTCGGGCTCCCCAAGATCGACGGCGTTTCGGTGCTCGCCTCCTGGCGCGACGCAGGCCGAACATTTCCGGTGCTCGTGCTGACCGCAAGAGATGGCTGGCCGGACAAGGTGGCAAGTTTCAAAGCGGGAGCCGACGACTTTCTCACCAAACCATTCAAGGTCGAGGAGCTGGTCCTGCGGCTGCGCGCTCTGGTTCGGCGCGCCAACAACCATGCCAGCGCAACCGTCACCTGTGGATCGATCACCTTCAACGCCCAGCTCGGAGCCTTCGAGAAGGATGGCGTTCCCTTGAAGCTGACCGCCCTGGAGTGGCGCGTACTCTCCTGCCTGATCTTGCGCAAAGAGATTATCGTGGACCGAAGCGAGTTGATGGAACGCGTCTATGATGGCGACGCCGAAGTGGACTCGAACTCCATCGAAGTCATCGTGGCAAGGCTGCGGCGAAAGATCGGCGCCGAGTTCATCGAGACCGTGCGTGGCAGGGGTTACATGATGACGGCTGCGTCATGAGGTGGCCGCGCCTTTCCCGCCCCAGCTCGATTGCCGGACGACTCACGGCATTCTCCGCCGTGTTTGTGGCGGGCGCTATTCTCGTCGCATCCGTTATCCTATGGCTCATCGTTGCCGGGGTCGTTCGCGAACAGATCGACCAGCGGCTCGATACCCAGATTGAAGGTTTGCGCAGCGGCCTGACCATGAGCGAAAACGGCCAGCTAATGCTGGCTTCTCAACTGGACGGACCGCCTTTTGATCGACCAAATTCCGGATGGTATTGGCAGATCAAGTCAGAGACATCGACGATCTCATCCCGTTCTCTGGAGCGGCGCGTCCTCAAACCTGGCGGACGCCCGGCGGATTGGCGCGATCTCGCGTCGGCGCGGCCTAGGCCGGGTGATATGGAAGACGATAACGGACGTGGGCTTTACACACGCACCCTGTTCACTCGTATTAATGGCCAGCCTGTGCAGATCACGGCGTCTGCGCCAGACGCTGCGTTGACCGATCCTGCGTTCCGTTCCCTCATGTGGCTCGTGCCAGCCATGGCGCTTCTTGGTATAACGCTCCTCATTGGCACTTACTTACAGGTCCGGTTCGGCCTTAAGCCGCTGAAGCGCTTGACGGCCGACATTGGAGAGGTGTCAGCCGGGAACCGCTCAACTCTTTCTGAGGGGGACGTGGAGGAGTTGAAGCCCGTATCGACGGAGATCAACCGGCTGATCGCATTAAACGAGCGGCGGCTTGAGGAGGCGCGGATTCATTTCGCCAATATGGCCCATGGGCTTAAAACGCCGGTCGCCAGCCTCACGCTCGGCTTGAACGACGACAACGATGCGAATGGCGGTTTGAGAGATCTCGTCCAGCGCATCGACCGTCGCATCCGGCATCATCTTGCCGATGCGCGAAAGTCGGCGGCGGGGCAGCTATCGAGCAGGCACGTCTTGCTTCGCCCTCGTCTCGACGACCTCATTCTTGTTCTTTCAAACATTTACAGGGACAAGGCTTTGTCAATTCGCTGCGAGGTTGAGGATCAGACCAGCCTCCGCTGCGATGCGGAAGACGTGGACGAAGTTCTCGGCAATCTGCTGGACAATGCGTTCAAATGGGCGTCCACAGCCGTAACGGTTTCTTCCGTGCGGAAGGGCGGTTTTGTCGAGATCACGATGACAGACGACGGCCCGGGCATTTCCGAAGACAGGATCAACGAGGCGTTCCAGCCGGGCATGCGGCTAGATGAGAGTGTACAAGGCAGTGGCTTCGGTTTGGGTATTTCAAAGGAAATCGCTGAACTCTATGGCGGCACCGTAAGGCTCCAAAATAGTGAGAGCGGTTTTCAGGCCATCGTAACGCTCCCGATCTCCAGTCACATATCGTCATAAGTCGTCGCGCATCGGTGCAACCGAAACCGAGTCAATCTCGTTATTGCAGCGGATTTGATATAGGCATTGATGAAGATGGCGCTGGATAAAGCGATAAACGCATCGGGGTTTGTCTGAGAATTAAAGAAATGTAAGTTGCCCAATACCCCCCGGTATTGGAGTATGCATTAGACGACGTGGGTGGTATGAGCGCCCATGTTACAATTTTTGAAGTTAAGCTATTCATTTCGCAGCGCATTAAGGCATTCTTGAAATGGCCAGTCCTTCCTCTAGTGATTTTCCAGCGAACAACAAAAACGAGTTGGAGCCACCCGGACTGGGTGTGAGGCGAATGTTAGACGCCGCTCCCGGAGCGCCTGGCATAGACGCGCGCTGGACCTCAAGTGCGAAGAATGGCATCGGCACCGCGCTTTCCAAACACTCCCGTGTCTGGTTCACATTGAGCCACGGCGTTCTAAACGAAATTTACTACCCCCGCGTCGATAGCGCCTGCACCCGTGATTTCGGCTTGGTTGTCACCGGCAAAGACGGCTACTTCTCAGAGGAAAAGCGCGACTGCGACCCCGAGACGACAACTGTTGCTCCTGGCATCCCTGCCTTCTCCATCACCAATACGGCGCGAGACGGACTTTATCGCATCGAGAAGCAGGTGATTACCGATCCCGCCCGAGCCTGTGTGCTACAACGCGTTCGCTTCGCCGCGCTTAAGGGAGATGTGGGCGACTACAGGGTTACGGCTCTGCTGGCTCCACACCTGGTGAACGCTGGACAGCTGAACTCAGCCTGGATCGGTGAGTTCGAGGACAAGCCGGTGCTTTTCGCCACTGGCCGCTCCCGCTACCTGGCGCTGGTATCAGACATCCCATGGCGAGCCTTGAGTGCCGGCTTCGTCGGCGTGTCGGATGGTTGGCGGCAGTTGAAGCAGCATGGACGAATTGCAGAACAGTATCAGCGCGCCGATGACGGCAATGTCGCGCTCGCTGGTGAGCTGGCTTTCACCAGCGACTGCACCGAAGCCACGCTTGCCATTGGTTTTGGTCAAACCGAATTCGAAGCTGCGGCTGCAGCGACTGCAAGCCTGAAGGATGGCTTCGACAAGGCGCAGCAGCACTATGTTGCCAACTGGCAGGCCTGGCAGGAGAAGCTTGCTCCGCTCGATCGAGAAGAGCAGAACGGCGTGAATACCTACCGGGTTTCGACCGCGGTTCTCGCCTCTCACCGAGCAGCAGACCGCCCTGGCGCTGTCGTGGCCAGCCTCTCCATTCCTTGGGGCTTTTCGAAGGGCGACGACGATCTTGGCGGTTATCACCTCGTTTGGCCCCGGGATCTGGTGGAAACAGCAGGTGGATTTCTCGCAGCAGGCAATGCCGAGGAGGCGATCGCCATCCTCGATTACCTTCGCCTCGTCCAGCAGCCCTCGGGCCGTTGGCCGCAAAACCTTTGGCTCGATGGAAAACCCTATTGGCCCGGCATCCAGATGGATGAATGCGCCTTTCCCATTCTGCTCACCGATATGCTGCGCCGTCTCGGACATCTCGATGCGAAGGCATTGAAGCGCTTCATGCCAATGCTGCGCAGCGCCGCGAACTACATCATCACCAACGGCCCCGCCACCGCCGAAGACCGCTGGGAGGAGGATGCAGGCTACAGCCCCTTTACTCTTGCCGTTGAAGTATCAGCACTACTGGCAGCCGCCGACCTTCTATCCCTCGAAGGAGATGAGGTAGCAGCCAATCATCTGCGTGAAACAGCCGACTGCTGGAACGACCAGATCGAAAAATGGACCTTTGCGGGCGAGAAGGATTTTTGCGCCGCGGTCGGCATCTCCGGTCACTACGTCCGCATCGCGCCCATCGGTGTCACAGATGAGGTCAGCGCTTCGGGCGACATCGAAATCCGCAACCAGACACCGGACCGGGCGCTCCTGCCGACGGCGGACGTTTTGAGCCCCGATGCGTTGGCGCTGGTACGCTTTGGTCTGCGTGCGCCGGATGATCCACATATCGTCGACACCATCAAAGCCATCGATCACAGCCTGCGGGCCGATCTGCCACAAGGTCCGCTATGGTACCGTTATACCGGCGACGGCTATGGAGAGCACGAAGATGGTGCGCCATTCAATGGCACGGGCCAAGGCAGGCCCTGGCCTCTGCTAGCTGGGGAACGCGCCCATTACGAACTCGCAGCTGGCCGGCGGGAGGTCGCTGAAGGCCTTCTATCGACTTTGGAAAGATCGGCAGGGTCGGGCGGACTTTTCCCAGAGCAGGTCTGGGATGGCCCTGATGTTCCGGAGAAAGAGCTTTTCCTCGGCCGCCCGTCCGGCAGCGCCATGCCTCTGGTCTGGGCGCATTCCGAACATATCAAGCTGCTTCGTTCTCTGAAAGACGGAGCGGTCTTCGACATGCCGCCCCAGGGCGTGGAACGCTATATCAAGAACAGGACCCGTTCGGATCTGCGGATATGGCGCTTCAACAATCGCTTGTCCTCCATCCCGCTCGGCAAGACGCTGAGACTTGAAACGGAGGCAGACGCTTTGGTGCATTGGAGCATAGATGACTGGGCGACGGTTACAGACACACCGATGGTGCCGTCAGGGCTTGGAACATATTATGCCGACCTACCTTTGAGCCACGAGGATGAGGACAAGACGATTGTCTTCACCTTCTACTGGCAGGACGGCGGGCATTGGGAAAATACTAACTTTACCGTTCACGTTGTGGCGGAATCGGAAGAATCCACACGCATTTAACATGGAGAATGATATGCAGATCGCAATGGTAGGTCTTGGCCGCATGGGCGCCAATATGGTGCGCCGCCTGCTCAAGCAAGGTCATGACTGCGTCGTCTTCGACGTCAACGCAGACAATGTTGCAGCGCTCGTCAAAGAAGGTGCCAAGGGTGCCTCCTCGGCCGCTGACCTCATCTCCAAACTCGAAAAGCCGCGCGCCGTCTGGCTGATGTTGCCCGCCGCCATCACCCCGAAAATTGCACGGGACTTTGCCTCGAAGCTCGATAATGGCGATGCCATCATCGACGGCGGCAACTCGCTTTACCATGAAGCCATCAACCTTTCCGCGGAGTTCGCGCCGCTCGGTATCGATTTTATCGATGTCGGTACCTCGGGTGGCGTATGGGGCCTTGAGCGGGGCTACTCGCTCATGATCGGTGGCCCGAAGGCAGCCGTGGAGCGGCTCGACCCGATCTTCGCCTCGCTCGCCCCCGGCGCTGGTCAGGATATTGCGGAAGATCCGGATACGGGGACCGCGCCAAGAGGCTACCTCCATTGCGGCCCGGCAGGTGCCGGTCACTTCGTCAAGATGGTCCATAACGGCATTGAGTACGGCGTCATGGCCGCCTATGCTGAGGGGCTCAATATCTTGAAGGCGGCCAATGCCGGCAATAGCGAGCGCGAGGCGGATGCGGAAACGGCACCTCTTGCCAACCCGCAATATTATCGTTTCGATGTCGACCTGCCCGCCGTAACAGAAGTCTGGCGCCATGGCTCGGTTATCGGCTCCTGGCTGCTGGATCTGACGGCAGAGGCCCTCAAGCAGGACCCGCATCTGGAAAACTATGATGGCCGTGTCTCGGACTCTGGTGAGGGCCGCTGGACGTTGCAGGCCGCCGTGGAGACCGGCGTTCCGGCACCGGTTCTCGCCTCGGCGCTCTTCGAACGCTTCTCCTCACGCGGCGAGGCGCAGTTCGCCGGCAAGGTGCTCTCCGCCATGCGCCATGCCTTTGGCGGGCATCTGGAAAAAGCCAAGTAAGGCGGGAGACAAGAGCCATGGCACAAGAACAATCCGACGTACTGGTGGTGTTCGGTGCCACCGGCGATCTTGCCCATAAGATGATCTTCCCCTCGCTCTATGCGATGGTGAAGCGCGGCGCGCTCAACACGCCGATCATCGGTGTTGCCTTTGACGACTGGACGCGCGACCAGCTTATCGCGCGTGCCAGAGACGCCGTTTCAAAACATGTCGACCATATCGATGAGACCGTATTCTCCAAGATGGCGGAGAAAATGTCTTACGTGTCTGGCGACTACCGCAGCCCGTCGACATTCGACAAGTTGAAGCAGGCGCTGGCCGAGCATAAAAGCCCGCTCTACTACCTCGCGATCCCGCCATCCCTGTTTGAAACCGTGGCCGATAGTCTTGATCAGGCAGGGATTGCCAAAAACGCCCGCCTGATGGTCGAAAAGCCTTTCGGACGCGATCTTGCTTCGGCAAAGAAGCTGAACGAGGTTCTGCACAAAGTCTTCGAGGAAGAGGCAATCTTCCGCATCGACCACTTTCTCGGCAAGGAAGCCATTCAGAACCTCCTCTATTTTCGTTTCGCCAACAGCTTCCTTGAGCCGGTTTGGAATCGAGACCACGTCGAGAGCGTTCAGATCACCATGGCCGAGGATTTCGGCATCAAGGGGCGCGGCAAATTCTATGACGAAGTGGGCTGCATTCGCGATGTGATCCAGAACCACCTCGTCAATGTTCTCCTGCTTCTCACCATGGAGCCGCCTGCGACCGGTGCCTCCGACGATCTGGTGGATGAGAAGGTGCAGGTTTTGAAGGCCATGCCGCCACTCTCGAAAGACGATGTGGTACGGGGTCAATTCGAAGGCTATACCGATGAACCGGGTGTGGCCCCCTCCTCACCGACGGAAACCTTTGCCGCCGTTCGCTTCAGCGTTGAGACATGGCGGTGGAACGGCGTGCCATTCTATATCCGCGCAGGCAAGAACCTGCCCGCCCACGCCACGGAAGTCGTCGTCCGCTTCAAGCGGCCACCTGTAACCCTCTTTGATGAGATCACGGATGCATCGGCTAACTATATCCGCTTTCGCCTCGGGCCAGATATTTCCATCGGTGTCGGCGCGCGCCGCAAGGCAGCAGGCGAAAAAATGCGAGGCGAAGCAGTCGAACTCACCGCGCTTGATGACGGAATCGGCGATATGGCGCCCTATGAACGATTGATCGGCGACGCCATGGCCGGTGACCGGCAACTCTTCACCCGGCAGGATGCAGCGGAATTGGCGTGGAAGATCGTCGAGCCGATCCTGGACGACAAGGCCATTCCACCAACCTATACGCCAGGGACTTGGGGGCCAAGCGACATGGAGAATTTCGCACCGCCCGGAGGTTGGGTCGACCCTGCCTGACGATTGGAGAAGATAGATATGACGCAAGATATTTCAGAGACCGAAGATCGCATTGTCCTGTCCATCGATATCGGCGGCAGCCACGTCAAAATCCTTTCCAGCGCGGGTGGCGAGGAACAGAAGGCTGAAAGCGGGAAGTCCATGACCGCCTCCGACATGGTCGCGGCCGTGAAAGCCATGGCGGAGGACATCAAATATGACGTGATCTCGATGGGTTACCCCGGGCCTGTTGTTCATAACAAGCCGCTTCGCGACCCCGTGAACCTCGGCGATGGTTGGGTCGGGTTCGATTATGAAACCGCATTCGGTCATCCCGTCCGCATCATCAACGACGCCCTGATGCAGGCATTGGGATCCTACAAGGGCGGACGCATGCTGTTTCTTGGGCTCGGCACTGGGCTTGGAGCGGCGATGATCGTAGAGAACGTTGCGCAACCGATGGAGATCGCCCACCTCCCTTATCGCAAGGGCAAGAGCTACGAACATTATGTGAGCGAAGCCTACCGCGAAAAGAAGGGCCACAAGAAGTGGCAAAAGCGGGTCTTCGATGTCGTTGAGGCGCTCACGGCAGCACTCGAGCCCGACTATGTGGTGATCGGCGGCGGCAATGTGGAAAAACTCGATTCACTTCCGCCGAAGTGCCGTCGTGGTGACAATACACTCGCCTTCGAGGGCGGCTTCCGCCTGTGGAAGGACAAAGAGCTGATCGCGTGATGTCTCTGGTTTGCGCCAAATTACCCTACCACAGGCAGGACGTGGGGAGCGGATTTGGAAATCTTGGGACATGCTGTAAGCGCGCCCAAAGAGATTTCGAGCAGCTCGTGACCACTCGACAACTGTAGCCGTGGCTGGCGTCCTAGAGCTTTTCCTTGTTAAATGGAAACGCTTTAGGACGCGCCTCTCTGACAGCATCAGCTCTGCTTGACGAATTCACCGCCCTTGATGATAAACGGCATATGCTTGCCCTGCCCGGTCAAGACCGAGAGATCGTCGAGAGGGTTGCCGTCCACGACGATGAGATCGGCGAAAGCCCCCGCGGCCACGGTTCCCAATTTGCCTTCAAAACCAAGCGCCTTTGCCGCATCCAGTGTTGCGGAACGGATGACATCTTCGGCCGGTAGATGTTCGCCACGAAGAACGAATTCCTCCGATTGATGCTCGTGCATCTCGCCGAGCAAATCCGTGCCATAGACTATGGTCACGCCTGCCTTATGCAGCACCTTTAAAGCTTCGAAGCCAGCGCTGCGCACATCCTCGATTTTGGCAACAGAGACCGGCGGCAGGCCGAGCGAAGCGCCGTCCTTCGCCAGACGGTCATAAACGATGTTGGTCGGAACGACGAAGGCGCCGCGCTCCTTGGCAAGTTGCGCCGTTTCCGGCGTGATCAGGTTGCCATGTTCGATCGATTTGACGCCGCATTCGATGGCGCGGCGAATGGCGGCATCGGTGTAAAGATGCGCGGCCACATAGGTCTGTGCATTCTCCGCCTCTTCAACGGCGGCAAGAACCTCTTCTTTCGAGAAGCCAAGGTTCGCTATTGGGTCGGTCGGCGAGGAGACGCCGCCATTGGCCATGAGCTTGATGAACTGCGCGCCGCCCTTGACCTCCTCACGACATGCCTGGCGAACGGCGTCGACGCCATCACAAATTCGACCGAGCGCACCCAGTTGATCGGGATAATGCGCGACGGAACGTCGGTTGAACCGCCCACGATAATCCGTATGACCACCGGTCTGTGACAACGCCTTGCCACAGATGATCAGCCGCGGACCGACAATCGTCCCTTCCTGAAGCGCCTCGACCAGACCGTGATCGGCACCGCCAAGATCACGCACCGTGGTGAAGCCGCGCATCAGCATTGCCTTCATGATGTTTGCAGAGCGGAGCGCAACGAGAGAGTTGGGCAGATCGGCATTCGCACCCAGATCGAGCTTGGTGGCGATCACATGCACATGGCCATCGATCAGTCCCGGCATGAGAATCTTGCCAGTGAGGTCGATGGTGCGGTCGGCCGTTTCGGAAATGGCTGGCGCAACTTTTACGATGAGATCGTCGCGGATCAGGACATCCATCGGCGCGGTCGGTTCCGCCTGCGATCCATCAACGATACGGGCGTTTTTCAGAAGAATTGAACTCATGGCATTTACTTTCAATCATGTTTTTAAAGCATCGCGCGATCGTTCGAATGCGCTCTCACGCTTTAGTTCTGTGTTTTATCACGTGGTCCGCGTCGTCAGATCTGTTTTGCGGCCAGCAGGAAGTATGGCACCAACCAGGGCGCCAAAGCCTCGGCGCGCTCGAGATGGCGCTCGTCATAAACTCCTGCGCGATGGGTCAGATTGATCGTGCCGATGCAGGCTCCGTCGAAGACGACGGGCACATTGATCTGCGTGCCGCCCCCGAGGCTCGCAATGAGTTCATGATCGAAGAAGGCCCATTTGATACCGTCCATATCCTTGGCGAGAAAGCTCTTGTGCTGACCAATGACGTGGCGGCCCCAGGGCGTGTCGGTCATCGGCTTGCGGCCAGAGACGGGATAATGTTCAGGGTCGGAAGAATAGATGCGAACGACCTCCCCCCCATCGACAGCCAGGAGGGTGAAGAGGACATGTCCGATGTCCCGCTGAAACAGATCATCGAGCGCTTGGAAGAAGGGTGCCGGCTGATCGGGGAGCTTCATGGCCTGGTAAAGGCTGATCTCATTGTGCATGTCGTGATCCTTTTTGCTGATGAGGGAGCAGCCATTGCCGCTCCCTGATGCGCCTGGAGCGCCGTGCGTCCTATTGGACGCACAAAGGACGCCCTAGCTCCTTCGATCTACGCCTCAGCGCGCGGCAAACTCTTCCGCCTCGATTTCCTCGAGCGACCGGTTCTTTGTCGGAATGCCGAGGAAGAGAACGGACATGGCGCCGATGAACAAGATAACGGTCGTCATGCCGAACACGCCAGCGAAACCGCCGATCGGATAGACGGCACCCACAAGGATTGGTGCTGCAATCCCGCCGATACGGCCGATGGCAGAGGCGGTACCCACGCCGGTCGCACGGATGCGCGTCGGAAACACTTCCGGCGTATAGGCGTATTCTCCAGCCGCGACGCCATTGATGAAGAAGGACAGCGTCATGGCAAGCGCGATGACCTGCGTGTCACCGGTCGCAAAAGCCAGCGAGAGAGCCGAAACAGCGGCCAGCGCCATGTAGAGCACGATGGTATAGGGACGGCCAATCTTCTCGCAGAACCAGGCGGCAGTGAAGTAGCCGGGGATTTGCGCCGCATAGATCAGGATCGAGAAGGAGAAGCTTTTCGTCATGGTCATGCCGCGCTCCACGAGCAGGCTCGGAATCCATGTCATGAAGGCGTAAATGCTGAAGGTTACCGACACCCAGAGAAGCCACGTCATGATGGTGATACGCAGGAAGCGCGGCGACAGCAGCGCCTTGAAGTTTGCCATCAGCGAGGTATTGGGCGTTGCAGAGACCTGCGCTGCCGGTGTTGGCGCGGGTAGAACAACGCCGCGGGCCTCATACTGCTTCTCGATGCCGGTGACGATGTCGTTAGCTTCCTGATGGCGACCTTGGCTTTCCAGCCAGCGCGGCGATTCCGTCAAGCCACGGCGCCACCACAAAACCACTACGACCGGCATCGCTGTCACGATCAACGCATAGCGCCAGCCATCATCTGAGGCGGGAACCAGCAGATATCCGAGAACGGCCGAGATAACGAAGCCGAAAGAGAAGAAAGCTGCAAGCGAGGCCGTGAAGCGTCCGCGATACTTTGCGCCGACAAATTCGGAAAGGAACGGCGCGATGATCGCCGCCTCGGCGCCCATGCCGATGCCGCCGACCACACGCAACGCAAAGAACTGATGCCAATCATTGACGGCAGCGCCCGCGAGACTTGCGAGGCAAAACAGGACGAGCGCCCAAAGCATGACGTTCTTACGTCCATATCGGTCGCCGATCGCTCCAGCAATGAGAGCGCCAATGAGGAAGCCGACATAGGTACTGCTGGCGAGATAGCCAACCTGAAGGCTGGTCAGTTGCCACTGCGCGCGCAGCGCCGGCAACAGGAAGGCGATAATGCCCGCATCCCACGCCTCGAACATGTAGCCCAGCCCGCCCATCATGAGCAGCTTGTATTGAAAGCGCCCGACAGGCAGCCTCTCCAGTCTTGCAGCAGTATTATACATTCGCAGTCCCCATCATTATAGTGTGTCACCTCCGCCGCTTTGCGGATGGTGTGCGCGTCGTTTTGTCGCGCAACATTTTTTGCACAGGAAGATTTGTGAATGCAATATGCAAAAAACGCTGCAGGTGATTTTGCAGGAACACTTGAGGACTGGCTGCGTCATCTCGATGAGAAATTTTCTCTGACACCCGCCGCTCATGAAGTGGTGCAAGCCGTGATCAACGATCCGCGGCATGCTTCTTTTGCATCCGCCTCCGAGCTTGCCCAAAAGGCTGACGTCAACGTTGCGACGATCACCAGAACCGCGCAAAGCCTTGGTTTTTCGGGATGGCCGGAGCTTCGGCAGGAAATCCGCACGCGGTTTATGAGCAAGCTTTCAGCACCTGAGGTCAGCGTCGTCCATCAGCAGGAAACCGGCAACGAGCGCCCGTTCGATGCGGCCATGAACCGGCAAATCGAGCAGCTGACGGCGTTGCGCCGGCGTACTGACCGCAACTCCGTCAAGGAGATTGCAAAACTTATTGCAAGCGCAAAACGCCGAATCGTTCTCGGATCAGGCAGTTTTGCATCGATTGCCAACATCCTCGCACACCACGCCACGCTCTGTGGATATCGCATGGAACTGGCAACGGACGGAGTGATGATCGCCAATGCTCTGGGTGACGTGAAGGAAAACGATGTCGTCATCATCTTCACCTTCTGGCGCCTCTATAATTCCGCGATCAGGGCAGCCGCCCAGGCCAAGGCCAAGGGCGCAACCACCTGCGTGATTACCGATGCTGCCGTGGATGCACTGGCAAAAAATGCCGATTACCTGCTGCTAGCCCCTGCGGAAAGCACCTCTTTTTACGCTACAGTCGTTCCCGGCATCGGGCTTGCGGAGGCCATCTCTGCAGAACTGGGCGCGCTCAACCCGGAAATGAGCGCTCGGTCCATCGCTGATTTCGAGGAGCAATGGCAAGAGCAGGATCTGCTTTTTACCAAAACGGCGCCGATGGCGGGAAAGCCTTTTGATCAGCTTTGAACCGTGACCCCACGACGCCGCTAGAGAACCGCAAGCATTCCGCCATCGACATAGATGATCTGACCATTCACATAGTCCGAGGCCGATGAGGACAGGAAGACGGCGGTGCCAATCAGCTCTTCCGGCTTGCCCCAACGTTTCGACGGCGTGCGCCCCTTCACCCAGGCATCGAATTCAGGATTGCTGATCAGAGCCTCATTCATGTCGGTCAGCATGTAGCCCGGGCCGATCGCATTGGCCTGAATACCGTGCTGCGCCCACTCCGCCGCCATGGCCCGGGTCAGCATCTTGATGCCGCCCTTGGCGACCGTATAGGGTGCCACGGTCGCACGGGCAAGTTCGCTGGTCAGCGAGCCGATATTGACGATCTTTCCATATCCGCGCGCGATCATACGCTTTGCTGCCTCGCGACCAATGACGAAGGCGCTTGTGAGGTTGGTGTCGATCACCCGCTGCCAATCGGCGGTGTCCAGCTCGACCATTGGCTTGCGATACTGAATACCGGCATTGTTCACGAGAATATCGACTGCAATCCCCGCGGCATCCAGGCTTTCGAAGGCCGCCTTTACCTCCTCTTCCGACGTGACGTTGAAGGACGCAGCCTGAGCCTCGTGCCCCGCGCTGCGAAACTCTTCCACAGTCTCTGCGACGCGAGACGGGTCTGTGCCATTGATGAGGACGCGGGCACCAGCGACGGCGAGGCCTTCGGCCATGGCGCGCCCCAGACCGCGCGACGAGCCGGTGACGAGTGCGGTGCGACCCGTAAGATCAAAAATAGACTGGTTGCTCATCATTTTCTCCCTCAAAGCATGCTACGGCGAACCGTCAGGTCCGACCGTTCAAAAACCTGCGGCAGCAATTCAGTGCCGAGGCCTGGCCCATCCATGGGCAAGATGAACCCGTTTTCGATCACCGGGACATGGGTGACAAGCTCTTTATACCAGCCTGTGTAAAAAGCCCGGACCGATTCCTGAATCATCGTGTTGGTCTGGGAGAAAGATGAATGGACGGCTGCGGCATAGGCAACCGGACCTGTACAGTCATGCGGGGCATAGGGCCGGTGATAGGTATCCGCCAGCGCCGCAATCTTGCGGCCTTCGGTCAACCCGCCGGTCCAGACCAGATCGGTCATGACGATGCCGATGGCGCCAGATTCCAGCATGTCCTTATAGGGGAAGCGCGAGCCGAGCGTTTCGGAGGCGCAGATAGGAACGCTCGTCGAGGCAGCAAGCTCCGAAAGCGCCGAGACGGAGTTCATCCGGATCGGGTCTTCGTACCACGTCGGCTCGAATGCTTCCAACTCGCGAGCGATCCTCTTGATGGTCGGCAGGTTCCACAGGCTGTGAAACTCCACCATAATCCGCATCTGATCGCCGACCTGCTTGCGGATTTGCTCGAAAGGTTTGATGGCGGCGCGGAACTGCTCAGCGGTGATATAGCGACCGTCATTCTCGATCGCGGCTGGATCGAAAGGCCAGATCTTCATCGCCGAAATACCTTGCTCCAGCAGATTTTCGGCGAGCGCCCCCGCGTCGGTCATGAAGCCTTTTAGATCCTCGTAGGGGCCTTCCGCATCGTCGCGGAAATTCCAGGTATCGACTGGCCTGATCTTGTTGGAACGAACATAGCCGTAACCCGCGCAGGTATTGTAGACGGGGATGCGATCGTGGCACAGACCGCCCAGCATCTGATGGACCGGCTGGTCGCACACCTTCCCGAAAATATCCCATAGAGCAAGGTCGATCGCCGAGGCCGCGCGGTATTCCGCGCCGGTAGACGCCTGCGCCATCGGCAGGTTGACCATTTCACGCGCGTGCGCCTCAATCCGCAGTGGATCACGCCCTAACAGTCGGCTCGCAAGCACGTCATGAATATGAGCCTCGACCGAACCTGCGCCGTAGAAGGTCTCCCCGAGACCAATCGGTCCGGCATCGGTGTGAACGCGGACCCAAAGAACGTTCGCGAACTCTTCCGTTCTTAATGTCTCAATAGACGTAATCTTCATGTATTCCTCCCCTGCAACGTCGTTCCACGATCATCAGCATGATGGTGGCAACCCTCCAAGCCGCCTCTAGCCAGCAGTCGTATCCTTGCTGGTAAAATATCACAACATGTTTTAGGTATAACCAGCATAACGTTTTGCTCCGGCTGGAGAATAGGGAAAGATGGTACGCAAGCAGGCAAAGCCCACGCTCGTCACGAAAGATGTCAGGCCGAAGCGCGCCAACAGGATCAACTTCTTTGAGCTAGCCTATGAGAAGATCGAGGAATTACTGATCAATTGCGAACTGAAGCCCGGTCAGCAACTGACTTTGCAAGAGTTGCAAAACGCGACAGGTCTTGGACGAACGCCCGTTCACAACGCGGTCAGCCGATTGGCAACCGATACGCTGCTGACGGTTCTGCCGCGTCATGGTGTAAAGGTGATGCCGATTGATCTTGCGCGGGAACGCCTGCTTCTAAAGCTGCGCCGCGACATGGAGCGCTTCGTCGTGCGCCTGGCGATCGACCGTGCGAGTCTGTCCCACCGCAACCAGATGCTGCATATCGAACATGCTCTGCGTGAACGCCGGAATGATATGACGCTCACCGATTTCAATGTACTTGATCGTAGGATCGATCAACTTTTGCTCGCTGCTGCGAATGAACCGTTTCTGGAGCACACGTTGCGACCGCTGCACACGATCTACCGCCGCATCGGTTTCATCCATCACACGGTCACGGACGGAAAGGCCGACCTTTCGACTACAGTCGACTGTCATCTGTCGGTGTTGAACGCCGTTGCCAACAGGCATCTTGAGGCGGCACTTGGCGCCACCGACACGTTGATCGGCTTTGTCGATTCCATGTTCGTGGAGATGGAGGCGGGCATTGATCCACGGCTTCTGGATTGCAGCATCGAGCCGATCTTCAAGACCTGATGAAGATGTCGCCGCAAGCCACATTCGCCAGGATCTAACATGGGCGCCAGATAATGTTAGGACACTAGCTGTCCATGACTTCGGCCTTAGATTTCCTCACTCAACGCCCGCTGGATGAAGTCGCCCGGATCGCTTGCGAAGTCACGATAGAGCTTGAAGTGTCTCGTCTCTTCCAGCCTCGTCTCCACGAGGCCGCCACGCGTGATCTCCAGAAGCCGCGCGCCCGGAACCGCCATTAGGATCGGGGAATGTGTCGCCATGAGAATCTGGGCGCTGGCTGATTGCTGAACGCGGTGAAGCAGCCGCAGCAATTCCAGCTGGCGATTGGGAGACAGCGCGCTTTCGGGCTCATCCAGAAGATACAATCCCTGCCTCGACATCCGCTCTTCAAAGAAACGGACGAAGCCCTCGCCATGGCTCCAGGACAAAAAGTCTGGAGGCGCAGCAGAGGCGTCGCGCGCGGCTTCATCGAGGTAGCGCGCCACCGAAAAAAAGGATTCAGCGCGGAAGAACCAGCCGGTTGTCACCTTTGGCAACCATGCCCCTCGGAGTGCAGCGCCAAGCAACGCGCCGCTGCGATCGACCGCCCGAGAATGATCGACAGGCATGTACCCCTTGCCCCCGCCAGCCTCGTCAAAGCCACACAGGGCGGCGACCGCTTCAATGAGAGTAGACTTTCCCGTCCCGTTTTCGCCCACGATGATCGTCAATGGCGTGCCGAAATCAAGGACGAAGTCCTTGTCGAACCAAGGCAGATTGAATGGATACTGATCGCCCAGCGTTGCGTCATCCTTGACCGAGAGACGCTTGAGATAAGGCGCGGGAAGATTGGTCAGTCGGGTCTTGCGCATCATCTTATCTTGGGCGGTATTGGCCGGTTTTTCAACTCTGAACGACCGGTGCAGTTCGAGTAATTAGGGCCGAAACACCATGGCTGGACCCACGCTCGACACGGCCGTCTATCATATTTCCTCTTGAATGGAGACTTCCGTCCTGTTTGCCAGGCGGGTTGTGGAAAATCGCCGCAATGAAAGCTTATCGTCGCGGTTCAGACGTTGATCTTCCCTGTAGTGCCAGCAGTTCTTCGAGAAGGGCAGATAGGGTCGCCTGCTGCTCGTTGCCCACTCTGACACGCAGGAGATCGAATGATCGATCGGTGGTGATAGGAGGCTTTGCAAATTGCATGATCCAAAAGACACTCTTAGCAGTATACTTGTCAGGACCCACGCGAGGAAAACGGCATGTATCGTGATCTGCAAGGCTACTATCGACAGCAACCCGAACCGCCGCAACGCAAGCCGGAGTATCGGCAGCTTTCCGAGCGCGAGCAGAAGGTGCTGATCTGGGTGTTGGTCTTCAACGCAATGTTAGCGCTCGTTGCGCCGATCGGTGGCGCGACGGTGATCTCGGCAGTCTTGGCGCTGTTTAACGGCTAAGCGCTGACTGCATCACGCGTTCACAGTGAAGCGTCCAAAGGCGCCTCGGGCGAAGCACAAAGGATCGCCTTCGCGGTGGGCTGCGCGGAGGACCCGTCCGATAATGATCGAATGGTCGCCTGCATCATGAACCGAAGCTTGTGCGCATTCGAAGCGGCTGAGCGTCCCCGGAATGATCGGTACGCCTTCCGCATTTCGCTCCCAGTCCAGTTCCTCAAAGCCACGCCCGCCGCGTGTGAAGCGCGAGCAAAGCGCATCCTGCTCCGCATCTAGAACATGGACGGCGAAATTCGTCGCGCCGATGAAGACGTCGTGGCGGGTTGAGGTCTTTGCTGGAGACCAGAGCACCAGCGGCGGATCAAGCGAGACGGATGAGAAGCTGTTGACCGTCATGCCTGTGGGGCCGCTTGGCGTGGTTGCTGTGACAACAGTCACGCCCGTCGGAAAGTTTCCAAGCGCATTGCGGAAGCTCCGCGATGTTGTCGCGTCAGGAACAAAGCGATGTTCATGTTGCGCATTCGCGCTACTCGTCGATGTCATCAGGGCACCTCACGACCATTTGCCAGCGTGTAAAGCTCAAACCATGTCTGCCGATCCATCTCGACCGTCTCGGCACTGGAAATGGTGGCGATACGCGCCAGATTGTTGGTTCCCATCACCGGCAGGATCTTCGCCGGGTGTGCCAGAAGCCAGGCGACGGCAACAGCTGCCGCATCGACATCATTCTCCCTAGCGATCCGCTCCAGTGCATCGGAAAGCGGGCCTTCCTTCCCCATTAGTGATCCCCCGCCGAGCGGAGACCAGGCCATCACCGGAAGGGCGCGCTCCTGCAGATAGGCGAGATCGCCATTGGTGAAGGCAGAGGTTGCGGCAAGGCTGATTTCGATCTGGTTGGTCAACAGCTCTTCCGTCATGTTGGATTGCAGCAGTGAAAAATCCCAGGGACGGAAATTCGATACGCCGACACTTCTGACCTTGCCGGATGCCACTAACGCATCCAGCGTTTCGCCAGTCTCTTCCGGATCCAGCATCGGGTCGGGACGGTGGATAAGAAGGAGATCGATACGGTCCGTATTCATGTCACGCAACGAGGCTTCGACGGACGCGTTGATATGCTTTGCGCTCGTGTCGTAATGCTTGACGCGGGCAGCCGAATGGCGACCAACGGGAGCAACGATGCCGCATTTTGTGACGATCTCAATTCTGTCGCGCAGCGACGGCGCCTGTCGAAGGGCATTGCCGAGGATGGATTCCGCCGTGTAGCCGCCATAAATATCGGCCTGGTCTATGGTGGTGATGCCCTGTTCGAGGCACGCCTCGATCTTCGCCTGCACATGGCGCGGCGATGTGTCGGCGTCTTCGCCGATCCGCCACATGCCGTAAACGATGCGGCTGAAGGAAAGCCCGGATGTGATATCGATGCGTTGCATTAGTGGCGCTCTCCATTGCCAAGGGGTGTTGCAGGGGTTTCTGCCGGAACCCGCCCATGCGCATGCGGCAGCGAGCAGGTCTTCATCTCAGGCAAAACCTTACGGCCGAAGTGCTCGGCCTCGTCAAGATGCGGATAGCCGGAGAAGATGAAGGCGCGAATACCCATCTTCTGATAATCCTCAAGCTTCGTCAGGACCTGATCGGTGGAGCCCACAAGCGCCGCACCGCAGCCCGAACGCGCACGCCCGACACCGGTCCATAAGTGCGGCTCGGTATAGCCGAACTGGTCGGCCTGTTCGCGGGCTTTCGTCTGATGAGCGACGCCGAGCGAGACGCTATCATGTGCTCGGGCACGGATCTGACCTCCATAGTTGTCATCAAGCTTCGAGACGAGATGGTCGGCATAGTCACGCGCTTCGGCTTCCGTGTCGCGGACGATCATATGCACGCGCAGACCGTAATCGAGTGTGCGGCCATGGGCTTTGGCACGCGCATGCACCGCGCGCATGCGCTCGGCCAGTTGCTCCTTGACCTCGGGCCACATCAGATAAACGTCGCATTGGGCACCACAGAGCTCCAGCGCATCCGGCGAATAGCCGCCGAAATAGAGCAATGGCCCACCATTCTGCTGATAGGGGCGCGCGGGTTCGGTCGTGACATTCTTGAACTGGTAGATTTCGCCGTCATGATTGATTTCATCACGCGTCCATGCCTGACGCAGGATTTCGACCACCTCGTGGCTGCGCTTGTAGCGATAGGCGCTGTCGGCGACCTCACCTGGAAAATCCGAACTGATGACGTTCAGCGTTAGCCGGCCTTTGAGCATATGATCGAGCGTCGCGACGGTACGCGCCAGCATGATGGGCTGCATCTCGCCACAGCGGATTGCGGCCAGGAAGTTGATGTTCTCAGTGATCGGCGCGCACCCGGCAACGAAACTCAGCGTATCCTGGCCGACCTGATAGGAGGACGGGCAAAGAATGTTGCGAAAGCCAAGCTCTTCAGCCTTTTTGACGATGGAGGAGCAATGATCCCAGCTCGAACGCAGCCGGCCATCCGGAACGCCAAGAAACGCATAGTCATCGGAGCAAAGAGCCGAAAACCAGGACACCTCCGCAGCGTCAAGGCCAGCTGAGGTTACGGGCACAACGGTCATGAAAATCCTCCCAAAGCATCCAACGCCTATTTGACTATCAGCCACGATAATGTAAATCAATAGTGTATCAATTTCATGCGGCGAAGGAATGGCGCTAAAAATGAGGAGCTCCAAGGGAAGTCTGCCCATGTACCTGCAGATCGTGGAGACAGTGGTGCGCGATGTTGCGGCGGGCCGCTTGATCGATGGCGAGAAACTGCCTCCCGAGAGAGACATGGCAAAAGATCTCGGCATTGCCGTTGGCACGTTACGCAAAACGCTGGCCGAACTGGAGAACCGTGGGCTGCTGGAGCGCATTCAGGGATCGGGCAACTATATCCGCGCCATCAACGACCCGCAGAGCGTCTACGCTCTGTTCCGGTTGGAGCTAATCGAAGGTGGCGGCCTGCCAACGGCGGAGGTTTTGAGCGTCCATCGTGAGACCAAAGATCCGACACTCCCCTCCTTTGGCACCTCCCCCGAGGGTCACCGCATTCGCCGCCTGCGTCGGATCGGGGGCAAGGTCGCCGCCATCGAAGAGATCTGGCTCGATGGTTCCTACGTCGATTCGATCGTGGCGGAAGACTTGTCCGAGTCGCTCTACCTTTACTACCGCACGCAACTCAATCTGTGGATCGCCAAGGCGGAAGACTATATCGACCTCGACAAAGTTCCGGACTGGAAACCCGCCGCTTTTCGCCCCGCCACCGGTGATCCCCTCCCCCACGTGCTGCGCATCAGCCACTCCCATGACGGACAAAAGGCCGAGGTATCGCACACATGGTACGACCATACCGTTGCTCGATATGTCAGCCGGTTGCGATAGTGAGCCAAAATGCAGCGCGCCCAGCGATCACCACCATCCACGATGGACGTTTTCAAGCAGATCGGCGCTTCACGAAGAGAGAGTTAGCATGCATTTCCAAAAGACAGCCGACGGCTTCGAACTGGCCATCAACGCAAGCACAGTTCTCCGCCACTCGGTGGACGCTCCATGCGTCTTCGTCGGCAAGGGCGAAGAGCGCATGGATATGTATCGCGGCAATTTCGATATCGAAGATTACGTGGTGGAGCGCGTAGCACTCACTCACGCAGAGTTCGAAGGCGATCGCATCGCGTTGTCCACTGCGAGCGGCCAGCCGCCCAGGCTTCGGTTAAGCATCGTAGGCGACAGCGTCGGGATCGAAGCGCTCGACCCTTCGATTAACCGCTTCTGGCTGCGCGTGGTCGCCGAAAAGGATGAATGCATCTGGGGCGGCGGCGAGCAGATGTCCTACTTCAACATGCGCGGCCGCAAGTTTCCGCTCTGGACATCAGAACCGGGTGTCGGCCGCGACAAGACCACGGAATTGACTTTCAAGGCCGATGTGACGAGCAAGGCGGGCGGCGACTACTATCACACCAACTACCCACAACCGACCTATGTCTCCTCGCGTCGCTACGCGCTGCATATGGAAACGACGGCCTATTCTGTCTTTGACTTCCGCCGGGAGGGTTTTCACGAGATCGAGGCCTGGGCCGTGCCGGACCGTCTAGAATTCTTTGCAGCGGATAGTTTCAAAGCACTCGTAGGACAACTTTCGCTTCGCTTCGGTCGTCAGCCGGAACTGCCGGACTGGATCTATAATGGCGCGATCATCGGTCTGAAGGATGGCGAGCAGTCTTTTGACAGGCTCGATAAAATCCAGGCGGCCGGCGTGAAGGTCTCCGGGCTGTGGTGCGAAGACTGGGTGGGCCTGCGCCACACCTCTTTCGGCGCGCGCCTCTTTTGGGACTGGAAGGCGAACGAGGAACGCTATCCGGCACTTCGACAGAAAATTGCTGAGCTTGCCGATAACGACATCCGTTTCTTAGGCTATGTGAACCCCTATCTCTGCGTCGATGGCTCCTTCTTTCCGGAAGCGGAGGCGAAGGGTTATTTTGCCAAGAACGACGCCGGCGAAACCGCACTTGTCGATTTCGGCGAATTCGATTGTGGTGTGGTGGATTTTACGAACCCCGAAGCAATGGACTGGTTTGCGGAAACGATCATCGGCCAGAACATGCTGGATTACGGCCTCTCCGGCTGGATGGCGGATTTCGGCGAATACCTGCCAATCGACATTCATCTTTCCAACGGCGTCGATGCCAAGCTGATGCACAATGCCTGGCCGACGATCTGGGCAGAGGTCAACGCAAAGGCTGTCGCAAGTCGCGGTAAGACGGGCGATGCATTGTTCTTCATGCGCGCAGGTTTCACCGGGGTCCAGGCGCATTGCCCGTTGCTGTGGGGCGGAGACCAGTCGGTGGATTTCACCAGGCATGACGGCCTCGTCACGGTCATGTCCGGCGCGCTTTCCTCCGGCCTGCTCGGCAATGCCTATCACCACTCCGACATCGGCGGCTATACCAGCCTCTTCGGCAATGTCCGCACGCCAGAACTATTGATGCGTTGGGCCGAAATGGCCGCTTTCACCCCCGTCATGCGCACCCACGAAGGCAACCGCCCGCGCGACAATCTACAGATCGACCAGGACGAAACGGTGCTCGCGCACTTTGCCCGCATGACGGCGATCTACGTCCACCTCGGCGCCTACCTGAAGACTTTCTCCAGGCAAGCCGCAGAAACCGGCCTCCCCGTCCAACGTCCGCTTTTTCTGCACCACGAGGACGACCGCAAAACCTACGACATTCAAGACGCCTATCTCTATGGAGAAGACCTTCTCGTCGCACCAGTCTGGCAAGCGGGGCAGAGCGAGCGCACTACCTACCTGCCACGCAACACCGAGTGGGTGCATATCTGGACCGGCTTGAGGTATGATGGCGGTCAGGAGATAACAGTCGACGCACCACTCGGCCAACCACCTGTTTTCTATCGCAAGGGCTCCCAAAACGCCGACCTGTTTGCCAGCCTTCAGCAGATCTGAACGCAGGACGTCGCAATGTCATAGGGCCTGGTCCTATATGAGCGGAGCTCGCCACTCGCGTTTCATCGCCAGAGACCTTTTCAATCGACGGCAGTATTCAAATGTGCCCTGCCGCAATCAAGCACAAATCATGTCGAAGTGGGTCAGTGAATACGCATTGCATCCCCATTACCACCATAGATTTTAATCCATTGCGGCGATCATCATCCCGTGGGGATATTCGACCTGTAGTACACATTAAGAGTTGACTCTATTACTCATCTTTGAGATTGCGGAAGTGCGTTCGTTGTTGCTCTTCGGGACAGTGCGGCACGGCGCTCTTAAGGAGTACGCATCTTGTCGAGCAGTAGAGTTGAAGTCACGACCGAGCACGCAAGCCGTTATCTGCAGCAATTGTCGAAGCATTGGGCACACAAATTCGAGACCGAATTCACGCCCCTTTCATCGAAAATCGCTTTGCCGCTCGGTGATACGCGACTGAGCGCAAACGATACCTCGCTTGTTATCGAGGTCGTCGCGCACAAAAGCGAAGATCTTTCGGTTCTCCAAGATGTTGTTCAGCGTCACATCGAACGCTTCGCGTTCAAGGAGACGCTCGATTTTGAATGGCGACCGCTCGCCTGACGTCGGCGCCGTCAGCGACAGGTAGATAAAGATTTTGATGAGGGGACTAGGGGAAACATGTCGGTTCTTAAAGATAGTTTTGGGGTGAACAGCTACGGCTTCGCTATACTCGCCAGCGTATCCGTTATGGCGTTGCAGCCAGCATTGGCCCAGGCACAAGACGTCCGGTCTGCTACGAATGCATCAACGACGCCAACGGTATTGAAGCCGATCGTCATTCGAGGAGCGCGCGACAACAAGCCGGCAACGGCAACCATCGGTCAGCCGGCGGCTGCCTTCAGCGGTGGTCAGGTATCGACCGAAGCGCGGCTCGGCGCACTCGGCAACCGCCCCATCAAGGACACGCCTTTTAGCATTACGGCCTACACAGCCAAGCTGATCCGCGATCAACAGGCACGGACCGTTGCAGATATCACTCTGAATGATCCTTCCGTTCGGGCGGATGCGCCTCCCTTCAGTGAGCGTGACTCATTCCTGATCCGCGGCTTCCCCGTCGTCAATCTGGACATTTTCTATGACGGGCTTCCCTATATCGCCAATCCGCGCCGACATTTCCTCGAGGGGATTGAACAGGTTCAGGTGCTGAAAGGACCGAGCAATTTCGTCAATGGCGGCATCGGCCGTGTCGGCGGGACCATCAATCTCATTCCAAAGCGCGCGGCAGATGAGCCTTTGACGCGGCTGACGACGGGATATCGCAGCGATTCACAACTCTGGACCCATGCTGATGTCGGCCGCCGTTTCGGTGAAGGCGATGAGTGGGGCATCCGTGCCAATGGCTCTTTCCGTGGCGGTGAGACGACGCTTGATCATAATGATACGCGGATCGGTGTGGCATCTCTCGGAATAGACTATCGCGGAGAAGATTTCCGTGCCTCGCTCGATCTCAGTCACTCGACCCAGAAGCTGGATTCGCCGACGTCTCTATTTAATACCGCTGCTGTCGACACGATTTTACCTACAATCCCAAGCGCGCCAAGTGGCAGGATCAATACCGGCGCTCCGTTCGAGTACCACGACAGTTCTTACAACATGGCTGCGGGTAGAATTGAATATGACATCTTGGAAAGTACGACACTCTACGCTGCGGCCGGGGCAAGCCTTTATCGAGAGGATTTCCTTACCTCTTCGTATGAAATCACAAATTCAAACGGCGACGCTAAACTTAACTTCGGGTACAATCCACAGGAGATAGTTAGCTACGTCGGCGAAATGGGTATTCGCTCAAAGTTCGAAACCGGCGAGATTGACCATTCCTTAAGTATTTCTGGTCAGACAGCATACACGGAAAATAATCGTGCTCACATAAATCCACGTCCCGCTGCGCTGGGATTTCCGCCAGATATACCTACGAATATTTACAACCCCACATATATTTCTAGTACGTTAGTCAATACGGCGGGACTTCCTCGTTCCGGAGATGTGCATCGATTCTCGCAGCTAAGCGCAACAAGCTTCTCAATTGCCGACACCTTGTCGTTCTTTGACGAAACACTTGAGGTCACGTTGGGAGGGAGATATCAAAATGTCCGGCAACAGGGCTTTAACCAACGCCCTGGTAATCCCCTAGCGCCGGTCGGAGCACGAAACTATGTGTACGACAAATCGCGCTTTAGTCCTGCAGTCGCGGCGAATTTCAAACTCTCCGGAGATCTTTCCGCATATGCAAATTACGTAGAGGCGTTGACAGAGGGAGCTATCGCCCCCGCCGCCGCGATCAAGAACGCTGGCCAAGTATTCCCGCCATTCGTTAATAAACAGAAAGAGATCGGTCTGAAGTATGACGCCGGCTCGATGATATTAACGGCCGCTCTGTTCGAAATCAGGCAAGCGAGCGGCTTCACGAAAGATAACACATTTGACGTAAATGGCCTGCAGATAAACCGTGGTCTCGAGTTAACCGCTTACGGCGAACCTACAGATGGTCTCCGGCTGCTCGGCGGCGTCACATTTATGAATGCGGAACTTGCCAAGACAGCAGGAGGAACATTTGATGGTAAGGACGCGCCTGGCGTTCCGAAAGCCTCAATCAGCCTATACGGCGAATACGATCTCCCCTGGCTTGAAGATGTAACTCTCAATGGCCGTGTCGTTTACAGTGGTAGTACATACTACAATCAGAACAATACCCAAAAGGTTGATGGGTGGACGCGTGTTGATCTTGGCGCGCGGTACACGTTCGAGCGCGAAAACGGCAAAGCTGTTGAACTGCGGGCCAACGTTGAAAACGTCTTCAACGAGAACTACTGGGCATCGTCCGCTCGTGGCTTCCTCGCAGCGGGTGCGGCTCGCACCTTCATGGTTTCGGCGTCATTCGACTTTTGATCGCTCGTCTTTGCTCTCCGATCACGGCTACATACGACTCGCCTTTGAGGTAACCACATGAAATTGCTATTACTTTCGGCTCTCTTGGCCATCGCCTCCTTCGTCTCATACGCACAGGCAACGGAGGTCCAAACCGCAAGAGGCATGGTGTCTATTGCTAAGAAGCCTGAGCGGGTGGCCGTGTTCGACATGGCTGCACTCGATACGCTTGCGAGTATCGGCATGAAACCGGCAGGTGTGCCGGAAAAACTTTATCTAGAAACGCTTGAGCCTTTGAAGCAGGGTGCAGAGATCGTCGGAAACATTTTCGAGCCTGACCTCGAAGCCTTGAGTTCTCTTGGTCCAGACCTCATCATTCTCGGTGGACGGTCGTCAACCAAGGTCGATCAGACAGCAGCAGTCGCGCCAACCATCGACATGACGATGCTGGGAGACGACCTCGTCGCTCAAGCCAAGGAGCGACTGGCGACCTATGGCGAGTTGTTTGGCAAGCAGGAGGAGGCGCAGAAGGTTTCAGCAGATCTCGATGAACGTGTCCGTGATGCCCAACAGGCGGTCAAAGGCAAGGGAAAAGCTCTGATCGTCATGACCAACGGACCGAAGGTGACGGCCTATGGGCCGGGCTCGCGGTTCGGTTGGGTGCACGCGACATTGAATCTCGACGCAGCCGTGCCGGACATCAAGGCAGCCAATCATGGTGAGGCCGTCTCGTTTGAGTTCATCAACAAGGCCAACCCGGATTGGCTCTTGGTACTCGACCGGGCCTCGGCGATCGGATCGGGCGAACAGGGAGCCAAGGCAACCCTCGACAATGAGCTTGTCGCTCAGACGACGGCTTGGAAAAAAGGACAGGTGATCTATCTCCCCGCTCCCGAATTCTACATTGCAGCGGGAGGCGTTCAGTCGACGGGTAAGGTTCTTCAGGTGATCACCGACACCTTCAACGCCGCGAAATGATCGATACGGGCCATCGGACTTTGTGGCGGCCGACGCTTATCTGCGGAGGCGTTCTCCTCGCCTTAGCGGTAACCAGCCTTTTTATCGGCGTCTCAGACAGTGGGACGGTTGAACTTCTCATGGTCAGCAGGTTGCCGAGAACTCTTGCGGCCATTCTTGTCGGCGCGAGCCTGGCTCTTGCCGGCTTGGTCATGCAGACACTCGCCCGCAACAACTATGTCGAACCTTCCACGACAGGAACGTCACAAAGTGCCGAGCTTGGCGTGCTCGCCGTGACGCTGTTATGGCCATCGGCAAGCCTACTATTGAAGAGCATTGTCGCGACCGCCACGGCTCTTGCCGGAACTGCGGTCTTTCTCATGACGGCCCATCGCCTGCCGCCGACGCAACCCTTCCTTGTGCCGCTATTCGGCATCGTTTATGGTGGCGTGATTGGCGCAGCGGTGACATTCGTCGCGTGGCAGGCAGACCTTCTCCAGTATCTCGCAATCTGGACCAATGGTGAATTTTCCGGCGTGCTGCGTGGCCGATACGAGCTCCTCTGGATCAGTGGCGCCATGCTGGTCATCGCCTGGCTTGTTGCAGATCGGTTGACGATCATGGCTCTCGGTCGGGACACAAGTGTAGGACTGGGGATCGATTATGCCCGGATGCTGCAGCTTGGGCTCGTCATTGTTGCCGTGATTTCGGCGCTCTGTACCGTCATCGTCGGCGGCATTCCCTTCGTCGGCCTCGTCGTGCCGAATATCGTCTCACGCCTGGCCGGAGACAACCTCCGCGGCACCATGCCCGTTGTTGCGATGCTGGGCGCTATCCTCGTCTTAGGCTGCGATATTCTCGGGCGAACCATCAATTTCCCCTATGAAGTTCCCGTTGGAACTGTGATGGGATGCGTCGGCGCCCTCATCTTTCTCTATCTTCTCATTCATCGGCCGAAACATGCGTGATCGAAAGCTGCTGTTCCTGGCTTTCCTCGCCACGGCCACCATGATGGCCTATCTGACGATTGGCCTCAAAGGAAACATTGGCTTCGTCATCGGGCTGCGCGCCACCAAGCTCATCGCTCTCATCGAGGTGAGCGTCGCGATCGCCGTTTCCACCGTGATCTTCCAGACGGTGACCAACAATCGGATACTAACCCCGTCGATCATGGGGCTCGATGCGCTTTACGGGTTTGGTCAGATGCTGCTCGTCTTCATCTTCGGCGGCGTCGGCTACGCGTCCCTGTCTCCTCACCTGAAGTTCGGCGGAGAGGTCATTTTGTTGATGGCCTTCGCCAGCGCCATCCTCCTGCCGATGCTGTTGCGACGGATCGATATGAGTTTGATGCTGCTCGTCGGGATCGTCATTGGCATTCTGTTTCGAAGCCGTCCAGTCGCTCTTTGCCCGGCTGATAGATCCGAATGAATTCGCAGTTGCTCAGACCGCCGGCTTTGCGAATTTCAACGGCGTGCGCACCGATCTCCTGACTGTTGCAACGATTTTGACGGTCGTCGCTCTTGTCATCGCATGGCGATCGAGACATGTGCTCGACATCGTCGCTCTCGGCCCGGACAGCGCTACAGGTCTCGGTATTTCGTGGACGAAAACAACAGCAGCTTTGCTGATTCTGGTCGCAGCGCTCGTGGCAGTGTCCACAGCCCTGGTGGGACCTGTGGCGTTTTTCGGTCTGCTGGTGGTCGCGCTCGCCGAACGCATCGTCAACACCAGGCGGCACGCGACACTGTTGCCTGCCGCCGCCCTCGTCGCTGTCATCGTTCTTGTTGGCGGACAAACCGTGCTGCAGCACAGCCTTGGGAACAGTTCGACATTGAGCGTGGTGATCGAATTTGTCGGCGGCATCGTGTTTCTTCTGCTTCTCATCGCCGGAAGTCGCAAATGATCACTATCGAAAACGTGTCGGTCAACCATTCGGGAGCGGAGATTCTTAAGAATGTCTCGTTGACGATCCCCAAACACGGCGTGACCGCGCTGATCGGTCCGAATGGCGCGGGAAAATCGACCCTTCTGTCTTTGATCGCACGCCTGCAGCCGCTTCAATCAGGGCAGATCGCTATCGATGGCCACCGATTGGGTGAAACCAACGATCGGGACTTAGCAAAAATCATCGCCATCCTACGACAAGATTCAGTCGTCACGAGCAGGTTACGGGTAAGGGAGTTCGTCAGCTTCGGGCGTTTCCCCCATAGCCGCGGCCGGTTGACAGACAGAGATCGGGTCATTGTCGCGAAGTCCCTCGCCCGTTTTGCGCTCGACGATCTTGCAGATCGCTTCATCGACACGCTGTCTGGCGGACAACGGCAACGCGCGCTCGTAGCCATGACGTTCGCGCAGGAGACGGATTACATTCTGCTCGATGAGCCGCTGAACAATCTGGATATGTATTTCGCCCGCGAACTAATGCTGCATTTGCGTGCGCTCGCCGATGAAGACAACAAGAGCATCATCATCGTTCTGCACGACATCAACCAGGCGGCAGCCCATGCAGACAGGATCATCGCCATGAAGAACGGCTGCGTGGTCGCCGATGGCGCCCCAAGCGATATCATCAACCCATCGACGCTCCGCGAAATATACGGCTTCGACATGCGCGTCGAGACGATCGACGGCACGCCGGTCGTTCTTCATTTCAAGTGAAACGCTGCCAGCGTTTCACGACGGCCCGGTCTTCGTGCGAGTGTTCCGGATGGGAAAGACAAAGAAAAAAGCCCGCTGCCACCGCAGCAGGCTGATGACATTAAAAGCGTTGTCAAAGCTCAGAAGGGCTTGAACCGCTCAGGCCGGAAGGTCGCCAGCATTGGATGTTCGGCACCGCTTGCGACCTCATAGGCCAGCAACTCACCGACGATGAGACCGAGGGTCGCACCGCTGTGGCTGAAGGCAACATAGTAGCCGGGAACGTCTTTCATCGCTCCGATCACAGGTTCGCCATCGCCCGGGATCGGCTTTCCGCCAACCCCGATGGAGGCGACTTCGAGCTGCGGATTTCCCTCCATCACTTTGGCGGCCTCTGCCAGTAACGCGGCAACCACAGCCTCATTGATCTGATAGCCGCCGTCTGCGTCGACGGTCACACCCTCATCGGCCGCCCAGTCTGCATCGAGCGAAAAGGTGCCGCCTGGCGCTGGACGGACCGCGACGCGAGGCGTGTTGAGGACCGCCCGCAGAGGATGCGCCAGCGGCTTGGTCTGAACAAGAAGCGCGATAGGTGTGTCGTCACCGATGGTCTGGCCGTTCTCAGCGGCCATTTTCGGCACCGCCGGACCGGTCGCGAGAACAACGGCGTCCGCGCGGTGTAGATCGCCCTTGGCGGTTTGCGCCCCGACTGCGCGCCCACCTTCGATTACCACCTTGGCAGCACCCTGATCCGTTACCAAAACGCCGCCAAGCTCTGAAAACTCCTTCAAGAGCAAACCGATCAGCGTCGGAAGATCGACCCAGCCTTCACCGGGGTTGAAGATCGCGCCTTGCGGGGTAATCGCACTGGTGTCGAGACCGGGCACGACCCGAGAGACCTCCTCCGCCGAAAGCCGTTGCGCGTCATAGGCAAGTGAAACCTCGTGGCGATAGGCGGCCTCGATTTCGTTTCGCGCATCATCGGCATCCCAGGTCAGTCCACCGTCGAAGCGGAGCCAGTCTACGCCGGGATTCTTTGCAGCAAGCGTGCGATAGCGATCGATGCCCGCCATGCGCAACCGGTGGTACGGCTCGGAGCGCATGCGTGCCGAATTCAGCCAGGAGAGCGACCGGCCGGAGGCGCCGTTGGCAGATGGCCCGTCATTGAGGATCGTCACATTGATGCCGCGCCGCGCAAGCTGGACAGCGGTGGAAACACCAAAGATACCGGCGCCGATGATGACGGCTGTCGAGATGATGTTGTCAGTCATGGGATAGGCTTTCATTCGATTGTGATTTTGGATGGAGAACCGCGTCAAGCGTCTTCCCAACGGCCGCTGGTCGCGGAGCGGAAGAGCGCATCGATCGCCTTCATGTTGGCGATCGCGTCGTCGAGCCCGGTCTCGAGTGGCGTGCCGGAGAGCACCGCTTCGGCAAAAGCATCGACCTGTTCTCGGTACTGATCGACAGGCCCGATCACGATCTCTTCGCGACCACCGCCTGCGAGATCCCGCCCGTCGTCAAAGATCAGCATGGTCTGTTGATCCGCCGGTGCATTGAAGGGAATTGGTATTTCCAGACGACCGCGTGTACCCAGGACCGTCACCTTCTGCGTGAGCGACAATTGCGTGGAACAGGTGAAGGCCAGCTGTCGCCACTCCGGAAACACCAGCAGCCCGCTCGTCAACCGATCCGTGCCAAAAACTGGGTCGTTGTCCATCAGCGCAATGGCCCGGAGCGGCTCGGCGTCGAAGAGGAAGCGCGCCGTGTTTACGGCGTAGCAGCCGACGTCGAACAGGCCACCGCCGCCAATATCGGCCTGGTTGCGGACATTCTTGGGGTCATCGAGATAATAGGAAAAGATCGTCTGGATTGCCCGGACATCGCCAAGGCGCCCCTCCGCGACCATTGCCTTCGCCTTCTTCCATTGGGGATGATGACGAACCATGAAGGCTTCTGCGACCGGCAGATTGGCTTTCTTTTGTGCGTCCGCCAATTCCATCGCTTGCGCTGCGTTGAGCGCGATCGGCTTCTCGCACAGCACTGGCTTGCCATGCTCCAAAGCCTTGATCGTCATCGGGACGTGGAGATGATTGGGCAGCGGGTTGTAGATCGCATCAATCTCGGGATCGGCGAGCAGGTCTTCGTAGCTGCCATACGATTTGCCAATACCGAAGCGAGCCGCCATCGCGCTGGCCTTTTCGGCGTCGCGCGAAGCAATGCCAGCGACCCGGCCCAGACGACTGGATTGAATGGCAGGGATGACAGCCTTGGCAGCGATACCTGCGCAGCCGAGTACGCCCCATCTTATTGTTCGTGTCATCTTTTCTTCTCCTGATACTTAGAGCACTTCTGCGAGGAAGCGCTGAAGGCGCGGGCTCTGGGGGTTGTCGAAAATTGCCTCCGGCGTCCCAGCCTCTACCACACGTCCCTCATCCATGAAGACAACCTGATCAGCCACGCGTCGGGCAAATCCCATTTCGTGCGTCACGACAACCATGGTCATGCCTCGCGTGCCTAGATCCGCCATCAGATTGAGGACGCCCTTGACCAGTTCGGGATCGAGCGCGCTCGTCACCTCATCGAAAAGAATGACTTCAGGCTCCATGGCCAGCGCACGCGCGATGGCAACCCGTTGTTGCTGTCCGCCGGAAAGACCGCCCGGGCGGTGGTGCTGACGGCTTGCGAGACCAACATCGGCGAGCCTCGCCTTGGCGATACGCTCTGCTTCCGCTGCGGGTAGACCTTTGATCTTCGTCAGCGACAACATGACGTTTTCCAGCGCCGTGTGATCGGGAAAAAGATTGAAGTGCTGGAAGACCATACCGACGCGACGGCGCAACGTTTCCGGCTTCATGCCGAGAATGCTTTCGCCATCGAGGAGAATATCGCCGCTCTTGGGCTCGACAAGACGGTTGATCCCGCGCAGCAGGGTGGATTTGCCAGAGCCAGAGGGACCGATAATGCAAGTGACGCTGCCCGGCTTCACCGAAAGATCAACGCCCTTCAGCACATCGAGATCGCCATAGGCCATCCCGAGATTGCGCACGTCGAGGCTACCGCCCTTGAAGGCAGTGCCAGTGGCGCGGGACGCGCTGTCGAGTTCGCTCACCTCCTCCAGCCCGCTGGTAATGGTGGCAGGACGCTGTTTGCCGAGACGCAGGCGATTATCGATCGCATTGACCACATGGGTGAGCGGTACGGTCACGATGAGGTAGAAGATGCCAGCCAGCAGCAACGGAGAAAGGTTGCCTGTCACCACCGCCTGATCCTGTCCGACACGGAAGATTTCGCGCTCGGAGGCGAGAAGACCGAGAAAGTAGACAAGGCTCGAATCCTTGACGTTGCCGATGAACTGGTTGACCAGGGCCGGCAGAACGCGCCGCACACCCTGCGGCACGACGATAAGCCGCATGCCCTGGCCGTAGCTCATCGACAAGGCCCGGCACGCTTCCATCTGGCCACGATCGACACTCTGGATACCGGAGCGAAAAATCTCGCCGATATAGGCGCCCGCGATCAGGCTGAGAGCAAGGATGCCGAGCGGATAAGGCGATGGACCGAAAATTTCGCGGCCGATACGGGCAAAACCCTGCCCGATCAACAGAATGGTAACGATAGCCGGCAAGCCGCGGAAAATGTCGGTGTAGAGCCTAGCGGGTATGCGCAGCCACGGCGAGCGGGAAATACCCATGATGGCAAGCACCATGCCAATAATCACGCCCAGCACCGTTGAGGTTGCAGCCAGGATCAGCGTGTTTTTCAGACCAACCGTGATCATGGTCGGCAGCACTTCGGCCATGGCGTTCCAATCGAGGAAGCTGCGGCGCAGGTTTTCAAGCCAGTTCATCAGAAATCCCTAGAGCATGTCGCGCAAACGTGGCCACCGTTTCCCGGTAACAACATGCGACAGAAGAAGGACCTAAAGCGTGCGGAGCAACGTGAGATGATCGCGACCTGCTTTAGAAAGAAAAGCCGGTTCGACCGGCGAAGGCCGAACCGGAAGGTGGCATTACTGCTTGGGAAGATATGCCGCAGGCATGGGCGTTCCCGGGAACCACTTTTCATGGAGCTTCTTCCAGGTTCCGTCCTGCATCGCCTCTTTCAGCGCCTTGTTGATCGCCTCGCGCAGGGCGTCATTGCCCTTGCGGATAACGAAGCCGGCTGGCGCATCGAAGCTTGGAATATTGACGGCGATCTTCAATGCCGGATAGCGGGTGGAATAATCCTTTGCCGCCTCGAAATCGAGGAAATGGGCGTCGACAGTGCCGTTGTTGAGTGCCGACACGGCGGAGTTGTTATCCGGGAATTTCACGAGATCCGTGCCAGCGAAGTTCTTTTCGGCATAGATTTCCTGAAGCGTACCCTGCACGACGCCGAGGCGCTTGCCTTTGAGACCCGCGGCATCCTTGATATCCTCGGGGGTCAGCACACTGAGGAAGCCTGCAAGATAGCCGTCAGAGAAATCGACCGTCTCCTTACGCTTGGCAGTCGTGCCAATCGCGGCGGCAGCAACATCGAAGCGACCGTTGGCCACTGACGGCATCAACGCCGAGAATTCCTGACCCGTGAAGATCACCTGGTCCTTTTTGAAGCCCATGCGCTCGGCAATATTGAGAAACAGCTCGATGTCGAAACCAGTAAAATTGCCGTCCGCCGTGGTGAAAGCATAGGGCTTGGCGTCGCCCATGGTCCCGACGCTGATGGTATTCGCGTCGATAAGGCCGAGCGGATTGTCGGCGAGTGCTGGCGTGGCAGCACCGGCGATCATGCCAAGCGTGAGGGCGATGGCAGTGGCGCGTATCTTGGTCAATGGGGATGTAAAGGCTTCAGTCAGTCGCATTGGCGTCGTGTCCTCTGGGGTTGTTGTTTGCGATGTCTTCAAGGCGCACGGGTCCCATCCGAAAGGCGACGTAAAGTCATCCGTTCCGGCCCATGCAGTTTCGCATGCTGGAAGTCTTTTTATAAATTGATACCGGTCTCTTTTTAAATGAGACCGGTCTCTTTCATTATTGGCAATTGTTATCTTCGCATTTGCCAGTCGTCAAGTTCTCTTGTAAGGCTGTCAATTATGGACAAAACCCCGCCCAAAACCTCTTCCGTCACCGTCGCCGATGTCGCGCGTAAAGCCGGCGTCTCAAAGGCGACGGCTGCGCGCGTTCTCGGCGGCTACGGGACCGTCAGTGACAGGGTGCGTGAAGTGGTGACCGCCGCAGCTCGCGTCCTCGATTATCGAACGAACGAGCTTGCCCGCAGTATGACCACGGGTCGCTCCGGCTCAATCGGTGTTGTTGTCGGAGATATCGAGAACCCGTTCTTCAGCCTCGCTGTTCGCGGTATCACCGATATTGCCCGGCAGGCTGGATTCACAGTCATTCTCAGCAATTCCGGCGAGGACATCGAGGCGGAGAAGGCAGCCATCCGCACTTTGCTGTCCAAACGGGTCGATGGCCTCATCGTCTCCCCGGCGAAGGATGACGACGTCGAGCACCTGCATGAAGCCGTTCGGTCCGGGCTACCGGTGGTTCTGCTTGACCGCGGCAGCGACGCTCTTGATGTCGATACCGTCATCGCCGACGACCGGCATGCCGCGGAAAACATCACCCGGCAGTTGGTTTCGCTTGGTCACCGCCGCATTGCCTATATCACCGCCTGTGACACGCCGGACCATACGTTCCGCAATATTCAGGATATCAGCACCGCCTCAGTCCGGCGGCGAATAGAAGGGTATCTCAGTGTTTGCGAAGAGGCAGGGCTAGACGGCATGGGGCAATTTGTCCGTGTTGGCGCCGTGACGCCCGATCAGACCCGGCGGATTGTCACCGACATGCTTGAATTGCCGCAACGTCCCACGGCCATCATTGCGTCAGACAGCATGATCGCACTCGAGGCGTTCAAGGTGCACCGCCAACTGGGTCTCAGCATACCAGACGACGTATCGCTTGTGTCCTTCCACGATGCCGACTGGACATCGGTAACGTCGCCCCCGGTGACCGTGGTGCGCCAACCTGTCTATGATCTTGGTGCGACGGCAGCCGAACTTCTCGTCAAGCGCTTGAATGGGGCGACAGACAGTGCCCGCAAGGTCGTCCTGAAAACCGAGATCGTCGAGCGCGCCTCTGTGCGAGCGGCACTTTAAGTTTTTCGTCTATTGGACGAGTTGCCCGAAAGATAAAAGAGCGAAAAAGCGTTAGAAGGGTGGCGTAAAGCAACGCCACCCCTCTTATGCGTTTGTCAGGGAAGATCGCGCACCAGCGGTTCACGATCCCAATGACGCTTGGCGCCGACCTTGAGAAAATCGTCAACTGGTACGACACCCTCATCCAGTTCGACATTTGCTTTGTCGAGCAGTGCCTTGGTGGCAGGACAGTAGCCGATCGTTTTGCAGTGACTATAGGCATCCATGAACCACTGGATTGCCGCCGCCTCTTTTGTCAGCTTCTGCGCCGCTTCTGGAGCGAGGATCGATACAACCGCGTCGAACAGGAAGGAAGGCGATCCTGCAAGTTGGCCATCGGCCGGCATCGTACCACCATTAAGTTTGACGCCGCCGACCTTCCTGGCAACAACGAACGGGGTTCCCCCTTGCTGCTTGATCTCGTCCAGGAGTTTGTCGACCGCGCTCTTATTGGACCCGTCATCGACCAGCACCCCGATCTTTCGGCCTTTCAATGTCTCCAGAGCGTTCTTCTGGATCGACAGGGCGTCTGAGACCGGCATGTCGATCGGCTGCTTCTTCGGCGTGGACTTTTCAGGAAGATCGATGCCTAGACCATCCGCGACCCTCTGCGCCAAATCCTCCTCGATGTTACGGAGATTGGACACGACATTTTGCCGAACATGGGCGAGCTGCACTTTGGAAAGTTCGAAAACGATCGCAGAGACAATGTGCGTTCTCTCGGTCTCTGTCTGCGACAGATAGAACATGCGAGCCTGGCTATAATGATCGGCAAAAAGTTCGTCGCGCTGGCGAAGTTTCTGTGCCGGATCATTTCGCTCATCATTGGTCTTAAACGTCGAAAAGCCGCTGGCGACGGATGCACGTGGACCGCTGTCTTCACCGGCCTGGCTCAGGCTATTCGGCTCGTAATTGGCTCTCCCCTTCGGAACCAGTGTCTGCATCATGCCGTCGCGCTGGAAGTTATGGAAAGGGCACTTGGGCGCGTTGACCGGAATTTGATGGAAGTTGGTGGTGCCCAGCCGGGACTTCTGCGTGTCGAGGTAGGAGAACAGTCGGCCCTGCAGCAGAGGATCGTTGCTGAAGTCGATACCCGGAATGATATTGCTCGGCAGGAATGCGACCTGCTCGGTCTCGGCAAAGAAGTTGTCGACGTTCCTGTTGAGCGTCATACGACCGATGATCTCGACAGGAATATCCTCCTCCGGAATGAGTTTGGTGGCGTCGAGAACGTCGTAGGGCTGCTTTGCGGCCCAGTCCTCATCAAACACCTGCACGCCAAGATCCCATGACGGGAAGTCGCCCTGATCGATGGATTCAAAAAGGTCGCGGCGCTGGAAATCCGGGTCGGCACCGGCGATCTTCACGGCTTCGTCCCAGGTGGTGGACGCCAATCCAAGATTGGGCTTCCAGTGGAATTTGACGAACTTGCTCTCGCCTTCAGCGTTCACCAGACGGAAGGTGTGAACGCCGAAGCCCTCGATATGGCGGAAGGACCGCGGAATCGTGCGATCCGACATTGCCCACATGATCATGTGCATGGATTCCGGCATCAAGCTGACGAAATCCCAAAATGTATCATGGGCCGAAGCGGCTTGAGGATAACCGCGGTCGGCCTCCATTTTGACGCTGTGGATAAGATCCGGAAACTTGATGGCGTCCTGGATAAAGAAGACCGGGATATTGTTGCCCACCAAATCCCAGTTGCCGCTCTCGGTGTAAAACTTCACCGCAAAGCCTCTGACATCGCGCGGCGTGTCGACGGAGCCAGCGCCACCGGCAACTGTCGAAAAACGGACGAAGACGGGACAGCTCTTTCCTTCTTCCTGGAAGATAGAAGCCTTGGTCAGCTGTGGAATGGCTTTCGTGCATTCGAACACGCCATGCGCGCCAGATCCTCGGGCATGCACGATCCGCTCAGGGATACGCTCATGGTCGAAATGAAAAATCTTCTCGCGAAGGACAAAATCCTCCAGCAGGGTCGGACCTCGGCTGCCTGCTTTAAGGCTGTTCTGGTTATCGGAAATACGATGGCCGAAATTGTCAGTAAGATAAGCCCCGCCGTCCGCACCATCCGCCGTGATCGTCTGCTGCAATTCGTCGCCTTTGCCACGCTGCTCTTCAAAGCTGGCCTGGCCGGAGCCGGGCTTAAGCTCATGTAGAGAATTCTCGGTGCTCGGCGAATGGTCCCCTTGCTTACGCTCGGTCATAGCCAAATCCTTTGTGGTTTGAAGATTGAAAGAACTGCAAGCGTCCCCGCTGCAGAGGCGTTGGCGGAGCCAAGCTAAAGGCTACAATGGACCGAGAGGACGTCGGTTCCACTTCATCAACCGGAAATAAATGCGATTGGTAGCTTTTGTCCCCTACCGTACGGAGCTGCAGCCTGAGAGGAGCGAAGAAGATGCAGCGACCGCGCATCACACCCTCGCGAATAACTAGACGGAAGTAATTTAATTTAAAAATGTGATATATATCACGTACATTTTGATATCCACGTAAATATTTGATATATTCACAACATATAACACAACCCCAAGTGAATCACTGAGAATCCGAAATAATTATCGCTACAATACTGTGATTATATATTGATTCTATAATTATATTAAGGACCACTGATGCTGCGCCTTTATCCAAAGGTTAAACGGGATAACGCCGAAATATCCCGTTTTTTCACTAATGATGGACAGGGTTGACCTATTGTCGAGGCGTAATGAACAAGTTTTCGACGAAATATAAGCGAGTTTTACCTGTGACTGATCGCGTTCGGGGCCGCCGGAAGGCGTTGCGCTCCACCTGAACATCGCCTCTCTCGCATCGCGGCTCGGCGCGCAGTTCATCGACTTCGTGATGACCTTCATCATCGCCCTTATCTGCATCATTGTGCTCTCCTTAAGTGGCGTATTGGAGGAGAGCGCCAGGGCGACGGCGATTACGCTATTAGGGTTCCTGTTGCGAACGCCCTATTACATCCTGTCTGAACTGATCTGGAATGGCCGCACACTCGGAAAACGGATCGCTGGTATTCGCGTCGTAAACGTAGAAGGCCGCCGTCTGACGCCGCATCAGATCGCCACGCGAAACCTCATGAAAGAGGTGGAGATATTCACGCCTGTGGGCCTGATCTTTTCAGAACCGCCTGTCTGGCTGACCTGGATAACCCTCTTCTGGCTCGTCACCGTCGTGGCTGTCATCTTATCCAGCAATCGGCGGCAACGGCTGGGCGATCTCATGGCCGGGACCCTCGTCATTGAAAATCCCCGCTCAGTGCTCCTGCCCGATCTTGCTGCCGCTCCATCCGCCATCAAAGCCAGCCAGGCGGGCTTCGAGTTCAGGCCGGAACATCTGGACGTTTACGGAAGCTATGAGTTGCAGACCCTGGAAGACCTGCTCCGCGATCCAACCACGCGTCTGCGCGACAAGCAGATCATCGAGATCGCCCAGGCGATCATCAAGAAGATCGGTTACCGCGAAGGTGTGACGCCAGGCAAGGAACTGGAGTTTCTAAATGCCTTCTACATCGCACAACGCGAGCATCTTGAAACGTTGCGGCTCTTCGGCAAGCGCCGCGAGAATAAGTTCCACAATGTCGGCAAAGACACCGCTAGCCCTTGAAATCTCGCTCTGTAGCTGAGCGCGTAAACCTAAATTGGAAGACATCGCATCCACATAATACGTAAGGCTGTAAAGATTTTTTTGCAGCGCAACTTCGCCCGGAACTTTTAACGACGTCTTGCGTTGTCGCTGAATATTCAGATTATTTTCAGAGGCATATCGTGGTTCAAGCTCAGAGCGCCGTTTCCGAGAACGAAGCGAAGCAGAACGGCGATCCGCAGGATCGCGAGCTTCAGACAGCAACCGACAGTCAGCAACCAGAGCATGACGACAAGAAGCCATCGGTGATCCGCCGGCATCCCTATTGGGCGGCGATCGTTATTGTTGGCTTGATTGGGCTCGGGATTGCTACCTACTTCGTCTGGCTTATCTATTTCTATCCTTATGAGAGCACGGATGACGCCTTCGTCGATGCGCGCAGTTTCGCGCTTGCGACGAAGGTCTCCGGCTATCTGGAAGACGTCGCCGTCACCGACAATGCCCATGTCGATGCTGGCGCGGTGATCGCCAGAATTGCGCCACGTGATTACCAGATCGCCGTGGATCAGGCTGAGGCCCAGGTGGAAGCGGCCAAAGCATCGATTGTCAATGCGACCGCACAGATAGATGTTGCGTCCGCTGCGATCGAGGAAGCAAAGGCACGCGAGGCTTCATCAAAAGCTGCCTTGCAGTTCGCGACAGACGAGGCCAACCGGCAACGGCAGTTGCAGCAGGGCGGGGCTGGCAGCTTGCAGACATCACAGCAGGCAGAATCGAACCTGCGTCAGGCTCAGGCGGCTTATACGGAAGCCCAGGCCAACATCAGTTCGGCCATGAAGAACAAGGCCGCCGCCGAAGCACAGCGCGCCAGCGCTGAAGCCAGCCTGAAGCAGGCTGAGGCCCAGAAGGAAAGCGCCGACCAGAACCTCGACTATACGACGCTGACTGCCGCACAACCGGGCCGCGTCGTAAAAATCAGTGGCGCAAAGGGGCAATTTGTCCAGGCGGGCCAAGCCATTGCGATGTTCGTGCCGGATGAGATTTGGGTCACGGCTAACTTCAAGGAAACGCAGCTCGCCGATATGCGACCAGGCCAGCCGGTGGAGCTAACGATCGACGCCTATCCGGATCACCTTCTGCACGGCAAGGTCGACTCCGTTCAGCCCGGTTCCGGTACTGCCTTCTCCCTGCTGCCAGCGGAAAACGCCACCGGCAACTATGTAAAGGTAACCCAGCGCGTGCCGGTGAAGATCACCGTCGATAACTGGCCGAAAGATGTCTCCATCGGTCCGGGCATGTCGGTCGTGCCGACCGTAACCGTTCGCCCTAGAGGCTAATCCAGACATCAGGATCGAGGACCGGATATGGCAACCGCGGCAGCGACAGGCGGAACCGGCGAAATGGCGAGTGGCCGCAGCACCAATCCCTGGCTGGTCGCGGTTGTGGTGGCGCTTGCCGTGTTCATGGAGGTGCTCGACACCACCATCGCCAACGTCGCACTGCGCTACATTTCCGGGGGGCTGGCTGTCAGTTCCGACGAAGCCTCATGGGTCGTCACCACCTATCTCGTTTCCAATGCCATAGCACTGATCGCCTCGAGCTTCATTGCCCAGCGTTACGGTCGCAAGCGGTTCTATCTCATTTGCCTTGCCATGTTCACGGTTGCGTCCGTCCTGTGCGGGCTGGCTTGGGACCTGCCCTCTCTCCTCGTCTTTCGCATGATCCAGGGCTTTGCCGGCGGCGGCATGGTGCCGGTGTCGCAATCCATTCTTACCGATGCCTTTCCTCCGGCAAAACGCGGCCAGGCGTTTGCCATCTTCGGCATCGCGGTGGTGGTGGCGCCTGTCGTCGGACCGACGCTCGGCGGCTGGCTTTCCGACAATCTCTCCTGGCATTGGTGTTTCCTGATCAACGGCCCTGTCGGCGTCTTCGCCTTCATGCTCGTTTATTTCCTGGTCAATGACTCCGAAGAACAAAAGAAAAAGCGCGAGGGGATGCGAAAGCGCGGCATTCGTTTCGATATTATCGGCTTCGTGCTGGTCGCGACATTCCTCGGATCGCTGGAACTTACGCTCGACCGCGGCCAGATCGAGGACTGGTTCGACTCGACCTTTATCATCGTCACAGCCACGATTTGCTTTGCGGCACTGGCGGCCTCGATACCCTGGTTACTGACGGCGAAAAATCCGGTGCTCGATGTGCGTCTCATTGCAACGCGGCAGTTCGGCTCGTGCATGATCGTGATGCTGGCGATCGGCGCCATCCTGATCGCCACCACCCAGTTCGTGCCACAGGTGCTGCAGGAGAATTATGGCTATACAGCCACCTGGGCGGGTCTTGCGCTTTCTCCAGGTGGTCTGGTGACCATGTTCATGATGTTCATGGCAGGCCAATTGACGTCCCGCATCCAACCGAAATATCTGATCGCCGTCGGCGCAACCATGGTTGCCCTGTCCATGTACGACCTGACGCGCCTCAGCCCTGACGCCGATTTCAGCTTCTTCGTCTGGTCTCGCTGCATTCTCGGTCTTGGCCTGCCGCTGATCTTCATCCCAATCACCGCCGCCTCTTACGACGGTCTAAGACCCGATCAGACCGATCAGGCATCCGCCCTCATCAACGCAGCCCGCAACACCGGCGGCTCGATCGGCGTCTCAATTGCCTCTAACGTGCTGGCCCATCGCGAACAATGGCACCAGAGCAGGTTGGTCGAGCACGTCACCCCCACCGACCTGGCCTTTCATCAAACGATGCAGAACCTGCAGGGCTTCTTCGCCGAGCGCGGCTCTTCCGCGGTGGACGCCCAAAACCAGGCCATGGCCCTCATCGGTCAGCAGGTCGGAATGCAGGCCAGCTATCTTGCCTATATCGATGTGTTTTTTGTCCTGGCGATCATTTCTCTACTCGCAGTGCCGCTGGCATTGATCCTTCGCAACGTCGATACGAAGGCTGGCGGTGGCGGGATGCATTAAGTCTTTCTGCGACGACGGATTTTAACTCCGCTCGTCGATCAGCCACCCCGTCAACTTACCCACCGTTGCATCGTTACTCTTGGGGCGCATCAACCAATAGCCGCGATCCGGTGCATCAAGGCTCGGACCCGCGGTCACCAAGACACCTGCCTCAAGCAGGGGATCGATCAGGCCGGCCCAGCCAAGTGCGAACCCCTGTTCGCAGATGCTTGCCTGTACGACCATCGCGTAGTTGTTGAAACTGATATCGCCGCCGCTGTGTTCGGCTTCTCGCTCGACGCCGAAATGGGTCAAATAGTCGTTCCAGTCGTACCAATGCGTCTGCGAATTGTTTTCCAGATGGATGAGCTTTCGTCGAGAAAACTCTGAATGGCCCGCAGGCGCAGATTTATTCGCAAGCATGGCAGGCGAGCAGACTGGCGTTACCTTTTCAGAAAGCAGCAAGACAGCCCCCTCACCTGCGTCCTGCTTTGTCCCGAATATGATCATCACATCGCTATCGTGCTTGCCTTGACCCAGCGGATCCTGAGTCGCAACGATCTGGATGTTCATGTCGGGGTTTAGCACGCGAAAACCATGCATGCGGGGGATCAGCCACAGCGACGAGAAGGCGTAGTCGGTGTGCAATCGGATGGTCTGGCGCTCGTCGGTTCTACGCAGCTGTTGCGTCACAAGATCTACGGCGTCGACACTACGCGAGGCAATCTCGAACAACCGCTGCCCTTCTGCTGTCAGTTCGATCCCTCGATGTTTGCGGCGGATCAGGGCAACACCAAGCTCATCCTCCAGCCTGCGGATCTGGTAGCTGACAGCGGGCTGGGTCAGTCTGAGAAATGCCGCAGCCGCCGTCAGGCTGCCACGACGGGCTACCTCGGTGAAGATCCGCATCCAGCCAAGATCAAGCGGTCGCTCTGACATTAAAAATCCTTATGCCAACCATCGAAAAATACCCGCTTCACAGCCAAAAACAATGCTGCGTTCAATAAGTGAGGCTAATAAAAGGGGAACCGCAATGAAGATCGATTCTCGTATACGTCGCATCGCCGCTGGTCTGCTTTTCTCAGTGGCAGCCTTCTCCACTCCACTGCAAGCGGCCGATGATGCGGCGTGCAAGACGGTTCGGCTGAGTGATCCGGGCTGGACCGACATTACCGCGACGAATGGCGTCGCTTCCGTTCTGCTTAATGCGCTTGGCTATGAGGCAGACGTGAAGACCCTGTCGGTTCCCATCGGCTACCAGGCGATGAAGAATGGCGAGATCGACGTCTTCCTCGGCAACTGGATGCCCGCGCAGAAATCCTTCGTCGATGACCTGAACACCGCCAAGGCAGCCGAGGTGATGACGAAGAATCTCGAGGGCGCCAAGTTCACGCTGGCGGTACCAGCCTATATGGCGGAGAAAGGCGTAAAAGACTTCGCCGATCTCGCCAAGCATGCAGGCGAATTCGACAGCAAGATTTACGGCATCGAGCCGGGGGCGCCTGCGAACCAGAATATCCAGAAGATCATCGATGCCAACGATTTCGGTCTCAAAGGCTGGCAGCTTGTGGAATCCGGTGAGCAGGCCATGCTGGCGCAGGTGGAGCGGGCAGGTCGTGACAAGAAGGCTGTCGTCTTCCTCGCATGGGCTCCACATCCGATGAATAAGAAAATCGACATCACCTATCTTTCCGGTGGTGACGCCTATTTCGGTCCGAATTTCGGTGGTGCGGAAGTCTACACACTCGCGCGCACCGGCTGGCCTCAACAGTGCCCGAATGCCGCGAAGCTGTTCAGAAACCTGACATTTAACATCGACATGGAAAACAGTCTTATGGGCTCGATCCTTGATGGGGAAGACGCCAAAGCGGCTGCCACGGCTTGGCTGAAGACAAACTCGAAATCACTGGATGGCTGGCTGCAAGGGGTGACGACTTTGGACGGCAAACCCGGCGAAGACGCCGTCAAGACCAAGCTTGGGCTGTGAACCCGGAACATAGTCAATGCCGCGTCCCAATATTCTCATCCTGATGGCCGACCAGTTCAACGGGACTTTTTTTCCCGATGGACCTGCGGATTTTCTTCACGCGCCTCATCTCAAAGCATTGGCAGAGCGCTCCGTCCGCTTTGCCAACACCTACACGGCAAGCCCGCTTTGCGCGCCCGCCCGTGCGTCCTTCATGTCTGGCCAGTTGCCCAGCCGAACGAGGGTCTATGACAATGCCGCCGAGTTTGCGTCCGACATCCCGACCTACGCGCATCATCTGCGGGCGGCGGGCTACTACACGGGTCTTTCAGGAAAAATGCACTTCGTCGGTCCTGACCAGCTGCACGGCTTTGAGGAACGCCTGACGACGGATATCTATCCGGCGGATTTCGGCTGGACGCCAGATTATACCAAGCCCGGCGAGCGTATCGACTGGTGGTATCACAATCTCGGTTCGGTCACAGGCGCGGGTATTGCCGAGATCACCAACCAGATGGAATATGACGACGAGGTCGCCTACAACGCCACGCGCAAACTCTACGATCTGTCACGCCGCCTCGATGAACGCCCCTGGTGCCTGACTGTCAGTTTCACCCATCCGCATGATCCCTATGTGGCGCGAAGGAAGTTCTGGGACCTCTACGAGGATTGCCCAGCACTCGATCCGCAGTCTGAACCGCTCGCCTTTGAGCATCAGGACCCGCATTCAAGACGCCTGATGGAAGCCTGTGATCACAAGGCGTTCGACATCACCCCCGAGCAAATCCGGCGCGCACGACGCGGATATTTCGCCAATATCTCCTACATTGACGAGAAGGTCGGCGAGATACTGGAAGTCCTCAAGGCAACCCGGATGGATGAGGACACCATCATTCTCTTTTTGTCCGACCATGGCGATATGTTGGGCGAGCGCGGACTGTGGTTCAAGATGTGTTTCTTCGAGGGATCCGCGCGTGTTCCGCTGATGATCGCAGCGCCCGGTTGGACGCCGACGCTTATCGACGCACCTGTGTCGACGCTCGATGTGACGCCGACGCTCTGTGGATTGGCCGGGCTCGACATTACATCTTTGAAGCGTTGGACGGATGGCGAGGACCTTTCCCCATTGGCCGCGGGAACAGGCACGCGTGGTCCGGTGCCAATGGAATATGCGGCCGAGGGCTCGATCGCTCCGCTCGTCGCTCTTCGTGACGGGCGCTACAAGCTGTCGGTCTGCGAAGCCGACCCCCCGCTGCTTTATGATCTTGAGGCAGATCCCGAAGAGCGCACCAATCTTGCCGACGATCCAGCCTTCAGCGACGTCCTGTCCGCGCTTTCCGCAGAGGTTGAAAAACGCTGGGACCTCGACGCTTTCGACGCGGCGGTCCGCGAAAGTCAGGCGCGGCGCTGGGTTGTCTACAAAGCGCTGCGCAATGGCGCCTATTATCCGTGGGATTATCAGCCGCTGCAAAAGGCGTCTGAGCGCTACATGCGCAACCACATGGACCTCAACGTACTAGAGGAGAACCAGCGCTATCCACGCGGAGAGTGAGACATCGCCCGGCAGTGATCTTCCGTCCGAGAAGTGTCCAGGGCCACGCCATCACCATTCTGTTCGTCGTCGCGCATGGCGATGACGAGAAGCAGCGTGTAAAATTCAAGCATAATGGCACTGTATTTTAATAACTTCTAAAATATCTAAAGCGCGCTCGTGAGTAAGAGAGCAAGAAACGTCGCGCTTTTGATTGAATTCATTTTCTACGAAACCCCGAGATGCATCCCCCGCCATCCTGCAGCTTATAGATCGGCTGTGTTGCATTACTGCAAACACGCAGTTATCGCCGTTGTCGAGAATTTAAGCGACAAGCTTCTTCCGGCGTCGTATGATGCTGTGCACCCAACGGATCGTCGCCTCTTGCAGACTGACCGCGGTCAGCAATCGAGGACCGCGTTTGTCAGCTATTTTGAAGAATAACGTAAAGCAGTCGGGCAGTGGCAAGCGCACGATGATATTTGCGCACGGGTATGGGTGCGACCAGCATATGTGGCGAATGGTGGCGCCTGCCTTTTGAGGATCATTTCAACGTGGTCACGTTCGACCACGTCGGCGCAGGAAACTCCGACGTGTCGTCCTATGATCGCCATAGATATTCAAGCCTTGATGCCTATGCTGACGACATTGTCGATATTGGTCATGAACTCGGTCTCACGGACGCCATCATCGTTGGCCATTCCGTAAGCGCCATGATGGGAGCGTTGGCATCCATCAAAGCCCCGGAGATGTTCTCGGACGTCGTGATGGTTGGCCCCTCGCCGCGCTATATCAACGATGGCCCCTACATTGGTGGTTTCGAGCAGGAAGACATCGACGAACTCCTGGCATCGCTTGCCGAAAATCATATCGCCTGGTCCAATGCCATGGCTCCGGCGATCATGGGTAACAGCGGCCGTCCGGAGCTTGCCAGCGAACTCGCCGACAGCTTCTGCCGGATGGACCCTGAAATTGCGCGAACCTTTGCCCGGGTGACGTTTACGTCCGACAATCGGGCAGATTTACCCAAGGTGACGGCGCGAGTGCTTGTCTTGCAATGCCGTGACGACATCATCGCCTCGGAAAATGTCGGGCGATATGTTGCCGATGCGATCCCGCATGCGCAATTCGTCATGCTTGACGCGACCGGGCATTGTCCAAACTTGAGTGCGCCTCAGACCGTGATATCCGCCATAAAGGGTTTTGTGTAATCGACGCATCGCTGCCTCCCGCCCCAGCCATGGATTCTCCCGACGCTCTGTTCGAAAGAGCGCCATGCGGCTATGTCGTGCTGAACTCCAAAGGCGTGATCGCGAGAATAAACCAGACGCTCGCGGAGTGGATCGGCCAAGAGAAAGAAGAGCTACTTGGCAAGCGAATGACGGTATTGCTGACCGTTGCGGGCAACGTCTTTTACGAGACGAATTTTGAGCCAACCCTTCGGCTGCAGGGTTTTTGCGAGGAAATCGCATTCGATCTGAAGACGAAGAGTGGCAAGCGGCTTCCAGTCACGGTGAGCGCCAGGGGCAGACTCGGCGGCGATGATTCAGGCGTTACGCTCGTGACCGTCTTTCGCTCAGTGAAGCGTCGCCAGTTGGAACGAGACCTGCTGCAAGCCAGGCAGGCAGCTGAAAACGCGAAGGAAGAGTTGGCCAACATAAATGCGTCGCTACGCACCAACATCCGCCGAGCGGTTGGTAAAAAGCGCGAAGCGCAACGCGTTCTTCTTGCTGAACAGGAGACCGGAGAATTGCGCGAGCAATTCGTCGCAGTCCTCGGCCACGACCTTCGCAACCCGCTGGCTTCCATCTCAGCGGCAGGACGAGTTCTGGCCGCAGAAGTGACGAGCGATCGCGGCAAACAGGTTCTTCAGCTGATGGCCGGGAGCGTGTCACGCATGTCAGGACTGATTGACAACGTGCTGGATTTTGCTCGTGGCCGGCTCGGCGGCGGCATTCACCTGACGACAAACGCGAACGCGCCCCTGGGTCCCGTCATCGAACACGTGGTTGAGGAGCTGCGATCAAGCGCTCCCGGACGGGAAATCCTTTCGACGTTATCGATACCGCGTCCGGTCAATGCCGACCATGCGCGACTTGGCCAACTCGTGTCAAATCTCGTCGGGAATGCCATCAGTCACGGTGATGCGCAGCACCCGATCTTCGTCGATGCGGTCCTTGCCGATGACGGAACCTTCACATTGTCAGTGACAAATCGAGGAAAAGAAATCCCGCCGGACCGGATGGAGCGATTGTTCGAGCCCTTCGTTCGTGGGGACACTCGAAATGACAAGGGATTGGGACTGGGATTGCATATAGCTTCTCAAATCGCAAAGGCCCATGGAGGGACGCTGTCAGCGACATCCAACGGCGAAGAGACGCGCTTCATCTTTATGATGCCACCTTTCTCGTCCGCCGACGAGGGTTGACCAGGCTCTCCCATGCGAAACCGATCTGATCTTGCTGCTTGGAAGCAAGCGTCAGGAATTACGATTGGTGACACGCATCTGCCAGAACATCACCTGGCTTGTCGAACCATCTGACAACAGTAACGTTTATGCAGACAGCAATGGAGCCCCAGCAATGACAAGATTGCTCGCTGCCCTCATAGTCGTCCTCATATCATCGCAGGTATCCGCCATGAACAGCCTCTCCGAATTGACCTGGAAGAAGCGAGTCGTCATCGTCTTCGGAGATGCAGGCGACGCAAGAGTAGAGCGACAGATAGAGACCCTTACCGATCAACGCTTGGAACTGGAAGAGCGGGACCTTGTCGTAATCCGTGTCGTTGATGATGAAGCCACCGCAGCTTTTGGAAACGCAGCCGAGCCCGATGCGGTAGGGCTGCGGAACGAGGCCGACGTCAAACAAGGAAGCTTTCGGGTCGTCTTGGTCGGAAAGGACGGCGGTATCAAGTTGCGTAGCGAAACCATTGTCCCGGACGTCGATCTGTTCGACCTCATAGACCGAATGCCTATGAGACAGGCGGAACGCGGCTGAGCGATGGCTGGAAAATCTTCCTGCGAGGGGCACGTTCATAGGTTACGGATCGACGGACTGCCTCCCGTAGACGCCGGCTAGCCAAGGTGTGGTCACAATGTTGGACCGTCCTGCGCCATAAGGGGCGACAATCACGGTATCTCTATCCGAGATAAGGCCGTGGGAAATGGGAACGCAGGCATAGCCCGCGCGCCCTGTTCGTCTTGACCAATCGAGGTTTTAGTTGGCCGGGCAGTTTGTGCTACTTTTGTTGCCGCTCATCGAACCTTGGCCGCCAGTGGTGCCAGGCGGGCAGTTGGTGTTGTTGGTGTCACCATTCGGCGTCTGAGAGTTGGTGCCGCCCGAGCCACCTGAACTGGGTGTCGTTGTACCGGGCGCTGTGGTGCTTCCCGAGCCAGACGTACCAGAACCTGTGGGGCCGCCAGTTCCCGCACCTGTGCCTGTACCCCCGTCAGAATTAGAGCCAGCGCCAGCGTCCCCAGACCCTGCGCCGCCATTTCCACCAGATCCGCCACCGGCACCCTGGGCTATAGCTAAAGAAGCAAAACTCAGGGCGAAGACCCTTCCAATCAGAACCTTTTTCATCTGCTTTCCTCCAAGCATCGTTGTTATTGCAAAGGTCCAACAACATGGCGGTGAGCCTGTTCCTAAATATATCTTTCACCGAAGAAGGAACAAAGCCGCTTCGGGATGCCAAGATCGACTGGGTGATGCTCACGCTGTCCCAGCATTGGCAGACACGACCCCTGACCCCGCGATGATGGCCGGACAATGATATCGATGCGGTGCTAATCGGGAGTTGAGTTACACGGGAGCATCTTCTGACGCGCGCAATTCACCGATCGGACACTCTGGCCCGATGCTGGACCGACTGCTGCGACTAAATCCCGCACAAAAATCGCAGCGATAGAGGCGAAGACACTACCCTCTGACCCAAATGCGGACGCTCAACTAATTTTCAGAATTTCGACCATCAATTCAATTGGCTTGTTATCGCCGCCGGAATGTCGATAACGTCGTACACGTCCTTCCCCACCGTGGATTTCGTTGATTGGCGAGTGCGCGGTCTTTGAGAATTATCCTGTGCTCCACTCCTTGCGCCACATCCGCGCCCATCCGCAATTGCTGCTTCTCACCCTGATGATTTTCCTTCAAGGGTCCGCCTATGGCTCGACATTGCCCTATCTCTCGATTACCGCAATTCGAGAATTAGGGATGAGCGACCAGGCCTATTCTGTGCTGGTCTTCGTGACATCGCTGGCTGCAGTGACCATCAGCGTCTCGCTTGGGATTCTCTCCGACCTGATAGGCGACAGGCGCAGGATCATCATGGCGATGGCGTTGATGGGCGTCATTGGCTACGGCGCAATTTTTCTTTTTCCATCGATCCCTGTATTCATTGTGGCAACTGCGGTCGTCATTCCGTTTTTCCAGTCGGTGAGCTCGCTGATTTTTGTGAGTGTTCGCGCTGAAACGGCTGGCCTGCCAAGCCGGGACAGTGCTGCGATCAACGCCACTGTCCGGGCTTTCGTATCCGCCGCCTGGGTCGTGATGCCGGCAGCCGTAGGTTTTGCGTTTGCCAGTTCCGCAAGCATGATGGGCGCCTGGGGCATCGCGGCGCTTTGTGCCCTTCTGATATCTGTTTCCTCTGCTTTTCTGCCAGCGAGACCCGCGCGTGATCGCGTTGCTGGAACATCGCGGACAGGGTTTTTCTCTGCGCTTCGCGAGCTTGCAACGCCGCTTATGCTGGCGCGCGCCGTTTCCATGGCCTTGCTAACCGGCACCATTAGGCTCGCGAGCACCGTCTGGCCATTGATCCTCATTGCCGACCTTGGCGGTGAAACCGGTGATGTCGGTATCGTCGCGGGCCTGATCGCATTATTCGAGATACCCTTCATGCTCATCTGGGCCGGTCTGCTGAAACGATTGGACATTCTCGCCATTCTGGCGATCGGCGGGTTGCTCTATGCCGCCTTCATGGCTGCGCTCACTTTCGCTACGGCTCCATGGCAGCTCTACGCCCTGACCGTCCCCGCAGCAGCAGGCGCCGCCGCCCTGCTCTCCATGCCGCTCACCTATTTTCAGGATCTCTTCCCGGGAAGACCAGGTCTCGGGACCTCGTTCAACCCCATCAATTCCTTCCTCGGAAACGGATTAACCGCGGTCGTCTTCGCTTTGGGAGCGCATCTCTTCGGTTATTCGGGCACGGCTTGGCTCGGTGTTGCCATGGCATTTGCCGGCATCTGCGGGCTTATGATCCTCGAGAAACGACGGCCGCCCGCCACTTGATCTGAAATCGAGCGTCCATTTCGAAAGGAGTTCAGCAGACGGGAAGAGGGATACCGTTGACCATGACGAACCGAACAGGCTGGATTTTTTGTAAACACAGTCGGTCTTGACGGGCTGTTCGGACAGCCTGCCCTCAACACTTCCCTTGTCCGCCAGCGTACAGTCCAGGTCAAAAATTTGCGTTTCGCCTCAAGCAGCGTACAATCCAAGCCACCATCGCCAGACTGTGATTATGACGTAGGCGGCGATGGCTAGGGGTTCATACGTGCTCTTGCCTGCCAAACAGGAGGTGACACGTGACAAACGTCGACCAAAATTATTTCCGCACCGATTCCATCCGCGAAGTTGTAACCAACATTGCTCAACGGTTTACTCCGGTCGATGCGGCGAGGAAACTTATCATCGAGCGCACGTTGCTGATCATTATGGACCGGCCCGAACTCGACCTCGGCGACCCGGTGAGAGAGCTTCTCCCCGTTATTCGCCAAGTCGCGCTTGATCACTTCCAAGTTAAAGACCGAGACCAGGTCAAGGAATCACATCGCCGACTGGGTTTAAAAACAAAGCCCGTGTGATCTTGCGAAGTTCGGCCACGTCTCCATTGAGATTGAAACCCTCTCGAACGAAATCCCTTTTGTTCGTGGAGATCGCTGCGAAAACAAACGGGATTTTCAGGTTATACAGCCTGTCAGCGATTTCAACGATGTCACAATCGTCGGCTCTGATGTCGATGATAACAGCGTCAGGTTCATGGAACGAAACGGCGCGAGACACGTCTTTAACACTCGCAACCGGCCCTATTATACTAACGCCTGATAGGGCGAATTGCCTCTTCGAGGCATCACAGACCCCTTCATGACCGTCCATAATCAGGATTTTCTTTTCTAGCAGGTAGAAAAAATCGTTAATCTGCATGGCGTCCTCTTCGGTTCGCCAACGGACCATATGAGGTCGTTTGCGGATAGTGTAGCCGAACATGCCTACGGCAGACTGGTTCCTTGCTTCTCGTCATCCAGCGGTAGGCGCGTGCCCCCGTGTCAGGCAGAGACTTGCTCCGACTTGAAATCCAGTGGCACCTCCCCATTTCTTGGGTGCCGGCTTTACCGGTGTGGAGGTTACGATGGCAGCAAGAACTTGGAATGCAGGTGGTTTTGGTGCGGACGCCTCGAACGATGCATCCGACTTGGAACGGCGTCTTCAGAAAATGCGCAGCCTGTCCAGTATATCCCGCCTCATGGATACGGCTATCGGCATTCCGGGTACGCGCCTCCGCTTCGGTGCAGATTCTGTGCTTGGCCTTGTTCCAATCCTTGGCGATGGGGCCGGCGCGCTCGTCGGTCTTTACATCGTTAACGAGGCGCGTCGCCTTGGCCTTCCCCGGGAAAAAATTGCGAAGATGATTGGCAATGTAGCCATGGATTCAGTCGTCGGTAGCGTGCCGCTTTTCGGCGACCTTTTCGACGTCTATTTCAAATCACATCGCCGCAATGTTCAGATCATACTCGATCATTTTGGTGTTCAGCCGGAAGACTTGCGGCGCAAGCGGTAAACGACCGACGTGCTGGGGATAAGCATTTGGGTTTGCAAGCCGGTTTGGCTGCGGCAGCTGGCGGTTTGGCCGCGTAGGCAAACTGCCTCCCTGGTGATGAGCTCCACCCAAACAAGGACTAGTTCCTCATTTGGCAGAGCCACTGGATAGCGTCATCCTTGGCCATAGCAGGTGCAAAAAGGTGACCCTGCATGAGTGGGCACCCCAAAGCCCGCATTGTCTGGAGATCGTCTTCCGTTTCCACACCCTCAGCGACAACATCGAAACCGTAAGCTTCGGAAACCCGCAAGACCGCATCGATAAGAGATCGGTGGGCCGACGCAAGCGTCGTCCCTGTGACCAACATCTTATCGATCTTTACGCGATCAGCACGGATTTGATGCAAAGACCCTAGCGATGAGTACCCAGTACCGAAGTCATCGATCGCGATACGGACACCAGCCTTCGAAAGGCGCTCGAGTTTTCGCTGAACAATTTTCAGATCAATAGCAACGTCCTCGGTAATCTCTAATTCAAGTACCGCAGGATCTAAAGCCATTTCCTCGAACGCCGAAAGGATCAGTTCATCTACGGCGAGTTGCGCAAGCTCGCGGGGAGAAACGTTGACAGCAATCCGCACGGCACCGGCATTGACCTCTTTCACCAGGAGCGCCATTTGGCACGCTTCATGGATGATGAAGCGAAGCAGCGGCTCAGAAAGCCCTGTCCTTGAAGCTATGTCGACGATAATGGGCGGAGCCACCCAGCCATGTTGCGCGTGATGCCAGCGTAAAAGTGCTTCGAATGTATCCGCCCGTTCTCCGCCATCTGCAACGATGGGTTGATAGTGGATTTCGAGTGTTTTGTGGGCCAGCGCCTTGGCGAGGTCCCTTTCAATGTCGCGGTAAAGTTCCGCCTGCTTCTGAAGTTCATCATCAAATAAACGCCAGCGATTACGGCCTTGCTTCTTGGCGGCGTAGAGAGCGGCGTCCGCGTAGGACATAGCTTCGTCGATCCGGTTCAAGGGGCCGATGTAAGCGCCTAAGCTTGCACCCACACGTCCCGGATCCATCTTCGGGAACGGGGCTGAAATAACCGTGACGAGTTGATTGGCAATGATCTCAGCATCTTCCTTTGAGGTTTGATGCCTGAACAGGATTGCAAATTCGTCGCCACCTATTCGCGCCAGTATCGCTCCCGGTGTTGCAACATCCTTAAGCCGTCGGGCCACCTCGAGCAAAATCTGATCGCCGGATTCGTGCCCATACGCGTCATTGACTGATTTAAAACCATCCAAGTCGACAAGCATCAGGCAACCGAGTTGATCCGTACCGCTCGATTGCCTGAAAGCATCCCGCAATCCTCGGCGATTGAACAGACCCGTCAGCGGATCCTGAGCCGCCATTCGTTGCATGTCCTCAGCAAACAGAGTTTTCTGCTGATTGGCGATCTCAAGGGATCGTGACAACGCAGTCGCTTGGTTTTTTAGCTTACTGTCGTTGATGATAAGCGCCTCACCCACTCGAGTGCTACGAATCTGCGCCGCTAAATAGAGAAGTACGGTTGCCGCTAGCACGTATCGATCAAACCCACCGGCTATGACGAGGCACACGATGACAGACAGCAAAGCTGGAGTGATGAAGCACATTGGAATGGGAGCGTAAGCGAAACCGTGCGTGACAGCGCCCGCGGTGATGCCACAGACCACGGTCAGGTAAAAAAGTGTATCGGATGACGTATACCAGTCACACAAGATGGGCACGAAGCCCCATACCAAACCAGATGAAAGAGCAAGGAAGGTGTGGATCTGAAGATGGCTGGAGACGCCAGGGTATGACAACCCTAGGACGGCCGAATTCGCGTGCACGCTGCGCTGTCGGACTGGAAGCCGGCAGAGGAGAAGGCGCGAGAGATTGATAATCGATGAGATAGCAAACCAGACGAGCGCTGTGATCGTCTTGTCAGAGTGGATCGCGACCAGCAAAGACGCCAATCCGAGCAACATATTAACCGGAATAGATATTGCGACGGTTTTTCTAACGGCGAATAGTTGATCCGTCAGGGTCGCGTCGCGCAAAGCAAGCTCAGTCATTCAAGTACCTGCTGAAATTAATAGCCTCCTCACCTCTAGACAATTGTCCCGCATATACGACGCCTCTTGCCGAGAGACGGATTATTCGACTACGCGCCGAGGCTTCAATCGGACCGCCCGGAAGCGTTAAGACGTACAGAAACTCAATTTTTTCGCTGCCTGATAGGAACGCCGCGTAAGTCGCGATGAGGATGAACAAATGACGTTTGGTTCAGACAACAGACCATTTCTGCTCTCAGTCACTACAAAGGGCTATCAACTTTAAAGTGTCGTATCGACGTTAGGCATATTGATGGTATCCTTACGATGGTCGAATTAACAATCATCGCGTCTCGTCACTACAAACTTAACTAAACTGATTTTGCGCGAGTGTTCCGAAAATGAGACCACCCACAGGTGCTCATCATTAGGGTAACGTCCTGTCTCACCTGTTGGGATCAATGCCACACTTCATAGAGATACCGCAGTCTGCCAGGGCCGAAGAGAAATATTATGCTGCCGCATATAACATCGATGTGACAGCGTGACTCACAATCCGACCCCTCCGGCAGACCGGCGCGGTTCACACCCAAAGATCGTAGGTAATACGTATGCCGCCCGGGTGGCATATGCTTAGGGCTGATCAGCGCCACTTGGCACGGCATCGCTTGGGAGAACGTCAGTCAAGCACTGTCTTAATAGCTGATCCCTCCGGCGGAAATCGAGCGCTCTATGGCGGCATTTCCATTGAACACGCGTGCAACCTTAGTGGTTAGCTGCCAAACTGGATCGGGAATCGGCAAAGGACTTGACGAAAGAAATCCCGGCTCGAAACGCTTGGATTGCGGTTCATGTATCGTGAACTGGGACAGGAGTCGGAACAGAGCCTCGGCTTCGCTGGCTAGACCACGCGCCGCCGCATATGTCTCCTCCACCATTGCAGCATTTTGCTGCGTCCCCTGATCCATCGTGTAGATTGCCGTGTTAATCTCTTTAAGACCGACTGCTTGCTCACGAGAGGCTTCTACAATTGTCGAAACGTTACGATCGACTTGAACCACTTGGCCGACGATCTTTTCTAAAGCCTTACCAGTTTCACCAACGAGGCGAACGCCGTCTTTAACGTGCTTGTCGGATGCACCTATCAAATCCTTGATCTCCTTGGCCGCCTTTGCCGTTCGCTGTGCGAGTTCGCGGACCTGTTGCGCGACAACGGCAAAACCTTTCCCCGTCTCACCGGCGCGCGCTGCTTCAACGCCTGCATTCAAGGCAAGCAGATTTGTCTGGAACGCGATCTCATCGATTACACCGATAATACTCGCGATCTCAGATGCAGAGGCCTCGATCTTGCCCATGGCTTCGATTGCCTGCCGAACAACATGCCCGGATTGCTCAGCATTGTCTTTCGTGTTGCGGACGAGCCGACCTGCCTCCTGAGCCCTGTTACTGGTATCCGAGACCGTGGTGGTGATCTCTTCCAGGGCTGAAGCAGTCTCCTACACCGACGCCGCTTGGTGCTCCGTGCGACGAGACAGATCGTCAGACGCGGTTCTGATCTCCTGCGAAGACGACGCAATCGCGCCGGCATTATCAGATGGGGTTGTACGAGGCCTGAATGAAAACCTTCTTTCCGCCCTTCCCGAGACGCATAAACTCTTCGGCTATGAACTCGCCGTTCGCCAATAGAGCCCAGAACTTGGAATACTCCTCGCTGCTGGAATAATCGTCTTCACAGAACATCGAGTGATGTCTCCCCTCGATCTCCGTCAACTCGTATCCAAGTGTATTTAGAAAGTTATGGTTGGCCGTCAGAATATCGCCTTGAGGCGTGAACTCGATTACTGCTTGGACGCGGGACAACGCGTCGAGCTTGCCTGCATCTTCGGCAGTTGTCAGCTTTTGCGCCGTGATGTCGGTCGCAAGTTTGATTATCTTGTAGGGTTTGTCACCTCTTAACACTGGATTATAGGAAGCCTCTGTCCAGACTTCCATACCGCCTTTGCCAATGCGCTTGTACTGACCCCGGCAAAAACGTCCCGCCGCTAAATCGCTCCAGAACTTGCTGTATTCGTCGCTTAATGCCTCGGCAGGATCCAGAAACATGCGATGATGTTGGCCGACGATCTCACTCAGTTCATAACCCAGCGTGGCACAGAAATTTTGGTTCGCTGTGAGGACTTTACCAGTGAGATCGAACTCGATCATTGCATGCGACTTGCTCACCGCAGCGAGAACAGCACTGGCGTCTGAGGAAAGACCTAACGAAATGATGCGCATAGAAAGCTCCATTTACGCCGGGTACCTTCGCCGACGCTCAATAGTTTGGTTGTGTCGATCAAGTGGATTCATTGAAATGAGCCGCAGCCGAATAACGGCAACGATCTCTCTTTATCGGAGGCGTTCGGGGTGGATGGTGGTGGACGGAGGAATGAAGAAACCCGAACCCCTCAATAACGGCCTCACGGTGTCCGGAGGACGGTCAATGCAAGCGGCGACGAGAACGCATGCTAGGCCAGCATGAGCCGATCCAAGATGCGATCTTCAACGTTTGCCAGCATAATTCTTGCTTTTCCTGCGGTTTTCGCTTTGTACAATGCCAAGTCGGCAAGTTTCATGACGGTTGCTGGTTCCGTAGGATGGACAGCTTGGGCAAGCCCGCCGCTAAACGTTATCGTAACGCCCGCGATTTTAAGTGAAGCCACGTCCTCAAGCATGCGTTGGAGCAGTTCTGTTGCTTGCTCCGCTGTCGTATCGACAAAGATCAAACCGAACTCCTCCCCACCTAACCTCCCGACAAGATGTGGGGATGCAAGTCGTCGAACAGTTGTGGCAAATTCAATCAACACCGCGTCGCCGACATCGTGGCCGTTCTGATCATTTATGCTCTTGAAATTATCGACGTCCACTATTGCAAACTGGACCATTCTCGGAGTGGGGGCGTCTAAAGCATCCGTGAGAGCTTGGAGTAGAGCGCGTCGGTTCAGGACCCCGGTCAGCGGATCTGTCATCGACAACGTGTGAAGGATCTCCTTGGTTCTGAAGACGCTTCTTAGGCAGCTCATTATCGTGCTATTCAAAAAAGTACCGACCGACACCGAGCAGACAATAGACGTTATGGTAAGCGGGTTCGCCAACAGCGCCAGTTGCGTCTGGTCACCTCCCACCATCATGCAGAAGATGATGAGCGCGCAGCTAGCGAGATAATCTGACTTACTGTTGAAAGCGAGTGCTGTACTTATGATCAATTGCGCGAGCACCGTGGGAATCCATTGATCACCGGCATCGCCCATAGCGTTGACTTCCATCCTAAACCCGCTGGCGAGCAGGCCTATGTAGACGAAACTGACTGGGCGAAAACGCGCATAATGCTTTATCCGTGAAATCCAGAAAAGAGTGACGAACAAGCCTCCGGTGATGGACCAAAAAATGAAACCGAGCTGGAATTGGAGGAAGGGGTTTAAAAACACGCTTAAAACCAGGCAGACCGGTCCGATCGCATATATGGCGCTTGAATGGACCCGCTGCCTGATTTTGTCGTCTAACGCCGCATTCCCGGAGTCGTCGATTGGAGTACCAATCTGCGTGACATCATGAGATTGAGGGCTTGCTCTCCAAGATCTACGCAAAGCTGCCATCATTAATCACCTGCCGGAACCCTAAAATTGTGAATCAAGCTCAAATTGGTTTGGACACTTGCATCGTTCCAATCAGCGCAGGAATACTGTGAACGCGATCAATCCTAATAGTAATTGATAAATACAATCATAAATAAAATAAAAATTACCATTATTAAAATGAGCAATTAATGCTCACTTTATGTAAAAAAGAGCAATTAAGCACCAAAAATCAAAATATAAAATCGAATATCATCAGATACGCTTACACATCATGATCATCATTGATCCGGAGAGAAAACAGAGTTATTAGCTAAACTCAAAGATTTGCAGTGTGATAACGACCGAATACACGCATGGAAAATGCTCTGAGGCTTTCACAAACAGCCGAAATGCGCTTACGCGCCATTGAAGACAGGTTTGAAATCGGCACATGGAGCTGGGAGATCAGTTCATCTGTCGTGACTTGGTCGCCAGGGTTGTACAAAATCCTTGGGGTAGACCCAGCCGTGGTTGTTCCGTCATTGGACTTCTATCAATCCCTCGTGCACCCGGACGACCAACTCGACTTCAGCGACGCGACAGGCCTCGCAAGCGAAAAGCGGCTTCAAGACCGGACATTCAGGATCATCAGGCCTGACGGCACCCTGCGGTGGTTACGCAGTAAAGGGCAGCCTATCTTTGATCGCGGCGGCGGGATCGTTGCCATGTTTGGTGTTGCGGCTGATGTCACCGAGTCCAGATTAGTGGAGGAGGACCGAAAGCGAAAAGCTGATCTGAACCACTGCTTTGCGCAACTGCTCGGAGGCAATTTATGGCGCGCCTATTCGGATGGGAGGTTGATCGAAACGACAGGGTGGTCAAAGCTCACGGGTGAAAGCCCCAGCCAAGCCAGAAACTGGGATAACCTGTCTTCAATCCACCCTGACGATAGAAATCTCTTCCGAGAGGCTTGGTCTCTTGCGATTGAAACACGGAGCAAGTTCGAGGCTTGCATTCGCGTTAAAACGGTCGAAGGGAGTTATGTACGACTGAAGAATGTCGCGGTCCCACTCATGTTAGAGGAAGGTTCTCTCGTTGAATGGATTGGGTGCGCCTCCTTTGCGGAGAATGTCGAAACCAGAAGCGGTACACTGGATATCCAAGCCGAACAAATACGTGCGGCGCGCGCCATGCTCGGTTGGTCGGCCTTACAGCTAAGTCGCAACTCAGGCGTGTCTTTCTCGACGGTGCGGAGGATAGAAGTCTCGACTGAAAACATCCGATCCGTATCGCTTTGCCGGATTCGATCTTGCTTGGAGGCGGAAGGCGTCAGGTTTTCTTCCAGCTTTGACGGAACGATGTCAGTGTCCCTGCGGAAACGAGATCAGAGGTAGGCCGTCGGGCGGGTTCCCTGGCAAACCATCTCCATGAGATAATCTCGCACTCAGGCTCACGCCTTTCTTTTGCTATTCCACACTTAAAGCGTGTCGCGATCTTTTAGATTCGCTCATACGCTTTAGGTCCTTGTTTTACCGCATGTCATTATCATACGGCGGTAGAGGTGAAACTCTCAATGAACTTGCCTGTCGAATGACCCGCTCGAGCAAGCCCGAACGGGGACCGAAGGCCTCCCGAACTAAAGGTTCACGACGTTCGGGGGGAGAAGACCTTCGAAATGCGCGGCAAGGTTTTTGAGTACGAGATTGCCCATAGAAATCCGGGTCTCGTATGTAGCGCTGCCTTGATGCGGCATAAGAACTGTGTTCGGCGCGGTGAAGAATTCTCGTCGAATGTTGGGCTCGTTCACGAACACATCGAGACCGGCTGCCGCAATAGTCCCACTGTTCAGCGCCGCCAGTAGTGCATCTTCATCAACGACATTTCCGCGGGCGACATTAATGAGCACCCCCTTCTCGCCGAGAGCTTTTAACACCTCGGCGTTAACGATGTTCTGGGTGGACGGCGTGGCCGCAACGCAGACGGCCAGGATATCGCTTTCTCCAGCGAGTTCGGTTGTAGATGCAAATTTTCTCCAATGGGTGCCAGCGACGTCTGAACGGTTCCAGTACTGAACCACCATGCCGAATGCCTCGGCACGCTCACCGAGGGCCTTTCCAATCTGTCCCAGTCCAAGGATACCGAGCCGTTTTCCCTTCGGACTGCGACCAAGAGGAAATCCTTGGTTAGACCAATGTCCCTCTCTGACGAAGCGATCCCCCTCCGGCACGCGGCGCAGTACCGCAAGTGTCAGCGCAATGCCGAGATCCGCGACATCGTCTGTCAGGACACCGGGCGTCGTGGTGACGTGAATTCCCCGATCACGCGTGAATTTCAAATCCACCTTATCGGTGCCAACACCGTTTATGGCGATAACTTCAAGAGCCGGGAGCTTCTGCATCCATTCCGGCGACAGGCCACTGCCACCACCCGTCACAACCGCGCGAACATCTGGCAGAGCCCGTTCGACGGTATCGACCTCAGTGGGCCGATAGGCGCGATGGACTGTATATTTTGCTTCCAGCTCTTCTTCGATCGAGGTCATCAGAGGCTCGATGAGCAGTATATGCGGTTTCATATCCTGACCAATTCCATATGAGTACAATTGTCGAGCCACCACTGGCTCATTCGTCTTCCGGCCGATGGAACATTCATCTCAGGCTCTCGGGCTTCTTGGGTTCTGCAACACGCCCGGTCGAACCGCGCACGATCAGGGACGTCTTGGTGATCGTCGTCTGGCTGATGGCGTGGCCCTCTTGGATACTGCCGAGCACGAGCCTTGCCGCTTTCTCACCCAATTGACGGGCTTGCGTATCAACCGTCGTCAAGGGCGGCATCGAAAAGGCGGCATCGGCGACATTGTCGAAGCCGACAACCGAAACGTCATGGCCGACCTTGAGGCCAAGACGCTCTAATCCGTTCATCGCCCCCATGGCGACGACATCGTTGAAGCATATAAAGGCGGTCGGCAGTGCAGCGCTTCGGTGCAACTCGGTTACAGCCTCGGCAGCACCTGCGCGGCGCAAAACACACGGCACATGCTTTGGTTCAAGCCCCCGCTCCAGCATGGAGGACCGATAGCCGCGAAAACGCTCCTTGGCCGCGGAATGGATGAGCTCGCCTCCGAGAAAGACGATGTCCTTATGACCGAGCTCATGGAGATGGCTTACGGCCAGCGAAACACCGTCGGCATAATCAATCCCCAGATAGCTTGTTTCATCGTCCATGCGCCTGAGCACCTGAAGAACACGCAAGCCAGACCGCGAAAGGCTTTCAGTGGTGGCGTTATCGGAGTCATTGGTCGGACAAACGATCACCGCATCCACATTGTGTTCGTGCATTCTCCGCAATATCTTTTCCTGGCTGGCGGCAGATTCCCAGGAGTTTCCGAGGAGCGAAATCCAGCCAGCTTCATTGAGGACCTGATCGACACCAGCGGTCAGGTCGGCGAAGAACGGGTTGGTCAAATCCGGAATGATGATGCCGACAAGATTACTGAGCTTTGCACGAATTGCCGCAGTGCGGTTGTAGACATAGCCGATCCGGTCTGCAGCTTCCCGCACGATGATATTTGTACGCTCTGCCACGAGGTCGCTATTTCTGAGCACCAAAGATACCGTGGAACGCGAGACCCCCGCAACTTTCGCAACGTCATCAATGGCAGGCTGTAGTGCCCGCCGGATAGGGTGTAAGTGCCGACACCGTAATATTTTGCGGGATCGGGCAGTTCGAAGCCTTGCGCGAAGTTGGTGTAGACCTGCTGGGTGTCCGACAGGCTGTATGTCGCCCCGGCATTGAACAGGAAAGCGTCGTAGTTGACAGAACCACCGGCAATGGCATCCGCCGACTGCGCCGTCCCTTGCAGGATCGCCACCTGTTGCACCGCGCCGACGAAATCGCCGACATTCGTATAGACATGCTGGTAACGGGCGCCGCCACTCAGCGTCAGCGCGTCGGTCAATTCATAGGACACGTCGACGAAGCCAGCGATCGTGGACACGTCGATCTTCGGATAAAGGCCAGTCACGCCGATCGTGTCGAAATCCAAGGCGCCGGAGCGCATCGCGGTCAACATATCAAAAATGTTCTGGCTGGACGAAAAAGAATCACGGTCGGCGTCGATGCCGTAGGTGAGCTTCAACCGGTCAGCCGGCTCGGAAACCATCGCAGCCTTGAAACCGTAATAGTCGGTGTCCTGCGAACTGCCGAAGAAATAGGTCGAGGAAGGGAACGGATGGAACTGCACGCGCTCGGAGCGATAGAAACCCTGCAGCAACAGGTTCTGGCCGAGAAAATCGTCGTCGGTGTAGGTCGCGTTGACCATGGCTCGGCGGGTGGCTGGGTCGAAATCGGAGCTGTAGCCGTCTCGGGTCTCGAACAGCCGCGGATTTCGGATCGCTGCGAGATTCTGGCCGAAATAGATGCCGTAATCGGAGCTTTGCTCGCTGTCATAATATTGCCCGCCGATTTCAAAACGTCGGCTGGCATCGATCTGGTAGCCGATCGAGCCCATTACGTCTATGCGCTGCGTCGATGCGGTCGAGGTCTGGGTGATGTCGGGAACCAGCAATGTGCCGCTGCCGTCATAATAATTGCCGGTGCGGCTGGTCGAGACGGAAAAGCGCGCGTCCCAGTCGTCCTTGTTATAGGTCACGGCGGCCGAGCCAGATCGGTCGAAATCCCCTGAGCCGCGAAAGCCGCTTTCGACGCCTGTGGTGATCTCGGCATGCAGCCCGTCTTGCGCGTCCTTTCCCTTCTTGGTGATAATATTGATGATGCCGCCGGTGGCGTTGCCGCCATAGATTGCGATGGCGCCAGACAGCACTTCCACACGCTCGATGTTGAACGGGTCGATGGAGTCGAATTGGCGGCTGACACCGCGCGCCGAGTTCAGCGAAACGCCGTCGATCAGGACCAGGGCAGTGCGCCCGCGCAGGTTCTGGCCGTAAGAGCTGCGCGCACCGTAGCTGGCGGCGTCGAAGCTCGGAATCTCAGCGGCGAGGATCTGTTGCAGGCTTTCGCCGGAGCGGGCCCGTGACTGGATCTCATCCGCCTCGACCACATGCACAGTCTTGGCCGTCTGCGAAATCTGCTGCGGCGCGCGGCCCGCTGTTATGGTGATGGTCTGCAACACTGTTGCACTGCCATCCTGTTGTGCCTCGCCCGCGTCCTGCCCACGCGCCTCGGCCACCAGGGCGACGGTAATAATCGAAACACCAAGCGCCAATGTCCCACGCATGAATAACCCCCAAAATCGACGGTCCCGCTTTCCGAAACAGGTCGTTGCAAAACAAGATTTTCGCAGTCATCTTTATACAAGCCGTCCTTGGAAAGCGCAGATTGAGGCGAACCGAACTTGGACGAGAACGAACCGAACGGGATTTTTGCACAGTGAAGCATGCCGCCAACCTCACTCCCCTGCGCTTCGGCGCGGCCGCCGACCGCCCGGTAGCGAGGGACGCCACACAACCGATGTGGCGGATGATTCTCTCGGAGATGCTTGGCGAGGTCGAGCACGATGGTCCAGCGCCGGAGGACGACATTCCCGGTCTGTTCTGGGGACGGCTCGGCCTGTCCCTGACGACGCTCTATCCTCGTCCCACGCCGGTTCGCATCGCGTCCTCGGGTCTGACAGGACCGGGCATCGTCATCCTGCGCGCCATGGAAGGGCCACTTCGCGTCGCGCAGGGGCCGCGCACCGTTCTGGCCGCTCGGTCGGAAGTCGTGTTTGCCGCCGCCGACCAGCCGCTGTCAATCGAGCTTTCCGAAGGCGGGCGGCTGGATTGTGCGCACCTGTCCGACCATGTCCTCGGGCCCGCGGCAAGCCAGATGTCGGTCTTGATGCTGCGGCCGATTTCAAACGACTGCCTGCCTCTGCAACTGTTGATCTGCTATGCTGGCTATATGTTGCAGCAGCCGCACCAGACAGATGGCCATGCGGACATGATGGTCAGGCATTTCTACCAGCTTCTACCTGTGCTGATCGCCGAACTTGCCGCTGGAGTCGCACGCGGCGGGCGGCCGGATCGGTTATCCGCCATCAAGCAGTCGGTCGGCGCGCATCTCTCCGACAGCGGATTTTCGCTGGCCGACGTCGCCCACAGCGAGCGGATTTCGGCGCGAGCGGTGCAGAAACTGTTCCATCGAGAGGGTACGACCTTCTCCCGCTATCTTCTGGAGCGGCGACTGGAGGCGGCTCGGCAGGCGCTTCTGCTGCGCGGCCCGGGTGAGGCGATTATGCAGATCGCCTTCGATTGCGGCTTCGATGACCCCGCTTATTTCAGCCGAGCGTTTCGCAAGCGCTACGGAATGCGTCCGACGGACATGCGCCGGTCGGCAAGGCTGGCCTCCCAGGCGCCAGCGATAAATCGCTAAATGGATACAGGCTGCGGCGCGAGTATCTCCATGAACATCGCCAGTTATGATAACGACCGCTCCAGCCATCGTTCCGCTCATCAAGCCCGACCAAAAAATGATCGCGAAGACGGGACGCCTGACGGCGCCCCGCATTTCTCAAAATCTCAACTCCAGGCATGGAGCGGCGGCTTCTCACCGTTCAGAAAATACTTGCCGAGAATTGAATATTTCCATCGTACCGGATCGTGCAGCGTGTGGGTGCGGGCATTGCGCCAATGACGATCGAGGTGGTGCTCAGCGAGCGTAGACCGCGTGCCCGCCAGCTCGAAGAGCTTGTTGGTCGCTGCAATGGCAATTTCCGTCGAGAGGATCTTCGCTTCGGCAGTGACGATCTGGGCCTCAGCAACCGTTTCAGCATTTGGGTTCTGGATCGCTCGGTCAATGGCGTAACCGGCCTTTTCCAGCAGAGCCTGCGCGGCGTGCAGGCGCAGCGTCAAATCGCCGACCGCCTGGATCGTGTAGGGATCGTCCCAGGCGTTGTCTACGCCGCTGTCGACCCAGGCGCGGCTCTTGGTGCGCACGAAGGAAACGGTCTCATCGATCGCCGCCTGCGCAATCCCGGTATCGACCGCGACCTGGATAATCTGGAAAATCGCACCATCGGCGGTCGGCTCCGCATAGCCCTTGTAGCCGGGGACCAGATGGGTCTTGGGCACTTTGACATTGTTCAGGATCACAGTGCCGGACAATGTCGTCCGCTGCCCGAAGGATGACCAGTCATCGATCACGGTCAATCCGGGTGCGTCGCGCTCGGCAATCGCATACCAGGCCCGGCCTTCATCATCGAGCGCAACGATCGGCACGAGATGGGCGAGAAGTGCACCGGAGGAGTAAAATTTCTGGCCGTTGACGATCACATGGTCGCCAGCATCGACAAACTTCGTCTCGAAATCCGCCGCCCGTTTGGAGCCGAATTCGGAGAAGGCATTGCCGAAGCGCGTTCCCTTCAATACCTCGGTGAACAGCAGTTTCTGCTGCGCTTCGTCGGAAACCGTGCGGATCGCCGCGACGACGCCGAGATGGTTCTGCGCGATCTGGCCGATAGAGGAATCGGCCGCAGAAACGATCTCGATCACCTTGGCGAGCGTCGCATAAGAGACCTCCGGACCGCCGAATGCCTTCGGCACGTTGATCGACCAGAGACCGCTCTGCGAGAAGGCATCGAGTTCCTTCACCGGCCAGATACGATCGCGGTCGCGAAGGGCTGCACCCGGGGCTATTTCGGCGGCCAGTTTCTTCGCGACTTCGATCGCCTCGGCGTCACTCTTGATGATGTGTGCCGGCTCGCTCGGCCGCGACACGGCCGGAACGCCTTGAGCCGCATCTTTCGTCTTGATGTTGGAAATGGTCATGCCACGTCTCCTTTTTCCTTTGATTTTCAGTGAATGTGCGCGACAGGCGCCGCCGGCTTCTGGCCTAGGTAAAAAGCTTTCACGTCATCCCGCGCCTTGAGTTCGGCAGCCGTGCCGGACAGCACGCTCACCCCGTTCTCCAAAACAATGGCACGGTCGGCATAGGTCAGCGCGACTGCTGAGTTTTGTTCGGCAACCAGAATCGAAAGACCTTCTTCGCGGTTGAGGCGCTTCAGTGTGCGGAAAATGTCCTGCACGATAAGAGGCGCCAGCCCCATCGACGGTTCGTCTAGCACCAGCAGTCGCGGCCGCGACATCAGCGCCCGACCGATGGCGGTCATCTGCTGCTCGCCGCCCGAAGTAAGGCCGGAAAGCACCCGGCGCTTTTCCTTAAGCCTAGGAAAATGCGCGTAAATTTTCTCTAGATCGGTCGCAATTTCGGTGCGCGTGGCGGACCGGCCAAGACCGCCGGAGACCAGATTTTCCTCGACCGTCAGCGTCTTGAAGCAATGGCGACCTTCGAGCACCTGTACAAGACCGAGACGGACGAGGCTTGCCGGAGTTTCGCGCGTGACATCACGCCCGTCAAACAGGATAGGGCCAGCAAGCACCTGCCCGCGTTCAGCCGGAAGGAGGTTGGAAACCGCCTTCAGCGTCGTCGACTTGCCAGCACCGTTCGCGCCGAGCAGGGCAAGAATTTCCCCTCGCCCCAGCGAAAGCGTGACGCCTTGCAAAGCGGTGATGGCATGATTGTAGGTTGCATGGAGACCCTCCACAGTGAGCAGCCTGTTCGCGTTGGTCATCACGATCTCCTTGGCGCGTTTCGAACGTTGTGGCCGGACCGTGAGGAAACCTGGCCCGGCCAAGCGAACATCAGTTCGTCACGGAATTCGCGTCTTCCGAGGTCCGAAGCTTGATGCCCTTTTCCGCCGCATAGGCCTCGGAGGACTTCTCGATGATCGGGCGTAGCAGAGCCCAGTCCGGCGCAATCCAATCGGAAACCACATTCCACTTCTTGCCGTCCCACTGCTGGAACGTCACGTAGCCGTTGCCCTCATGGTTGTCCCAGGTGACGTTGATCGAGTGAAAGAGATCCTTGGCACCCAATGCCTCCACACGGGCAGGGTCGAGCTGCAGATGCTCGAAGCCCCAGCGAACCTCGTCCCCGGTCAATGTCCGCTTGCCGAATTTCTCCTGGGCGATGCGCACGGCCTCGACATTCAGGATACCGTTGACGATACCGAGATTGTGGTAGACGGAGCCAATGCGGCTCTTGTCATCAAGGTTGCCCTTGCCGGCGTCGTAGACGGTCTTCACGATTTCCTTGACCACAGGATATTCGGCGCCGGATGCCTGGGTCGTGATGGCGGTATAGCCCTTGGCCGCATCTCCAGCTGGAATGACGTCCTCTTCCGAGTTGGACCAGACATTGCCGATGATGTGATCGACCGGGAAACCGGTCTTTGCCGCCGTCTTCAACGCCACCGGGTTCATCACGCCCCAACCGCGCAGCACGACGTAATCCGGCTTGGCACGGCGTATCGTCAGCCACTGAGACTGCTGCTCGTTGCCCGGATGCGGGACTTCGATCTGCTGGAGGTCGAAGCCATACTTCTTGGACAGAAGCTCGTAGATCGGGATCGTTTCCTTGCCATAGGGCGAGCCGTGATAGAGCACGACGATCTTCTTGCCCTTCAGTCCCTCAAGCCCGCCTTCCTTGGAGGCGATATAATTCACGATGCCGGAGGTTTCGCTGTAGGGGTTGAGCAGCAACGGGAAAACATAGGGAAAAACGCGGCCATCCGTCGAATCCGTGCGACCGTGATTGATGGTGATGAGCGGCACCTTGTCCTGGGTGATGCGATCGATCATGGCATAGGCGATGCCGACCGACAGCGGGTTCCAGGCTGCAACACCGGGATTGCTCTTCAGTCGTTCATATGCCTCGACACCTCGTTCGACCTCGTACTGCGTTTCGGCCTCGGACCAGGTCAGCTTGACGCCGTTGACACCGCCGTCCCTGATATTGATGAGGTTGAGATAATCGATGAACCCACCGAAAAAGCCCGTGCCACCCGCGGCATAGGGCCCGACGCGGTAGCTCTGGAGGGGAAAGTACTGTTCATCGGCCAAGGCCGGGACGGCGATGGACGCGAGGCTGATTCCGGCAGCGAAGGCCGCGGCTTTGATTTTCTTATAAAAGGTCATATCTGGACACACTCCGTCTGTCGGCTGGCGCTTCGCCATCCGGTCTGATTTCAGGGATTCATGCGCGTTTCTTGTTTGGGTTTTTCTTGTTGGAAGCCCTTCGGCCTTCGCGGCTGGGGCTTCGAGTCCCTCATGCCCGCCTGACGGCGGCTGCGATGCGTGACCTCAAGCGATCCCACAATAACACGAGGCCATCAGGCTCCAGGATCAAAAAGAGAATGATCAAGGTGCCGAGAACGATTCTCTGCGTCATATCGAGCACGCCGGAATTAAAGACATCGCCCAACAGCCAAGAGCCAAGCCGTGACAGGACGAGCGGAAAGACGACGATCAAAGCCGCGCCGAAGAAGGCGCCCCGTATCGAGGCAAGCCCGCCGATGATGACGATGAAGAGTATCTGGCACGACCGGTCGAGATTGAAGCCAGCCGGCTCCACCGTCCGCAGGTATGCAAAGGCCCAGATTACTCCGGCAACGCCGATGATGAAGGATGAGATCGCAAAGGCGAGCAGCTTGGTGCGAAGCACCGGAATGCCGATGATGCGTGCGGCGGTCTCGTTGTCGCGCACGGCGATGAAGTTGCGACCGGTCTGCGACGACACAAGGCGATAGGCGAGGAACGTGAGGACGGCAACGATGGTCAGCGCGAAGAGATAACGCCCGACCGGCCCTTCGAAGGAAATCCCGGCCAGTGAGAGCGCCGGTGCATCGATCACGCCGGAGGCGGATTCGTTGGAGAACCAGCTAAATTTCGTCAACGCCCATTGCACGAAGAACTGCGCCGCGAGAGTGGAAACCGCGAGGTAGAAGCCACGCAGTCGCAGGCTCGGCAGGCCGAAGACGATGCCAACGGCTGCTGCGGAAAAACCGGCGAGCGCAATCGAAACGATAAGCGGCAGCGCTTCGACCCGCAGATTGAAATTATAGGCCGCAAAGGCACCGACGGCCATGAATGCGGCCGACCCAAGCGACACCTGCCCCGCATAGCCAGTCAAAAGGTTGAGACCGACCCCGGCGAGGCTGAGCGCGAGAAACGGCAGCAGGATTGCCTCGAAGAGGTAACTGGTGCCTACGAACGGCACGACGAGATAGGCGATGGCGAGCACCGCGGCCACGCCGGCATGGCGCGGCAGGGAAAACGCTGGCGAAAGATCGGCTGTAACAGCGGACATATCAGACCCTTTCCACGAGCTTTTGACCGAACAGGCCGGATGGGCGGATCAGCAGGAAAGCAAGCGCCACAACATAGGCAAACCAGCCCTCGATACCGCCGCCGAAATACTCGCCGATATAGACCTCGGCGAGCTTTTCAGATGCGCCGATGAGCAAGCCCCCGATGATCGCTCCGAGAATGGAATCGAAGCCGCCGAGAACCAGCACAGACAGCGCTTTAAGCACCACCAGAGACAGCGAAAATTGCACCCCGAGCCGCGCGCCCCAGAGGAGCCCGGCAACCAGAGCAACGAGACCTGCTGCCGCCCAGACACTCGCCCATATCCAGGGCAGCTTGAGACCGACGGCCAGGGCCGCGAACTGGTCGTCGGCGACAGCACGGAAGCCGAGGCCGATGCGGGTGTACCGGAAGAAGACCGAGAGGATAGCCACCATGCCGGCCGCCACGAGAGCGGCAAAAATATCGAACTGGCTGATAAAGACGCCGCCGACATCGAAGGGAATGTCCTCAATACCGAGATCGAGCCCATGAACCTGCGTGCCCCAGAGAAGCTGGGCCGCTCCTTCGATAACATAGGACAGGCCGAGCGTCGCCATGAACAGGGTGATCGGCGGCCTGTTCGTGAGTGGACGAAGCACCGCGCGCTCAATCGTGATGCCGAGGACCACCATGATGGCAAAGGTGATGACAAAGGCTGCCGCGAAAGGCACGCCACGCTCAACAAGGCTGACGAATGTCAGCGCCGCAAACAGGAGAAGCGCGCCCTGCGAAAAGTTCAGGACACCCGACGTCTTGTAGATCAGCACGAAACCGATCGCGACGAGCGAATACATGACCCCGGAGAGCAAACCTCCGACCAGCACCTCGGTAAAGAACAACCAATCGAACTCGGCCATCATATACCCTCCCCGTCTTCATTTTCCGGCGCAACACCGAGATAGGCATCGATGACGCGCTGATCGCTGGCAATCTCCGTAGGCGTGCCATCTGCAATCTTGCGCCCGTAGTCGAGCACCGCGATCCGGTCGGAAAGCCCCATCACCACGCCGATGTCATGCTCGATCAGGACGACGGTGATGGCATATTCGTCGCGCGCGAGCCGCACGTAATCAGCGAGTTCGTTTTTCTCTGTTGCCGTCATGCCGGCCATCGGCTCGTCGAGCAGCAGGATGCGCGGCTCGGCGGCAAGGGCGCGGGCGAGCTCGACCCGCTTCTGCAGGCCATAGGGCAGCGTCCCGGCAAGCCGGTCGACATAAGCCGTCAGGTGCAGGAAATCGATGATGCGTTGCGCTCGCTCGCGGGCATCGGCCTGCTCCCGAACCGCACGGGGCAAACCTGCGATCTGGCTGAGAAAATTCGCCCGCCCGACATAGGCCCGCCCGGTAGCGACGTTGTCGAGAACACTGAGACCCTTGAACAGGGCGAGATTCTGGAACGTCCGCGCAACGCCGAGGCGAGCGAGCTTTTGCGTCGGTACGGTTCGATAGGCGGTCCCATTGATCGCGACATGGCCGCGATCCGGGCGATAGACGCCGGAGATGACGTTGATCAGCGAACTCTTGCCCGCACCGTTCGGGCCGATGATGGCCCGGATTTCGCCATGCCGCACGGCAAGATCGACATTCTGCAGAGCGACGACGCCTCCGAAGGAAAGGTCGATACCGCGCAGCTCCAGCGCAAGCCCCTGAGCCGGAAGCGACGCGCTGCGATCATGCTCGACGCGCTCGCGATGAAGGGCGGTGTGTTCACGGATATCCGGCGACACCGCCACCTCGACGCCGAGACTTGCAGGCAGAAAATTCGATGCCGACATCGTTCAATCCATGCTTCGCCCAAACGGACACAGGTTTTCGATCACGAACGCCATCACGCCCGCGTTGCGGGCAGCAGCCGAAGCCGCTGCCCCTTCAGCTTTGCGAGACTTACTCGGCGGCGATTGCCGCGCCTGCTTCCACCTCTTCCAGCTCGCGCACGAGCGGTATGACGTGCTTGCCGAAATATTCGACCTCCTCCTGGAAATGCAGGAAGCCCAAGAGAATGAGGTCGGCACCGGAGCGCTTCAGGTTCACGATGCGCTCGGCCACCTGCCGCGGCGTACCGATGAGATTGGAGCGGAAGCCGTCATTATACTGGACGAGGTCCTCGAAACTGGACTTTGCCCAGTTGCCCTCACCTTCGGGGGAAGACTTTCCGGCATTTTTCACTTCATGGCCGAAGGCGTTGACCGCTTCCGGATTGGCCTTCTCGATGATCTCGGCAAGCACGGCCTTAGCCTCTTCCTCAGTCTCGCGCACGATCGCGAAAGCATTTACGCCAACCTTGACCGAGTGGTTGTTTTCCTTGGCCTTGGCCCGGATGTCATTGACCTGCTTGGCGATTTCCTCGGGTGTATTGCCGTTGGTGAAGTACCAGTCGGACACGCGGGACGCCATGTCGCGGGCCGCGCGTGAGGAACCGCCCTGGAAGATTTCCGGCTGCGGATCGATCGGCTTCGGTTTCAGCGAATAATTGGTGAAGCGGTAGAAATCACCCCGGAAGGTGAAATTGTCTTCCGTCCAGATACCCCGCAGCGCCCGGATAAACTCTTCCGAGCGACGGTAGCGCTCATCGTGGTCGAGCCACGGCTCGCCGATGGCGTGGAACTCTCCACGGAACCAGCCGCTCACGATGTTAACGGCGACGCGACCGTTGGTCAGGTGATTGATCGTGGCGATCTGTTTTGCGGCAAGCGCCGGGTTCCACGGGCCGGGCAGGATGGCGGCGATGACCTTCAGAGTCGTCGTGGATTCGAGAAGAGCGTGACTGAACGACACGGATTCATGTTGGAACTCGGCGCCATAACCGGCGGTAAAGCGGATCTGGCTGAGTGCGTATTCGAAGCCGCTGGCTTCGGCGATCTGCGCCAGCTTACGGTTATACTCGATGGTCCAGCTGGTGCGCTGTTCGATGTTCGAGATGACGAGACCACCGGAAACATTCGGCACCCAATAGGCGAATTTCACGGGCTCGGCGCGGTAATCAGTCATGGCAGGTCCTCTTTCCTGATGTTAGTTGGCGGCCGTTTCGCGCGAAACGACATGAAGGCTCGGATGGTGATCGCGGGCCACAGGGCTCGCTGCTGGTAGAAGGTCGATCAACTCGGTGACAGCACGCTCGATGCGCGCTTCGACCGCTGGGTTCGAAAGCGTGTATTCGGTGAAGTCCGCTTCAACGGCGTAGATGGTCGTCGGCACGGTCACGGCGCCAAAGAAACCGAACAGAGGCCGGAACTGGTGCTCCAGCATCAGACCATGCAACGGCGTACCGCCCGTTGCCGCAAGGACGACCCGTCTGCCTTGGAGCGCACGGAAGTCGACGAGATCGAAGAGATGCTTCAACGCCCCAGTGTAGGATGCGCGGTACACCGGCGAACCGACAACAAGAACATCGGCAGCCTCCACGGCATCGATTATCTTGCGACCTGCCTCATCCAGTTGATCGGCGCGCAGGGCTCTGAACAGGATCGGTGCTGCCACGGCCAGATCGATCGTGTTCACGGAAGCGCTTACTCGTCTTTCGATCGACGCTAAAATATCCGAGACAACACGCGCCGTGCGTGACGGTTGTTTTACGCTGCCGCTTATGCCGACTATGTTCATCTCTCGCCTCACATTCATTGCTTTCAATTTCTATTGTTTTGATAGATTATCAAAGGTGTGTATTCCAAACTGAGCGCAGTTTGAGGAATTCATTCTTGTGCATTCGCCCTGTTGCGCAATTCACTAAAGCAGTTGGAACAGGGTCAAACAGCGCGCCGTTTCAGCAACGCCCTCAGACCAAGACCATCGGCTCGAAGACGACACACGCCGATTTGAGCAAATCCTTCGAACTACCACCGGAGAGCAGCCTTGTTTGTCGGCGAGCGAAATTTGGGAGATCACCGCCTGGCTAGCTACTCAAGCCAGTCTCCGCATCATCCAAAGGCGTTAGGTTGCCAGGCATTATTCTACTGGCTTGAAACAGCAGCCGCGCTTGAGACCGATCAGCGATAATTGCTCTGACCTGTCGGCACCCTCCTTGATAACCAGAGAGTTCTCTCGGCCATTCAGCGTTCGACGCAGCTCTTCCGAATGCAGTACAACGGTATCTAAAATATCAGAGATCTTGATGGGACTCGAACTATCACCTGCTCAACGTTGATGCACTGGATGCTTCAAAGACATCTCTTCTGTTGATCGAGGCTTTGACAGTGTGGGCGAGCCTCAGCTACGAATATTGGCAGTCACCGTACTCTCAAGGAGACAAGGCTTTGGTTCATCGCGCGGCTTCGGACGGTTATTCCACAGCTGCTGACGTTTATGTCCGCGGACGGCCAAGTTATCCACCAGAGGCTGTCGATTGGTTGCGAAAGACGCTTGGACTTCACCTTGGACGAACCGTTCTTGAGGTAGGAGCAGGCACCGGCAAGTTCCTGCCGCTTCTCCAAGAAACCGGGGCAGAGATTATCGCGCTTGAGCCGGTAGACGCCATGAGGGCCAAGATCGACAGCGCATTCGATGTCAGGACATTGGGCGGTTCTGCCGACCAGATTGGCTTGCCTGACGCCTCTGTCGACGTTGTCGTTTGCGCCCAGGCCTTTCACTGGTTTGCCACGGCCGAGGCCGTTACGGAGATGCGACGCGTGCTGAGGCCCGGCGGTGTGCTGGGTTTGATCTGGAACGGCCGGGACGTGGGAGTTCCATGGGTGGCTTCGATGGGAGCAATTCTGGACCGATATGAGGGAGACACACCTCGGTTTCAGACGGGACGGTGGCGAACCGTGTTTCCGGCAGAAGGCTTAACGCCCTTACCCGAGCGGCACGCTACCAATGCCCACACGGGAAGCCCGGATCGGGTGATTATCGACCGCGCCCTGTCCACGAGTTTCATTGCCGCGCTGCCGGCAGAAGAGCGTGCCGACGTCGAGCGGCGTCTACGAGATCTCATTGCCGAGACGCCGGAGCTTGCAGGCCGCAGCGACGTTACACTGCCATATGAAACCTTGATGGTGGCTTTCAGGAAAGATCACCGGTCCGAGTGCTAAACGAGGGCGTGCGACGCCTTCCTGATCCCCGTTGCCCAACTTGCCTCACAGTTCTGCGCTTCCCGGCAATGCGGTCGCAAGCGCATCTATGGCGTACCGGACGCGCAATGGTAAATGCGACGTCTCTGGCCACAACGCATGGGTGGAGAATACGAGGCGCGGGACGTCTTCGAGCAGCGGTACGAGCGTGCCGGCTCGCACCCGTTCGCGGATCAGCCAGCAGGGTAGCCAGGCGAGACCGAAACCCGCTTCTGCAGCGTCCGCGATGGCTTCGAGATCATCGAAGCGCAGACGGCTCGGGGGCGTTGCCTCCGCTCGGTTTCCGTTACCGATCGGAAACTGCCATGCCCTGATCTGGCCAGACCGACCATAGGTGATCGCGCTATGGTTCGCGAGCTCGTCAAGGCTTTTCGGCCGACCGTGAGCGTCAAGGTAGGACGGTGCAGCGCAGACGGTCATGCGTTGCAGACTGATCGTGCGTGTCATCAACCCAATGCCATCACCCACCGCGCCATTGCGGATCGCCAAATCGAAACCATCCTCGACCAGGTCCACGGGACGATCGCTGAACGACAGGTCTAGTTCAAGCCTCGGATGTTCTGCCGCCAGCCTCGCCAGCACGGGCGCAATGCAGCGGCGTCCGAACAACACCGGCATGGAGACACGCAGACGCCCCACCACCTCCTTTCGACCTGAGTCAAGAGCCGCTTCGCCAGCACGCAATTCTTCCAGAGCCCGAACGCAACGTTCGTAATAGCCTTGTCCATCTTCGGTCAGCGCCAGGGTGCGGGTGGTACGATGGAACAGGCGCACATCAAGCCGTGCCTCGATCCGACCAATGGCCTTGGCGATAGCCGATCGTGTCAGATGGAGCCGCTCGGCCGCCGCAGCAAAACTCCCTGTTTCCACCGCTGCCACAAAAGCATCCAACCCGCTCAGCATCTCGCTCATGATTGTCGTCCAGTGGGAACCAATATGCGGACAACATATCAACACTGGCTCCCTGAATTCAACGATATGTTGCGCTGAGTGCAAATCCACCGAGAAGGAACAGAGTATGACGGACACGATGCAGCGTTGGGAAATGGATGGGATCGGGCGCAACAGGCTGGCCCTGAAGAGGATCACCATTCCCAAACCCGCTGATGGCGAGGTGCTGGTGAAGGTGGCGGCAGTGTCGCTCAATTATCGTGACAAGCTGATGATCGACAATGGCATGGGCTTGCCGCTCGACTTTCCTTTCACGCCGGGCTCCGACCTGGCGGGCACGGTTCAGGCGGCCGGCTCCGGTGTGACGCGGTTTGCCGAGGGTGACCGGGTGATTTCCACCTTCGCGCCGGGCTGGATCGACGGCAGGCCAAACGGCAACGGCAGGGTACCCCCCTACAAGTCGCTGGGCGGAGTTTATCCAGGCGTGCTCGCCGAGTATGTGGTCTTTCCGGAGGACTGGTTCGTGCGCACGCCGTCGACGCTGGATGACGCCGAAGCCAGCACCTTGCCCTGTGCGGGCCTGACAGCCTGGTTCGCGCTGATCGAAAAAGGCCGCCTCCGCCAAGGCGAGATCGTGCTGGTCGAGGGCACCGGCGGCGTTGCCCTGTTCGGCCTGCAAATCGCCAAGGTCCACGGTGCAAAAACCATCGTAATTTCAGGGAATGCAGAGAAGCTGGAGCGTGCCAAGATCCTCGGCGCTGATCATGGCATAGATCGGTCGGAGGAAGATTGGGTGGAGACCGTCTATCAGCTCACCAACGACCATGGTGCCGATCATATCCTGGAAATCGTCGGTGGGGCGCATCTCGCAAAAGCCGTGCAGGCGGCGGCAATCGGTGGCCACATTCACCAGATCGGTGTGTTGGAAGGGTTCGAGCTCGCGGCACCCGCCGGCACCCTGATGCTGAAGAACCTCACGATTCAGGGCATTGGCGTCGGCCACCGTCGGGCTCTGGAAGATCTGGTTGCAGCGGTCGACCGCACCGGCATCAAGCCAGTGATTGACCAACGCTATCCGCTCTCCGAGCTTCCCGCAGCCCTCGATCATCTCAACCTGGGCGCCTTCGGCAAGATCGTCATCGATTTGGCGTGAGAGGGATCATCCACAAACCTGCGCGGCCGATGGCAGCACCGTCGTCAGAGCGGTCCCTGTGGCGCTTACATCGCCGCAAACGACGACACTTCGGCGGCGTCGGGCCGCGCGATCTACAGCGCAGCGAGCGTGGTCTGCGAAGACCGGCTCTCACTCTCGCGGATGCGACTGGTTCGTCATCGATCGAGTTATTTTGTTGCTTGCGGTCAATGCCAAGCCGCGAGCGACAATTTTGTTCCTGCCCGAATTTCTCGCCTGGGTACAATGCCTCATCCGCATCTTGCATGATGAGCTTTCGGCTAACATCGATATCGAGGCCAAACGGCATGGTTTCGACAACTGAAATGCCAAAGCTCATGGTCACGAAGCCAGTAGAATTTTCCGAATGAACCAGAGCCAGATTTTGGATGCTTTCACGTATACCCTCAGTCAGCTGCAACGCACCGCCCAAATCAGTCTCGGGCAAGACGATGGCGAATTCTTCTCCGCCGTAACGTGCGCAGAAGTCGCCCAGGCGACTAATGTTTTGCGCTATCGCCGTGCCAAGACTAGCCAGACAGGCATCGCCTTCAAGATGCCCGTACAGGTCATTGAATTGCTTGAAACGATCCACATCTGCAATGACAACCGCCAGAGGAGATTGCTGGCGTGGGCTGTCTTCAATCTCGCGCGTGACAGCGAGATCGAACGCGCGTTTGTTCGGAATGAGCGTAACTGTCTTTGCCTATCGCAGCCCGTTTCATAAGTCGGGGAAACTTATTTTTAGCCGCGAACGACAAATATGCGGAATTGACGCAGACCCTTCTATCATCGATCGTCGGGGCTACGACCTTCGCCATCAACCCAAAGCAGCATATCGATAATGTCGGACGTGACTTCGCCAATTTCGACCAAGGTGGTCGTGTCGACGATCATGAAATTGTTCTCCGCGACCGTTTCCCGATTGTGTCGGTGAGCCCCTTTTATCGTGCCGGTGAAAACCGACCTTCAGCGATCTCGGTCACGCTACAAAACATTACGGAGCGAAAGAACGCAGAGACAGCCCTAATGGCCGCAAACCGAGAGCTATCTCTTGCAAAACAGGAAATCGAGAGACTTGCTTATGTCGATGCAGTTACAGGGATCGAATGTCATCAACATTTATGCGCCGGCATGCGGAATTCCTGTATTAATAACCTCCTGGATCTTGAGACCACGACCCTGAGGTCCAACCACATCCAATTCATCAAAATGTAGCACTCATTGCGTTGTAAAATCGTTGACCGATATCTTGAAGTCTAAAGCATCGTAGATACGACACGAAAGCCGTCCCATGGTGAATGCCTAGCCTTTCGGCCGATCTGAAAGGGTGGAAACCGTCACGGCCTACGTCAATCTGACTGGGAAGACACCTCCGGTCATGGCCGCGTTGGAGCGTGGAGCAACCATAATGGTGCTATGGGGAGACCTGGCTGCAATGTTGAGCTCGGCCGACGACAAAAAGAGCCCCAACTTCCTCAACGACACGGCGGCGCCGGAAGCGATGCTGGGAGGGGCTGAGCGCGGCCTGAGGCTGCCACAACGCTTCGGCGCCGATTACGGAGTCTCGTAATAGCGGATATCGCTCCGACCGCGTGGGCTACATCCCAGCACCGCTTGATGAAGCGCACCTCCCTTAAACGTCAAAACCCCGCAGCATGTTGCTACGGGGTTTTGATGGTGACGTAGATATTTGGTTGCGGGGGCAGGATTTGAACCTGCGGCCTTCAGGTTATGAGCCTGACGAGCTACCGGGCTGCTCCACCCCGCGTTGACTTTGTTCGACTTGGATGTCGAGTAATCTTTAGAACTGCAAAAGGCCGCTTTGGATGCGGCCTTTGGTATCGGCCTTGGCCGGAGGAGTTTGATTTGAGAAGATTTATTCGTTGCGTTTAGCAGACCTGGCAGCGACCTACTCTCCCGCGTCTTAAGACGAAGTACCATTGGCGCTGGGGCGTTTCACGGCCGTGTTCGGAATGGGAACGGGTGCAGCCGCCCCGCGATAACCACCAGGTCGGCGAAACGCAACTGGCACATGCTTTTGCATGTGCTGTTGTATCGAGAAGCTGGGTGGCGAAGCCACATTTAATTTCAACACGTCTTTCTCCGACCTGTCTGTGTGTTGCCTTTCTCGCGTTTGAGTAAGGAGCCATACAGACCAGCGGTCGTCGCGCTTGTGGCGCGGCCCGTCCGGAGCGCTAAGCGCGTCAGGACAGAAGAGATGATGCTCATCTTCGATGAGCATGAACAATGGGAACGAAGAAGTCGCTCGAGCTATTAGTAACGGTAAGCTTCATGCATTACTGCACTTCCACACCCGTCCTATCGACGTGGTCGTCTTCCACGGCTCTGATAGGGAACACTCGTTTTCAGGTTGGTTTCCCGCTTAGATGCCTTCAGCGGTTATCCATTCCGTATATAGCTACTCTGCTATGCCCTTGGCAGGACAACAGATCCACCAGAGATACGTCCATCCCGGTCCTCTCGTACTAGGGACAGATCCTGTCAATATTCCTACACCCACGGCAGATAGGGACCGAACTGTCTCACGACGTTCTGAACCCAACTCACGTACCGCTTTAAATGGCGAACAGCCATACCCTTGGGACCTGCTCCAGCCCCAGGATGCGATGAGTCGACATCGAGGTGCCAAACAACCCCGTCGATATGGACTCTTGGGGGTCATCAGCCTGTTATCCCCGGCGTACCTTTTATCCGTTGAGCGATGGCCCTTCCACACGGGACCACCGGATCACTATGACCGACTTTCGTCTCTGCTCGACTTGTCAGTCTCGCAGTCAGGCTAGCTTATGCCATTGCACTCGACGACCGATTTCCGACCGGTCTGAGCTAACCATCGCGCGCCTCCGTTACTCTTTCGGAGGCGACCGCCCCAGTCAAACTACCCACCATACACTGTCCCGGATCCGGATAACGGACCGCGGTTAGACATCCACGAAGATAAGGGTGGTATTTCAAGGATGGCTCCACAGGAACTGGCGTCCCTGCTTCAAAGCCTACCACCTATCCTACACATGCCTTGGCGAATGCCAGTGTAAAGCTATAGTAAAGGTGCACGGGGTCTTTCCGTCTGACCGCAGGAACCCCGCATCTTCACGGGGAATTCAATTTCACTGAGTCTATGTTGGAGACAGCGGGGAAGTCGTTACGCCATTCGTGCAGGTCGGAACTTACCCGACAAGGAATTTCGCTACCTTAGGACCGTTATAGTTACGGCCGCCGTTTACTGGGGCTTCAGTTCAAAGCTTGCACCTCTCCCTTTAACCTTCCAGCACCGGGCAGGCGTCAGACCCTATACGTCGTATTGCTACTTCGCAGAGCCCTGTGTTTTTGATAAACAGTCGCTACCCCCTGGTCTGTGCCACCCCATCACACTTGCGTGCAAAAGGGTCACGCTTCTTCCGAAGTTACGCGTGCAATTTGCCGAGTTCCTTCAACATAGTTCTCTCAAGCGCCTTGGTATACTCTACCTGACCACCTGTGTCGGTTTCGGGTACGGTCTATACGGTGGAGCTATTTCCTGGAACCTCTTCGCCGCCCAACCAATCCAATAAGGTTGAACAACACACAAGATCCGTCACTACCACCAGGCCCACGAATATTAACGTGGTTCCCATCGACTACGCGTGTCCGCCTCGTCTTAGGGGCCGGCTAACCCTGCTCAGATTAACTTTAAGCAGGAACCCTTGGTCTTTCGGCGAGGGAGTCTCTCACTCCCTTTATCGTTACTCATGTCAACATTCGCACTT